>JAIPJL010000098.1 GCA_021734165.1 bacterium | reverse complement strand
GGTGAAGTCTGCACCGGTAAGATCAGCGCCCTCAGGCAAGTCAACTACTGAGAAGGTCAAACCGTCTTCATCAGGATCGGTTGCTTCAAGCGTGAACGAGAGTTCTTGATTCTCATCGATATTCTTATCACCGATATATGATAACTCAGGATTGCGGTTGATGTGATTAACAGTTATCGTTATGGTCTCTTCATCGGTAAGATTTCCTTCACCGTCATCGGTGACTATAAATGTTACGGAATATTCACCTGATTGATCATAATTCGGCGTCCAGGTGAAGTCTGCACCGGTAAGATCAGCGCCCTCAGGCAAGTCAACTACTGAGAAGGTCAAACCGTCTTCATCAGGATCGGTTGCTTCAAGCGTGAACGAGAGTTCTTGATTCTCATCGACATTCTTATCATCGATATATGATAACTCAGGATTGCGGTTGATGTGATTAACTGTGATCGTTATGGTCTCTTCATCCTGAAGCTCTCCTTCTCCATCGTCTGTAACCACTATATTTAGTGTGTATTCGCCTGAATCATCATATGTTGGCGTCCAAATAAATTCACCGGTTCCATCTCCATTATCAGTTAATTCCCAGCCTTCAGGAAGATCACTGTTGGAAGTAATCGTCAAATTGTCTTCATCGATATCTTCAGCTTCAACCGTAAATCCTAACTCTTGATTTTCATCAACCTCTTCGCTCGCCGGATAGTCAATCCATTCTGGTGGATCGTTTACCGGGATGACTTCGATATCGAAAGTATCCTCTGTTTGATCATCTCTTCCCGGGTTGTTCTCTGCGAACCTGTTGAATCCGCTTTGATCTTCATTCCCATAATGACCAAATACACTTGTGGTTGTGTTTGTTAATAGAGATGCTGACATCACATTATCATCAAGTTGAGAAGCGTGACGAAGCTGTCTTACCGGACCACTGTCACGTTGACCGGGAGCTTCTTCACCACCCCAGCCGTCATCTGCAATAACCGTAATCGTAACCGTACCGAACCAGTTATCGGTATAACTGTCGATTACCAGTGAACCTTCAACAACTTCTGCTGTCACATGTTCACTATTGCTGAAAGCTTCATAGGTTAACTCCTGACCGTTAGGATCGGAGAATACTTCATCCAGGTAAGATACAACCTGCGATTCAAAATCTTCATTTACTTGAATATCCTCAAGCTCACCCACTAAAACTGGCGGGTAATTTACAAATAATCCAACGCCATTCAACTGAACAACAACAGTTTCTTCATCTGGATCACTTGAGTAGATTTCAAGGTAATCATCATACTCCGCAAAGTCATCAGGTGTGAAAGTAACTGTCAGCTCTATATATTCACCAACATTTACATCTGTAGCTTCATCAAAATCAATGTAGAAAACATCCGCATTTGATGAAGACACTCCCTCTACGGTTAGCGTTTCATTGCCGTGATTGTAAATCCTGAACGCCCAGGTTTGACTGCTGTCTCTCTCAACTTCACCGAAGTTCCAACCGAATTCCCTATCGTTTTCATACCAGAAAACATCATATCCATGACCGGCAGTTGCCAGAATATCCGGATGGCTGTCTTTGTCAATGTCACCTATGACTGCGTTAGTTGGAAATTCAATTTCATCATCAATAATATGTTCGGTGAAGTTCATGCCTCCGTCATTTTCGAGCCAACAAGTTAGACCACCGTCACCATCGACAAGTGATACATCTTCATCACCATCACCGTCAAAATCACCACCCATAACACCCTGGCAGCCACCACCACCTGCACCCCATGAATCAGTGATTAAGTGTTTCGAAAAATTCTCACTTCCATCATTCTCCCACCAGCTTACGTCCTGATTATCAGCGCCGGCGCCGGTAACAAAGTCAATATCACCATCATGATCAAAATCAAGTCCATGTATCGACTGTGCATAGTAGTAGTCATTATGTATCAGTATTTCAACAAAAGTGCCATCACCTTTGTTCTCAAACCAACCCACATCCCTGAAAATCCCATTAACAGCGGCAACATCAATATCACCATCCCCATCAACATCAAGCGCAATTAAGGATTGCGGACATCTGAAATCATAAGACACATTGCTTGCGGTAAACTCACCGCTTCCATTGTTTGTAAAGAGTATTATATCATCGCCACTGTAGAAATATGATCCTAATACATCAATATCGCCATCTAAGTCTATATCAACAACATATACACTTGTTGCGCCATCAAATGCATCGTCAATTACATGCATTTGGAAGCTGTTATTGCCGTCATTTTCCCACCAGGCTATGCGATCATCTGAAAATTCCGTCGTTACAAGATCCAGATCACCGTCACCATCAAGATCAGCAACCTGAACATCTTTACCGCTACCCATTTCATTACTTATAGTGTGACTCTCAAAGTTCTGATCGCCATCATTTTCTAAGAAAATTAATTCATTTGATCCAATTGCCATCAAGTCGATATCGTCGTCATTTCCAAAATCAGATAGTGTCGCATTCTGAGCATTTGCCAGATTATCCGTCAGCAAATGCTTGATAAATCCTGTACCCGGATCGTCTTCACCCAAGTAACCAAGATAAATGTCAGCAGGTGGAGTTTGTCCCCAGCCAGACAACTCAACGGAAACAGTCGCATTATCGGGATCATCACATTCGATAATTAATTCGCCGTTGTGTGCTCCCGTATTGTCGGGAACCAGGTTGACGATAACTAATCTTGTTGCATCAACAGCAATCTCAAGTTCAGTTTCTCCATCAAGGTTATCAGTGAAACCTTCACCTTCGACATGAATGTCTGAAATATGAAGCGCTGCTTGCCCGACATTGGCAATGGTAACAGCCTTAGAACCAATACCGCCAACTAACACATCCCCAAAGTCAACATATGCCGGATCAACCGATATTACGGGAAGTGGATTAACGGTAACATGGAATGATAAATAGGCGCTTGCATCACGTTCAGGATTAAGCGCTCTTAAAGTACCACCCTGTTGGAGCGATACAACTGTTTCATTACCATCAGCAGACGTTTTCTCATCGGCATTTGTGGAACCATTAAATGCCATTGCGCTATTTTCAACCTTACTGACTTTAATTCTGCGTAACTGCCTAATATTTTCATCACGTCTTGAGCTTTCTTCAAGTTCTCCTCCACCGTTCCCGTCATCAGCGAGAACTTCGATCTCAACCTCACCAAACCAGTCCTGATCGCTGTCAATCTGTAGCTCAGAATCGTTTATTATCTCAACTGTAAATTCATCAACTTCATCGTAAACTTCATAAGTCAACACATCTTCAGGATTGGGATCGCTAAATATTGTATCCAGATCGGCAACAATAAATGGCTCAAAATCTTCATCGAGGGTATAATCAGGAATAGCGATTACTACCTCAGGTTCGTAGTTTACGAAAACGCCATCACCGACAGCGCGAACGACGATTTCATCTTCATCCGGATCGTTTGAGTAAATCGTGAAAACTCCATCCATGCGATCATTGAATTCCAGTGGAGTGAAGGTGATTGTTGCTTCATAGTGTTCACCTGAATTAATGTTTACTTCACCTTCGAAATCAGTCGTATAATGCTCAGATTCGTAGTCAATAGCTGAAATAGTCAGCGTTTCGGAACCGTGATTATAAATCCTGAATGTCCAGTAAGCGCTGCTGTCCTTCTCTACAGTACCGAAGTCCCAGGTGACTTCGCGGGTGTTTTCGAACCAAACAACCTCATCATCTACAATTGCACTCGTAATAACATCCATATCATTATCTGAATCCAGATCCAAACCGATTACTGTATGCGGACCATCAATCGCGTCACTAATTGTATGCTTGGCAAAATTCTGAGAACCATCGTTTTTCCACCATGAGATCTCATCGCCCCCTTGATCTGTAACTAAAACATCAACAAAACCATCACCATCTATATCCAATCCAAAAACATCTCTTGTATCACTAAAAGCACTAGAGATAGTGTGTCCAGTGAAATCCTCATTTCCATTATTTTCCCACCATCTCACCAGACTCTGCCCACAACCAATAGCATCTTTGTCTCTATCATTATCCATATCAATAATAAACAAACCAGTCGGTCTGCTTATTCCAGAGATAGTATGTTGATTGAAATTCTGATCTCCATCATTTTCAAACCAAAAAACAGCATCTCCATAATGACTAACGCAAATAATATCGATGTCCCCGTCGTCGTCAAAGTCGTTTGCATTGATTTCATAGTTATTTGAAGCCACTTCAGCAACTTGATGACGTTGGAAATTCTGCTCACCGTCGTTCTCCCACCAATCCACACCGTCACCTCCTTCGTCTGCCGCTGTTGAAATCACTATATCTACATCACCATCATAGTCTAAATCAATTGCAGAAATAAAATGAGCTCCATTGTAATTATCATCAATTATATGTTCTTCAAAGTTCTCTTCGCCATCATTTTCCCACCAATGTAACTTATCACTATCTCTTGACGTTCCGATAACATCAATGTCCTCATCATTATCAAGATCAACGGCAAAAATCTGGCTTGCACCTGTGAAATTTTCGCTGATTATGTTCTTTGAAAAGCTCTGATTTCCATCATTAGCCCACCAGGCTATTTGATTTGCATACGCTGCACAGGCTATTATATCTAAATCATTATCTGAGTCTAAGTCAATTGAGGACAATCCCATTGCTCCATCAAAACCACTATCAATCGTATGTTCCTCAAACACAATCCCCGGATCATCCTCCTCTAGATAAGCCAGATAAATATCCGGAGGTGGTGTGAGTCCATAACCTCCGAGATAGACTGAAACCTCATCATTGTCCTGATCGTTCGAGTTGATCACTAGGTTACCACTGAATTCTCCTCCTTCATCAGGTCTGAAACTTACTATCACACGACGCGACTCTTCGGGTTGCAGGTCGAAATAATTTTCGTCGAGATTGCTCGAAAATGCGCTTCCTTCACCTCCATTGACCACTTCAATCGGATCAATACTCAGAGCGGCATTTCCGACATTCGAGATAAGCACAGAAGACTGCCTGGCATCACCTATATAAGTATCATCAAAGATTATTTCATCCTCAGGCACAATCAGGATTCCTGCATTTTCACCAATCCTGATCTGGAAATTAACCCGCACCTCAGGCATTTCAGGGTCATTGGAACTGAAAACCAGGTCGGATTCGTAGTAGCCCTCAGTAAAGCCAGCCGGATCGATATAAACATCCACTTCAAGCGAACCATCTGGTTCAACATCACCTGATCTGGGGCTGAAAGTCAGCCAGTATTCCATAATCCCATCATCGACCTGCATCCAGGCAAAACCCTCACCCACAGCGGCAAGCCACAGATCTTTTTCATCGTGCCCGAGCCCCATACCAGGATCGCTGTCATTGTTCCCAAAACCGTTAACAAAGGTCGCATTCCATTCTCCATCGATATGGAATTGTCCGATAACGACGCCATCACCATCGCGTCCCGGAGCACACACAATGTCTCCCCCTCCATATCCTTCACCTGCTTGAACCCATAACTGACCATTCTCATGGGCAGGAACGTATTCCATATTCCAATAAAGCAGAGGCGGAGCTTCCGGCCATTCATATTGAAACTCGGCAACCTTAGCATGAGATTCTATATCGAAGACCATACAAACGGGATATTCATTCATAGTAAAGCCATTTACATACATATAGTTCTCGTGATCTGACGCCATGCCGATTATACCCATATAATCACGATTGAGATCTAACGAAAACTGATCCGTTTGATTTCCTTGCATATCATAAAGGAATACATTATTGCTGGGTCCATCAGAGGCGCTTGAGACCCAGAACTGCTGACCATCAAAGGCAAGACACCAGGGATATGCGTGAATATTAAATTCATGAACCACCTCCTGGTTGACTAAATCTATGGCAAACAGTACTGCCTGTTCATAACCGACGCCCCACATCAGCTCGCCATCATAGCACATACCGGTAGTTTCGTAGTCCACACCGAATCCATCAATCGTTTCACCAAACTCATCTCTTTGAGGACCGCTACCGGACGTAGAACCACCCCCCCGCAAGCTTCTGAAATTCTGATCCCTTACCGGAACGCTCTGACCTCCACCCTGATCTTCGCGACTGATAATCTCCTGTTTAGCTTTGAATTGCAGCGATGTAGCGCCATTATTGGCTACCGTGAGGGATAAATCCTCAGTCTCATTGGCTGACAAGTAGGTTCTGAAATGATCAGGATAAACACTAATTGCAGGTGGTTGTTCGGATTCAGCTGTAAGGCTTAGCTGGATGTGAGCGTTTCCTTCATCGTTAGAGTATATATGCAGCGTGCCTTCATGGGCGCCGTCATCACCGGCATTTAAAGTTATTGTGATCGGAGCATTGTGCTCGGGTCGGATAGCTTCGACAGATTCAGGATTAACGCTGAAATCATCATTGTCAACACGGATGCTGTCAACAACGACGTCATCAGTTCCTATGCTGAGTATAGAGATTATAACATCGCTGTCGTAACCTGTAAATACATCAGCATTAACGCCGTTCCAGTCCACCAAATCAGGATAGCCGGCATCCTCATTCCAGATTACATCGATCTCAGGGGCGCCGCTAACTTCGAGCTGCACATTAAGCGCTACATCTGGATTGGCTGGATCGTTTGAGATGAAATGCAGATCGGCTTCATATAAACCGCCGTAAATACCTGTGGCGTCAAAATACACATAAATTGTTTCACTGCCTTCAACATCTATCTCGCCTCCGGAGGAGCTTAATGTCAACCAACCAAGTCCTTCCCAAGCGCCATCATCGTAGGAATACAACATTGATTCCTCATAGCCACCGTGCCAGATATTCTCACCGTCATGAGCAAGTCCTACCATGTGATTTTCTGCATCCCACTCGAACCACTGAATCATTTCCGCTTCCCATTGTTCGTTAATATTAAATTGAACAGCGCCATAAATTTCTTGCTCCATGTGAGTATTCACCCACAGGTGACCATCATAATGTTCAGGCACCCATGTCAGATTCCCAAAGAAATTTTCTTCATCACGTCCGGGCACACTAGCGCCTCCGCCACCCATCAGGTCAATCATTGCCACGGGACCATATTCACCGCCCTCAATTACATCATCAGTATTAAATACAATAATCAATGGTTCCTGATTTGACATGAATAAGAGATGACCATCTCTGTCAGCAGCTAAACCCTGCACCTCAAGTCCTTCAAAGAGATAAATATGATGAACACGGTTTTGATTAGAATCATAGGCATCCAAATAGCATTGCCCATACTCAGGATCAATTACCACAGTCCATAATAGTTCACCATCATAAGCAAGAAAATATGGTGATCCATTAATCTCCAACTCTTGTTCAGCATCTCCGGTTTCAAGATTCATCGCATATAAATATCCGTATCCATATTCCCCGGGAGAATATATGCCCCACATTAAATTACCATCCCAGGCAAGTCCTGAGCAATAATTATACGGTATTCTTAATGTACGAACCTGATCACCAGAAGCGTCACGCCTTGGACCGCCACTACCTTTATGACCACCAACCTGACGGAGTTCTCTACTCATTTTGTCACGAGTGGGATTCAATACTTCTTCCGCTTCTATTCTATAATCAAGCACACTCCCGCCCTGATTTGAAACATCAACCCCAGCTTCATCAGTATCACCAATATTCAATGATAATGAGATATATTCTTCGCTGACATTAATAACCGGAGGAGGAGAAGTATATCCGTACAGACTAATAGCAAGTTCTTCATTTTCAGGATCATCAGAATAAATCGTCATTGTTGCCGAATGATCACCATCTTCTCCACCATTAAGAGTAAGAGTCAGTATTTGCGATTGATTAATTGCTACTGTAAACGCCTGCGGTTCAACAGTAAATTCCTCATTGTCTAAATAGATATCATCAATGTTAAGAACATCAGTACCATGATTGTGAACCTCGACAACTTCAATAGTCGCAGGATAACCGGTAAAGACATTATCGCTTGCTCCATTCCAATCAATGACTTCGGGATAACCGGCGTTTTCAGGCCATTGAACTGATACACTTGCAACTCCAATCACATCCAAAGTCACCTCCACAACGACATCGGGAGTATTTGGATCGTTGGTTAAAACATGCGCATAAGCCCGATAGATACCTCCGTCAATACCGTTAGCATCAAATAAGACCGATGATACTGCTTCAGCTTGAGGATTTACTTCACCTTCGTTTGGATCAATTTTCAGCCAACCCAATCCATCATTAACACCATCATCCCAGCATGTCCAGAAAGATGATCCGGTATTTCCAATCCACATATATTCACCATCATGCGCAATTCCGGACAGATAGCTATCGGTTTGGACTTCAAAAGATTGAATTTCCTCCCCAATTCCCCATTCACCGGTGTAAACTTCAAACTGATGGAGTGAAAAAACACCTGCCGTTTCAGCAAGCACCCATAATTGTCCGTTCTGATGGCTGGGAACCCAGGTAATGTTTCCCCAGATATTGCCTCCAAATTGGGTATCGCGTCCGGGTGACATTACTTGACCGCCTTCCATAGGTAAATCCATATATCCAATAGGATCTGATAAATCGTCCATATTATAAATTAATATCATATTGTAATCACCATCTCCTGTAATTAAATAATGAAAAAAGAGATGATTATCCTGATCACAAGTCATCCCCCTGAAATAGTACATTGAACTTGCTGTTAACTGCTGAGTACTAATCTGATGACCATCTGTATCAAATTGATAGAGTATAACATTCCTCTCGCCATACGACTCCTGATAAGCAGCCCATAAATATTCACCATCGAAAGCCAGTCCGTGGAAAGGATAATCTGTATAATTCTGTAATTCTTCTCTGTAAGTACCGCTCTCAATATCCATTGAATAAAGCATATATTCATAATAATCAACAGCCCACATGTAAGCGCCATCCCAAGCTAAACCTCTCGTATTTGAAAATGGAACCTGCTGAGAACCGATTTGATAACCTGCTTCATCACGTTGAGGACCGTTTGCATCACCGCTGGTGCTACGCAGTATTCGCCTTGAGACGTCTCTTCCGCCAGCTCGCGTCTCTTCAAGGATAATGCTGTATCTCAAGGCAGCGGAGCCGTTTTCGGCATTGTTAACAACGGCTATGGTATTCTCGTCGTTGGTGGTTCCAATCTGGATTTGCTGACTGATGTCTTCGGGATCAACAATTACTACCGGAGGATTGAGGGCTGAAGCGTATAATGGGATATTATAATCTTCAAAATTGCCTTGAATGCTTAACATTTCTTCATACACTCCGGGCTCGCTGGCGTTGAAAGTCAGGATTATTTCCTGCTCATGGCGAGGATTTACGGTAAACTCAGACATGTCAACTGAAAAAGCGCCGTTATTTGCAGTAATATCTGAGATTTCGAGCGCCGCAGTGCCAACACTCTGTATGTTAATGATCAAATCATAGTTACGATTAGTGAAAACATCCTCGTTTGGCATATTGAAATCAATCTCTTCGGGATAATCATAATCTTCAGACCAAGCGACATTCATTTCAGGCGTACCTGAAAGGTGAATAAGTATATTTACGTAAACCTGTTGGGCTTCGGGATCGTTAGTGTTAATGATCAGGTTTGCTTCGTAATCACCGGCAAGATAATTTTCAAAATTAAGATCGATGTAAATTTCTGCATCACCATAATATTCCATTATATTTCCCGATTTGGGCTCGTAAGCCAGCCAGGGGTAAACCTCATCATTACCATCATCATATACATTGATAGTCGTTGTGTAATAATTTGGGAACCAAAAGTCATGTCCATCATGTGCCAGTCCATCCCAATCATTTCCAGAACTCGTGTAAAAGCTCTGTACAGCTTGTCCTCCCTCAATTACCCATTCTTCTGTATCAATTTTCATTTGAAAAACAATCCCACCTGAACCTAACCATAGTTGTCCATCCAGATGATATGGTACCCACTCAACAGCGCGCCAGCGTTGACCTTGCATAACTTGATTAACGTTTTCTATTATGCCAATCTCATTACCAACGAGATCAAATACAAAAAGTCTTTCCAGATATTCCGTACCTACAATTAATAATCCATCAACAATGTCTGTCGCGACACCGTAAGCGTATCCATCAAGATTGAGATTTAAATTACCAAGATTGTTGCCGTCTATATCAATTCTGCAAACATAGGGACCGTTTAGATTTACAGAATAAATAATTCCATCGCAGTATGCCATATCCATTCCCCCGCCCGATGGATTATTCCAATTACGAACTGTACTGAAATCATTTTCAAGGTCAAGAGCATACACCGGATATGGCGAACTGAATTGCTGAATCCACATCCAGTTATCATCAGGATCAAAGCTTAGATTCTTGTACTGACTGGCGCCAAACGGTGAATTGACTGAGTAAAGAACATCACCGGCAGCATCACGTACTGGAGCGCCATTTTGTCCGGTACTCCGCAATGTTCGTTCAACTTTATCTCTGTTCGGATCGCTGATTATCTCATGATCTACGGTGAAGCGGAGTTCAGAATCGCCATCATTGGTGAGATAGAGGGAATAATCCTGAGTCTGTCCGGATTCGAGGTTATCTTCAATGTAAGTTGGATTTATATCAAAATGAGGAGGATAGAAGGCTTCAGCAATAAGAGCGAAGCGGACTTCCGGATTATCGATGGCATCTGAATAAACAACAAGCGTATCTTCAAAATAATCAGCATCGTTGGGCGTTATACTTACATAGAAGCTCTCAGTGTTATAAGGTATAATGGTCATCTGATCAGCTTGTGTAGAAAAGATATTTTCTGTAAAGCGAAGGCTGTCAACTGTTAATGTTCCGGTGCCAACGTTTTGTATTTTAAACAACGCATCATACTGATAATCGACGTAAACATACTCAAATCCTTCGTTCCAATCGACGGGCTCACTGCTGAAATCGCTGTCCCAGCTAACATCGATTTGAGGAAAACCGGTTATATGACACAGCAGTCTGACACGCACCTCTTCATTTGCAGGATCATTGGTGTTAAAGATTATGTCCGCTTCGTAATCACCTTCCACTCGATCAATAAAGTTTGTATAAAGATAAACTTCCTTATAATCATCCGATGCAACCGTGCTGTGTGTGGGACCGTATGTAATCCAGGGGAATTCTTCTTCATTACCATCATCATAAACGTTAAGAGTTGCATTTGATTGGCAACTGACCCACATGTCTTGCCCATCGTGAGCAAATCCATCCCATACATTTATCGAATGTGTGTAAATCATCTGCACAGCTTCATCACCCTCAATCACCCATTCCGGACCATCAACCTTTATCTGCCAGAGTTTTCCTGCAGTACCTATCCAAAGTTTTCCATCAGGATGAGATGGTACCCAATCAATAGAATGCCATTCCTCGTTTTGTACGTATTGATTTACATTACTAATCGTTCCAAGAATATTACCGGACAGGTCAAAAATCTGAATCCTGTCACGATCACCTGTACCAACCAGTAAACGCTCATTCAGGAAATCAATTGCTACACCATTAGTTTGCCCATCAATTTGAATATTCAAGTTCCCAATGTTATTGCCATCAATATCAAATCTGCTAACCCACTCTTGACTTAGTTGCATTATATATAATATGCCGTCGTAGAAAGCCATGTCCATCCCCATGCCCAACTGAGCGTCCCATTCGCGTACAATAGAATAGTCATTATCAATGTCTATAGCCTTCACCGAACCAGCCCCGCCATACGCATTAATCCACATCCAATTATCTTCTGGATCATAGGCAAAGTTTTTATATAGACCTCCACCAAACGGTGAATTGACTGTGTAGAGTACATCACCAGCATTATCTCGCAAAGGAGCGCTCTGATTGCCGCTTATACTTCGTAGCGAACGTTCATTATCGTCACGGCTTGGTTCGCTGAGGATCTCATGCGTTATTGTAAAATTCAGAGCGCTTTCACCGCTGTTTGAAATAGTAACTACGTCTTCCGATTGACCGCCGGAGTCGAGATATTTTTCAAAAGATTCGGGATCGATTCCTAAAACCGGAGGATTGGACGTCGTTGCAAAGAGAGGAATCTCGATTACAGGATTTACATCATGATTTGAATAGATTATCAATATATCTTCAAAGTCGCTCGATTCTTCACTTTCCAGCGAGACAGAGAAGAAATGACTTTCGTCAGGAATAATGCTCATCTCATCAGCGATTGTGGAAAAATATCCTTCGGAGAAGCGCAGACTGTCTATTTCGAGTGTTGCGCTGCCCGGATTATGTATTCCAAACTCAACATCATACTGAATGTTGTTAAAAACATCCTGAAAACCTTCATTCCAGTCAGCATAATCTGGACAACCAAACTCACTTCCCCATGATACTTCAATTCCCGGCAGTCCAAAAACTTCCATTTCAACGCCAACAATAACATCACCATTTTCAGGATCATTTGAAGTGATATGCAGATCGGCAATATAATCACCTACGACAAGATTATTAGCGTTCAGTGTCAAGGTTAAATCTGTTTGACCCTCGGGCTCTAATTCTCCATCTGCTGGTGAAACAGACAGCCAGGAATTAAATGCATGGGAGGGACCAAAGCTGATAGCGCTGCCTTCGCCGTATGATCCAAAATACCAGCCGTGAGCGCCGTCTCCATGATTAACACCTGCGTTCCCTTGTTCACATCCGGGACCCATTTGCAACGTGCCTAAACCGTTATCTTTAAGGAAAAGCTGGTAATTCTCGCTATCATTGCTGTACCAGGATATGATCGCCTCGTCAACATTATTTGTCCAATATCTGATTGTACCGTAACCATAATCGGCTTGCCTGACGACAATCGTTGAGTGATTAACCTGATACGTGTTAGCACGTACAGGGTAAGAATCTGCATTAAGATAGTAATCAACACCAGCATAAGTAAATGATGTGTAACCATCTGAATCGATATATATCCGGCTGTACTCTGTATCCCAGAAGGGGAATGTAAATCCGAGGTTTAGTGAACCGGAGTTCTCATCATCATCCACGTTAAAAACCTGTACACCCTCGTATGCGGATATGTCAACCCATTCATATACAGGACCATCTTCCTCGTTGTTATCGCGCCATTCGTAATCCATATCATCAACAGCGCCGCGAGCGTCTCGACTTGGTCCGTCCGCGCCTGAAGCGCCTCGCAGCGAACGCCCCATCTGATCACGCTCCGGTTCAGATATAATTTCGATTTCTGTATTGAAACTAAGAACTCCATCGCCCTCATTCGATACGGATATGTAATGATCTTCTGTTCTACCGCTTCCAAGCGAAGTCTGAATTGCGGCTTCTCCTGCGGGATCAACATAGATTGACGCTTGTCTGTGATCAAAATAATACGCTCCCATATCAGCTCTTGTCCCGTCGGGATCATCATCCGATTCAGGGTCACCTGTGTCAATACAGGGGGAGTTTTCGGTCAGATGAAAATCACCGTTGTCAGCATCTACGAATAAGGGATCAGTGTCGATGTTGCCTTCACCCCAGGTTACTTCACCATTGTCGCCAACAATTCCACCTTGTCCCGCGTCAACATCGGAATAGGAAATTGTTAAGCAAGGAGTACAACCACCCTCAAAATAGAACTCTTGAGGTTCGTTGTTCCAGAAAATAGAATTGAATATTACAGGTCCAGAATCATCAATTAAACACACTCCGCCTCCATAATATCCTGTGTTCCTAACAATAGTCACACAGTTAAGCGTTGGGCTTGAGTTACCC
>JAIPJL010000097.1 GCA_021734165.1 bacterium | reverse complement strand
TTGGAACATGGTAAGTAGTTCGGATAGAGTTAAAGTTAAGAAAGAGAAAGGAGACTAGAAATAATGGAAAAACCTGCCTGGATGGATCAGTTGCCCTCTGACCTTCAGAACCATGAAGGTTTGACCAAGTACCAGACTATTGGTGAACTTGGGAAAGCCTACATTGAAACCGAGGGGAAGGTAACAGAGAGTTCTAAGACAGTCGAAGAACTCAATGGTAAACTTGGCACAATGATCCCAAAATTAGGGGATAATCCAACGCCCGAAGAAGTAAATAACTTTCATAATGCCGTGGGGCGACCTGAAAAGATGGACGGCTATGAGTTTGCAAGACCGACAAATCTACCGGAAGGAATCACCATCAGTGATGATGTTGAAAATGCCTTTAGAGCTAAGTTCCATGAACTTGGAGTATCAAAAAAAGCTGGTCAGGAATTGTATAATTATTACATGCAGTTCTGGATAGGTGGACTTCAAGCGGATCAGGAAGCACGAAAGACAGCGATTGAAGAAGGTATCAAGAGTCTTGAAGCTGATTGGGGTGCAAGGGATTCGGAACAGTATAAGGCCAATCTGACATTCATGGATCGTGCTGTAGCAAAATTTGGCGGGCCGGAATTGCAAAAGCATTTGGATGACACTGGAATGGGGAATAATCCCACACTAATAAAAACTTTCGTACAAATTGGGAAGGCCATGTCGGATGACACGCTATCGCTTGGAGGTGGTGGCGGTGGAGAAGTTGAACTCGGACCGGATGGACGGCCCTTGTTTGAATATCCGAACAGTCCTGACATGAAATAGTCTTTTATAGGAGGCTAAAATGGCAGAACTTGCTGTTAGAGATCAGTTGACATTAGTTGAGCTGGCGAAAAGAACACACAATAAGGAACTTCTAACCATTGCCGAAATTCTCAACGAAGATAACGAACTCTTCGATGATGCGGTATGGGTAGAAAGTAATGATTTAACGTCTCATGTATTTACGCAGAGAACGTCTTTGCCGACAGGTTCATGGCGGCAAGTAAATGAAGGTGTTGTCGAAGAAGCATCTTCAACAAATCAGAAAAGAGAAACCATCGGTATTCTTGAAGCATTCTCAAAGGTCGATGCGCTTCTTGTCGATAATGCGCCCAATCCCACTCAGTACAGGACTGATGAGGATATGGCTTTCGTAGAAGGTCTTGGACAGAATCTTGTCGAGAAATTTTTCTATGGGAATGAAGCAACCGATCCAGAGCAGATTACCGGCCTTTCGGTGAGGTCTGCTTATGATGCGACTACAGATGCGAATGTATGGGATGCTGGTGGGGATGGTTCCGATACGACATCGATCTGGATTGTCCAGTGGGGGCCTCGGAAAGTGCATCTTGTGTATCCCAGAGGTTCACAGAGCATGGGTATTAAGAGAACCGATCTTGGCAAACAGATTGCCTATGATTCAGAGTACAATCCCTACATGGCCTACTGGTCAAACTTCGTTGCAAATATCGGAATTTGTATTCGCGATGACCGCCATGTTCAGAGGATTGTCAACATCGAAAGTACCGGTGCGGCAAACATCTTTGATGAGGATCTTCTTATCAAAGCCCTGAACCACATGCCTGGTCGTGGTGCTGGTGCAGTTATCTACATGAATGAGACCATTCTTTCACAGATGGACATTCGTGCAAAGGATAAAACCAACGTAAACTGGCAACCTGGGGAAGCCTTCGGGAAACCAATAACCTATTTTAACGGGCACCCGGTAAAGAAAGTTGATCAGCTCGTTATTACAGAAACGTCAATATAAGGGGGTATATCATGATAATTGATTCTAAATTAGTATTGTCTGATGCTCAGGCAATAACAACATCGACAGCATCTGATAATGAGATTGATTTCGGTGCTGCGAGTTTGGATATAGGTCAGGGAAATCCGATATACCTTGAAGTGTGGCTGGATACGGCGTTTGATACGTCAGTGAATACGCTTACCATTTCTCTCAAGGATAGTCCTGATGGAACGACATATACCGAAAGAATGGTTGTTCTCCCGGCAACGGCAACATCCAGCCTTTTAACTGCTGGTAAGTTACAGAAGGTTGCACTTCCATACAATCTGGCACGGTATATCGAACTCTATTATACCTGTTCAGCCGCTCTTACGTCGGGTGTTATTAACGCTTTTCTGACGATAGGATAAGGGGGTATTATGGGTGCAACAGTAAAAAAAGATGGAGTAAAGAAAATAGATTATATGTGTAAGACAAAATGTATGTTTATGGGCCGTATGCACTATGCCGAAGCAGTCTACACATTTACTTCAGACGTTAAACCGCCTTCACACTTTGAGAAGTTGGGTCCTCACAAGGAAGAAGTCTCTTTTGAAGCGCAGATTTCTGTACTTCGGGAAGAGATTTCTGAATTGAAGGAACAACTCGCCAAGAGTCGGGGTGGTCGGCCAAAGAAGGAGGTTCAAAATGAAGAAACAAATTAAAACCTTTATAACGGTGATGTTGCTTATTGTTTTTGGATTCACCACTGTCTATGCCGCAAAAACATGGAAGAGTATGAATCTTGAGGATTGTGCGGTTGTTGGTAATCTATCAACTGAGAATGGGACTGTTCTAACTTCAGATGTCACGGTAAAAACAGCCGATTACTCTTTGTTAGCTACCGATAAAGGGAAAGTTTTTGATAACTATGGAGCTACGGGGAATATCAAATACACACTTCCAACATGGGCACTTGGGTTGTTTTACACATTTACCGTGACTACTGCGCAAAGCGTTTATATTGATGCTCCGGTGGGTTCAATGATTCTTCGTTTGACCGATACTGAGGCTGACTCGATTTACAGTGCTACTCCCGGTGATTCTATTACGTTAATTGCTTCTGGTGTTTCTACCTGGACTCCTAGAGAGATCGGAACATGGACAGATGGTAATACGGATTAAGGCCATGGGGGATTGGCTACGGCTAGTCCCCCCTTTTCTCATTGGGATAGCAATACCATTGCTGCCTTTTTTTTGGGTTTCTAATGGTAGGCCCCGATATGGTGAACTTGCAGGATTCATGATTATTGCACTTATTATGATTTCTGCACAGATTAAAAACATTTGGATAAGATTATTCGGTTTTTACATTGCAGTATGGTTAATAGTTTCTAAGATCTTTCTCATGTTTTTTTTCGATCAAGAGTTTGCGACAATCGCAATTATAACCATGCAAGAATCAACGTATATCATGTGTGGTTTAATTATTATTCTATTTGTAACTAACACTGATATTAAATTTGAAAACTGGATTTGCATTTCAGTTATAATTCAAAGTCTTATTGCGATACCTCAGTATTTTGGGATATTCCCATTTCTTGAATTGTTACGTTACGCAGGACTTAACATTATAAATCCTATCCCAGATGTTATTGGTACACTTGAGAACTCAGGTTTCTATGCCTCGTATATAGCAATTTCGTTACCGTTATTTTTTAGAAAAAGGTGGTGTTGGTTTATTCCTGTGATAGTGGTTCACTTAATTTTTTGCAAGTCTTCATCAGCGACTATTGCAGCATTGATTGGTGTAATATTTTATTTCAATATTTGGTTAGTGTGGATTTTATGTGGAGTAGGAGTTATTGCCTATGGATGGTATGACAATTTATTTACTACTGGTCTTGATAATCGTTTTGCGTTTTGGAAGGCATGTATCTCTGCTGTTAAGCATCCATGGTATGGTCATGGTGTTGGCGCACAATGGGGAATAAGAGTATATCTTCACAATGAATATTTACAGGTCTTTTGGGAATTTGGTGGGATCGCACTTGGGTTGGTTCTTGGTTATATCGTTACAGTGTACCGCGGGAACAGGATGCTATTTTCATCCTTGTGCATAGCAATCGTTAATTGTATTGGAAATTACCCAATGCACTTACCACCGTCAGCTTTTTTGATAATTATAATAATAGGTTTAATTGAGAGGGAAAAAGATGGAAAGGAGATAACTAATGGCGACTTCCTGGACGAGTCTGAACAATCAAGCACTCGCAATACTTGGTGCTGACCAAATATCCAATATAGATACGGATACAACCGATAATGCTGTTAAGTGTAGAGCTGTGTATGAAAGTGTAAGAGATGAACTGTTAAGATCACATGAATGGAACTTTGCGATTGCATGGGCTTCGATGGCAGCATTAGCGGCTGACCCTGATAATCCTGACTTTGAATACAACTACACTCTTCCAACGGCACCCTACTGTTTAAGGGTTCTTAAAATTGAAGGTAACTACCCTTTTAGAGTGGAAGGGAGAAAACTTTTAACAGATCAATCTTCACCAGTTAATATCAAGTACATTTCAAGGGTGTCCAATGCGGCAACTCTTGATGTTTCATTTGTATCTGCTTATGTTTTGCTGCTGGCAATACGTCTTTGTGTTTCTATAACTGCTTCACGAACATTAAAAGAAGATTTAAAGAAAGACTTTGCCTTCGCTATCTTGGAAGCACAGGGTAACAATGCGATTGAAAGCAAGTGGGAAAATGATGTCCAAAGTGAGACAGACCGGTGGGAGGATGCTGGAAGATAATGGCTAGTGCTAACCCAATTCTAACTAATTTTACCGCTGGCGAATGGTCTCCTGCATTACGAGGGCGCGTAGATCATAAGAAATACTACAACGCCTGTGAGACACTTGAGAACATGATTTGCAGAGCGCATGGGCCAGCTTTTCGCAGACCAGGTACTTACTTTGTTCAAGAGACGCTTGGCAGAGATCACGTTACCAATGGAACTTTTGAAGAGGATGATCACTGGACAAAAGGAACCGGATGGACGATTGCCGACAATCATGCTGTTGGTGCTTTAGGAACAGCTAGTGACCTTTCTCAAGACCCTGAAGATTTAGTAGAAGGTGAAACCTATCAAGTAATCTGGACAATGGCTGATAGTGCTAGTGGTACAGTTACCTGTGAAATAGGTGGGACGGAAGGAACTGCACGAAGTACAAATGCAACCTTTACAGAAGAAATTGTCTGTGGTGCGGATACTGATATTGTTTTTTCAAAGTCGGATGACTTCGATGGAAAGATAACCAATGTTTTTGTAAGGCAGGTAGCACCTGTGACAAGGCTTGAATCCTTCGAGTTTTCCACAACACAAGCTTATGTTTTGGCCTTCACAGATCAAAACCTTAGAATCTACAAAGATAATGCGTTAATAACTTCCGGTGGCGTGGCATATGAAGTATCGATGCCTTACTTGGAAGCAGAGTTGTTTGAATTTCAAGTAACACAATCGGCAGATACTATGTATTTAGTCCACCCTTCCTATGCCCCAAGAAAACTTACTCGAACAGGCCATACAGCATGGACATTAACAACAATAGAGTTTACGGCTGGAGTTGGTGAACAGGATTTCAGTGAAGCAGATAATTATCCTGCGTGTTGTGAGTTCTATGAAGAACGTATGATATGGGCAGGATGGAATGACGGCCCTCAGACGTTATTGGGTTCAGTTGTTGGTGATTATGAAGATTTGACAGTTGGCACGGATGATGCGGATGCCTTTGAATATACAATAAATGCTCGAGGTGTAAACCGTATTCGATGGCTAGTGCCTCAGAATGTTTTACTTGTTGGTACAGTGGGCGCCGAATGGAAAGTATCGTCTGGCTCAACAGAAGAACCATTGACCGTGAGCACCATTTCTGCAAAAAGACAATCTGCATGGGGTAGTAAAGACTTTCAAGCTATATTGGTAAATGATGTTGCTTTATTCGTTCAACGAGCAGGAACAAAGGTGCGGGAACTTACAGAAGACCCAAACTCTATTTATTCAAAATACATATCTCCTGATTTAACTATTCTCGCAGAACACATCACTGAGAGTGGTGTTGTTGATATGGCCTATCAACAGGAACCTGCATCAGTGTTATGGTGTGTAAGGGATGATGGTGTTCTTGCCACAATGACATATGAGAGAACTCAGGACGTTGTTGGATGGCATAGACAGATTACGGATGATGGTAACGATTTATTTGAAAGTATCGCAATAATTACCACAACAGGTGAAGATGAAGTATGGGTTTCAGTAAAAAGGACAATCAATGGTGTGGCACGAAGATACATCGAATACTTCAAGCCGTGGGGTTGGGGTACTGATAGGAAGGACTGCTTCTTTGTCGATTCAGGGCTAACCTCCGATGGCGGAGATTCCGTTACAATCACAGGTATCACACAGGCTGATCCAGGAGTAGTTACCGCGGCGTCACACGGATTCTCTGATGGAGAATTTGTCAAGATACTATCAGTGGTTGGGATGACTGAAGTAAATGAAAGATACTTTATTGTAGCGAATAAGACCGATGATACTTTTGAATTAACCGATGAAGATGGCGATGATGTTGATACCTCTGGATTTACTGCATATACATCAGGTGGAACCGTACAGGTTTTCGCAAAAGATTATACTGGATTAGATCATCTGGTAGGAGAAACGGTAGATATACTTGCCGATGGTGGTGTTGTCGCTTCAAAAGAAGTTGATGCGGATGGGGAAATTACATTAGATGATTATGCGAATAAAATACAAGTAGGTCTCCCGATAACATGGAAACTTCAGCCAATGAATATCGAAGCCGGTGCATCTTTGGGAACTGCACAGGGCAAGACAAAAAGAGTACACAGCCTTTCAGTGAGATTTCAAGATACGATGGCTTGTCAAGCAGGTCCAGATATGGATCACCTTGAAGATATTAATTTTACCAGTGACAGTGATCCATCAGATGAACCGACACCTTTATATACAGGCGATAAGAAAATCAATAAATATCCAGGTGGATATGGAGCAGGAACTATTTTATTAACTGGCTCAACTCCTTTGCCTTGCACGGTAGTTGCGATAATGCCTCAACTCAAGACGAACGATTCGATATGAAAGAACTAGATATTATACCATTTGAACCAGATCATGTTTTACTTTTGGGAGATCGGAAAGAAGAAACTGAAATGCGTCATCATGAGGACTTCATGAAATGGGCGAAAGAAAACCATACCCCAGGGACGAGTTATTCAGGGTTTTATGAAGGTAAGTTACTTGGATGTGCAGGTGTAAGAATAATGTGGAAAGGGGTAGGTGAAGCATGGGCAATGTTTGCACCTGAAATCATTATGTATGGTAAGGAAGCCTATGTTTATGTAGGCGAATATCTCAAGAAGATTATGGATGATAATAATTTGCATAGAGTACAGGGTCATGTTGATTCAGAATTTATATTAGCAATTAAGTATATTGAAAATCTTGGTTTTAAAATAGAGGGTAAGATGCGAAAGTTTGGCCCAACAGGTAACGACCATTATCTTTATGCTTTAGTGAGGGATTGATATGAGTGATCCAGTAACAGGATTAACGGTAGGAGGAATGGTATTAAGTGCCGTTGGAACTGTTGCGAGCGTGCAATCTCAAATGCAACAGGGCAAAGAACAGAACAAATGGAACCAGTATAACGCCGCAGTTGCAGAACGAGATGCCGAAGCCGCAAGACAGTCTGCTGAATACGAAGCAGCATTGAAACGTAGAGAAGGTGAGAAACTTCTCAGCCGACAAAGGGCATTGTATGGGAAAGCCGGTGTTACTTTTAAAGGTTCACCATTGATGCTGATGGAAGAGACTGCCGCTGATATCGAAATGGATGCTCTTATGATTGAACGAACAGGCAAATTAACAGCATCGAGATACGGTGAAGAAGCTACATTAAGCAGGATGAAAGGAACTTCTGCACAGAAAGCTGGCTACTATGGTGCAGGGACTACGTTATTGACCGGAGCAGGACAAGCAATTAATACTTACGGTAATTATCTATCCACTCAATAGGATAAAATTATGCCAACCTTACCAAAATATGAACGTAAAGAAATCCCTGGTGTAGTTCCTGGTGTACGAGCAGACCCCGGCGCCATGACACAAGACTTGGGTGCAAGAGCAAGGATGGGTGGTGCTTTAGCGAATACCGGTTTTGCGTTGACTGATGTTGGGATAAAGTTTCAGCAAACATTAAAAGAAGCTGAAGAAGTTTCCCAGTTTAGTAAAGCCTCTACGACGTATGAAAACGAACTTAACGCATGGAGTCTTGAATACGGAAAACAGAAAGTAGTTGACCAAACAAAGGCCGCTAAAGATTACGCGGATGCTGAAAAGAAGATTCGTGAAAAGGCCGGTGGGTTGATAAGTCAACCAAATGCCTATGATTCCTTTAATAGATTCGCAGACAAGAACGGAGTTGTAAGACAAAAGAGTTTCTTTTTAGGGATAGACACAAACAGGCGTGAAAAGGTCGAAGCAGATACAAAGTTTTCACTTGATTCGTTAGTAGCGAATGCTATTGCTGATGGTGATCCCGATATGACTCAATACGATAAATTATTGAGTGCATCGGTAGCAGCCGGGATTTATTCAGAAGGAGTGGCTGGTAGTTTAAGATTAGCAGCCGAGGCAAAGATAAAAATAGGGATCAAACAAAAAGAAGAAGCAGAGTGGAAAACCTATAAGGATGCTGTTTACAATGGTGCAGTTGAAAGTCCAAGTTATGAAATTGCAGAGGATTATGTAAAGAACGCAGGTCTGGGTGATGAGACAGGGAAGATGCTTCGTGACATTAAAACACATTACGAAACACAGGAAGCTAAAAAGATAAAAGAAGATAAACTTGCTTCTAGGAAATGGACAATAGAACATCTTGATAAGATGAACTCTCTGGAATTAACTGTTGAGCAGATTAAGACAATGCCGGATGCTGTTGA
Source organism: bacterium (assembly GCA_021734165.1). Lineage (GTDB taxonomy): Bacteria > Electryoneota > AABM5-125-24 > Hatepunaeales > Hatepunaeaceae > JAIPJL01. Next base: position 5,077 of record JAIPJL010000097.1, on the reverse strand, counting down.
TAATCCTGAATTTTGGTATAAAGCACTTAATGATCAGAATGATGCAATTAGAAAGAAACAAAATCTTCCATACACAGAAGATAACGGTAAGGCGATTGCTGATATATTGTTGATGAACGCTGACCCGAACCAGAAACCATTAACAGAAACAGATATACTTAATAGGGTTGCACAACCCAACACATATAGTTTGAAAACCGCTACTAATCTTATAAAAGCATCTGATGTTACTGAAACTACGGTATTTAAAAATACAGATGCTTCACTAAAAACATTATTCGGGTATGAGGGATTACTTAGAGGTTTTGGATCTAAGCCTTTGGGTAGGATCTATTATAATAATGCAATGGTAGAAATACTAGCTGATCAAGCAGAGAATCCATTAAAAGGTGCTGAATTAAGAAATCGTATATATGAAATCGCAGAACCTTATCTGAGACAACATTGGGAATCATCTGGTGAAACAGAAGGTGATATAGATATGCGTATGAAGGCAATGGGAATTAAAGTATCACCAGTTCCAAAGATAGTTCCACCTCCAAAGATAGTTACTCCACCTCCTGTTAGTGGATATCCAAAGAAAAAGGATGGAGAAACAGAAGATCAATATCTCAAAAGGATCGGGTTATGATAATCGGTGCACTTCGAGATGCCGGATTTGACGACAAGGGCATTCAAAATTATATTGCTCCTCGTAGAGTTGCGCTTACTCAAGCAGGATTTAGTCAGGAAAGAATAAATAATTACTTTGGTTCTTTTTACGATAATCCTGTTGCTGATGAACTGAATAAGTTAGGCCCTGAGACTATTCCTATTCAAGAAGATCAGGAAGAATCAGAATCAACTATAAGAGAACGGTTCAAAGTTGATAAGGCTCTTGATGGATTACCTTCTCCTATTGCTACTGAAGTGCGTAAACGGGGGATAGAACTTCAACGAGAAAAAGAATTTGGTGTTATCACTGAAGAACCTTTTTCTATGAAAACTGCAATATCGAATATCCCTCGGAATGTTTCAGAAATTGTAAATTCAATAAGTTCTCTTGTTACAAGTACGGGAATATTTACATATAGATTTGGAAAGAATTTTATAAAAGATGCCAATACAGTTTTCAGTGGAAAACTTATGGAAGGCGATGCAGAAAGTGCTGTTGGTCAACAATTCGCACCTCTTAAAAAGTTACCCGAAGCTCTTGTATCTATGACCGAAGGTGCAAAAGAGACACTTGAAAGACAGGGTGTTGGACTTACCGTAAAGAACTTTGTTGAACGTCATCCCGTAGATGCTATGTTGATCGGTACTGCTTTGTATAACGTAGCAGGGTCAGGGACAAGACTTACGTTAGAAGGGTTAAATAAAGTTATTCCAAAAGCGAGTAAAGTAACCACCACACTTGATGATATTTTAAGCACAAAGAGAACTCCTATTATTTATAATATGCCAGTGTTGGAAGATGATGTTGTCAATATATCAAAGTCTATAGAATATCCACGGCAATATTCGGATAATCCTTTGACAAAGTATATCTTTCAAAAGTCATTCGATAACGTCCTTGAAGAATACCCTGGAATAAAGGAAATGCTTGCTACTGGAAAATCAAAGAAACTCCTTAATTCGATGCGTAATATGTATGAAGAAGCAACATTTGAAGAACGTGCAAAAATGCACGAAGACATATTTAAGCAACTTAATACTTTAACAAAAGAAGAACAGTTGATAATTGTTCCATATCTTGAAGGAAGGACAAGTCTTGTAAGCGAACCAACAGAGCAGTTTCAAGGTTTTGAAAGATGGTATCGAACTTTACAAAATAATATTCAAACAGACCTTTTAGAACGTGGGAAACTGACTCCTGAAATTATAGAAAACAGGATGTACCAACCATTAACGAAAGCAACGGGGCTTACTAAGGAAGAAGTCATTGCTGAATTTGGAGACTTTTCACCAGTTTATGTCCACCACTTTTTCCCAGATAGATACAATGCAAAGATGGGTATTCACTTCGCCGATACTACAGGAAAACGATACAATCCAAGTATTCTCAAAAAGTCACAGGGGGTACAAGGATATAACGAAAGTCTTAAAGAAATCCTCCCAAAGTGGACTTCTGAATATATAAAGTACAAAAATACCGAAGCATTTATAAATGACTTTACTGGGAAATTCGGAATCAAAGTAAATATAAAAGACGTAAAAGAAGTTAAGGGTGGACTTCAAGTAGGGACAAAGTTTTATCCCGGGTACAAGATAATAGCTCCCGACAATTATCTTTCGTTTTATCGAGGAAAAGTTGACTTCTACAAAGAAGTATCAAAGCGTATGGATAATGCTACTTTTGACGAAGCGCTAAGTGATGTTATAAGCGAAACTGTCACAAAAGGAAGTGGAGAAGCATTATCAAAGTCTCAAGAACTTATCAAAAATAGAGTAGCAGAAGCACTTGGAAATCGTGGTTTTTCAAAAGGTGAAACTGAACAAATGATTTCTCGTCTTAGTACGGGAGAAAATGAATCAATAGAAATTGTTAGAGAAAGATTGATAACAAAAGGAATTGGAAGAGAAGATGTAAATAATTTATTTCAGGGGGTCTTTAAGGAATATCTAGGGGTTAGTAGGAATAAGCCTGTTTATCTAATACCAGAAGCTATGGTTGGAGAATTGGAATCATTTGCAACTCCTGTATTTGGTTCTAAAAAAGTACAAGATATTATAAGACTTGTCGTGGATAAACCTACTCAAATATGGAAAGACTCAGTTCTTGCTATAACCCCACGATGGATAAAGAATAATGTCATGGGCGATATAATGTTCAACACTATGGAAGGGGTTGGGCCGTTAAGTTATAGTCGTGGATTTCAGAAGCTCTATAAAGATGTAATCCCTAACGAACTCATAAAAGCATCATTCGCGAATGTGATGAAGTACAATCCAAAATTAGGCAATACGGCAGATACCGCAATCGGAGGATTGGTTAAAGAACTTTATGATTCTAAATCAGTGGAAGGTATCGCCAAGATAAAAGATAAAGGTTACGCGATAAATACGGTGTTTGAACAACCATTTGTTAGGGCATTGTACGTGAAACTTGCAAGAGAAAAAGCTGTAAAAATACTAAAGGAGAAAAGGAAAATTGAAAAAACAAAGGCGCCAACGTCGCAAGCAAAAGAAGAAGAAATTATTGCGACAATGCGGGAAATGAAAAATTCACCAGAATTTGTTGATCCAATAATACAACAGGTAAAAGAAACTCTTCCAGTGTTTAATCTAACTGGTAATTTTGAAAGAAAATATATCCGTAGACTTATGCCGTTTTATAACTGGTATAAGTTTATGGCAAAGTACGCTACTAAACTTCCTGCAAAACATCCATTTAAAACTGTAGGCGCAAGAGGGTTAGGTGGTGTAGCCGAAGGACAAAGAGAAGATGTCTATAAAGAAATGTTCCCATTTATGACCAGAGAAATTGAAGAAGGTGGAATACCGGAAGTATTTAATCATCTATGGCCTACTTCAAATGAAGAAGGGAAGGTGACTTTTTTTAATGCGAGGGGTCTTAATCCATTCGAGACAGTGGAGGATTTTGTACAATTAGATTTTATAAATATGATGTCACCTGTTGTTACTGTGCCTTATGAACAAATCACTGGTAGAACTGCTTTTGGTGATAGAGAATTTGTAAGTGGTGAAAAAGGAATAGAAGTTACGATTGACGGAATCCAATATAATGACTTTGAAAAAGTCAGACCTCCACTGATGGATCATATATTAAGTCAATTCCCTCAGTATCAATTATTAAAACAATCTCTAGTTCCTGCAAGACAATACGATACTGGAACTATTTTTAATCCTGAACCACAAGTTGATGAAATAACAGGTGAACCCAAATATAAAATAGATACTATAGAAAAAATGCTTAATTATATGGGTATTGATAAAAAGACAATGGATGAAATTGATCTAAGAACACGATGGGATAATTATCAACAGAGAAAAAGACAAGCAATCGGCGAGAATTTTAAAAAGGGACAGGGAACAAACGCAGTTTCATTCGTTGAAATTCGAGAAATAATAAATGAAATAAAAACAGATACGAAATTATGGGAAAAACTATCCGGTGAAATACGAGATATTGCTAATGTTAAAGCAAATGAAACTAGACGGTTAAAAGAAAAGATACAAATGGAAGAAGGAACAAAATGATAGAAGAAACCTTTAGAGATAAATTTTTAAAGACAAGTCCACTATATCCATTTACTAAGGATAGTGTAATTGGAATGGGATGGAAGGATTTATGGAGAAAACCTTGGTTAGCGGTTATAATCGCTGTAATCCTTATGATGTTACCATTGATTTTTATAATAGGTGATTAAATGACAGTCCAATCTGAAAGTATTCGAGTAACCTACGATTGTGATAACGTTACTACAGACTTTGCCTTTGAGTTTAAGATATTCGCTGAAGGTGATATTGACGTAATACTCACTGATGGTGAAAGTAACGAAACCATCTTAGATATTACTGACGATTACACTGTAGCCGATTCTAACGGGTCTTTTGAGTCTGGTGGCACTATCAGTACAGTCAAGGAAGTTGATGGCGAAATGGTGGCGTATGCGTGGGCTGACGGGTACACAATTACAATAGTCTTAAACCTTGATCTTTCGCAAGAAACCGATCTTCCCTATGGCGCAAATTACAAATCAGAAACGATAGAAACGATGATTGATAAGCTCACAAAGATATGCCAACAGTTGAATGATGCGATTGAAAGAGCGATAATCCTTACGGCGAATTCTGCACTATCCGGATTGACGATTCCTGATCTTGAAGCTGGTAAATATTTATATGCCGCTGATGCAGAGACATTGAGGTGGGCGACAAGTGTTGACGCAACAGCGATTACCATAAGTGCCTACGGGAAGACACTCATAGATGATCTCAACGCCGGGGCGGCACAGACGACATTAGGGATTTCTGCTTTTATTAAGACGCTTCTTGATGATGCAAAAGTCGGGGAGGCACAGACGACATTAGGGATTTCTGCTTTTATTAAGACGCCTCTTGATGATGCAAATGT
>JAIPJL010000096.1 GCA_021734165.1 bacterium | reverse complement strand
CACTTACAAACAAATATCAAAGGGATATATGCTCTGGGTAATTGCACTGATCCACCCAAACATATCCATCCTGTAAGAAACGAAGCGGCTTGTATTATTGATTCTATTTCAGGAAAAAGCAAAATAACTACCGTTATAAAAAATATTCCTATCTGTGTTTTCAGTCAGCCTGAAGCAGCTTCGGTGGGTATGAGCGAGACAGACGCTATTGAAGCAGGATTCAATACTAAAACGAGTAAAGTGTATTATAATGCTGTTGGTCGTGCCGTGACTATAGGTGAGAACGTAGGTTTTGTCAAGCTTATTATAGACATAGACAAACAAACGCTGCTTGGCGCTCACATGGTTGGACACTCTGCAACTGAATTGATCAGTCAGTTAGCCTTGTTTAGAAAATTGAAGATTCCTGTACAAAGACTAAGAACAACTCCACACTCATCCTCAACATTGTCAGAATCTATCGTTGAAGCTGCATGGAAAATAATTAATGAGTAGTAAGGTTATCTCAGCTAATGAACGTCCCCGTCTCCCATCCTGGCTAAAGATTAAAATCGGAAGCGGTGAAACTTATACACGTGTCAAGGGTTTAATTGTAAAACAGAACCTGCACACTGTCTGTGAAAGCGCTCGCTGCCCTAATCTCGGTGAATGCTGGGGACGCGGTACGGCAACATTTATGATCATGGGAGAACTTTGCACGAGGAACTGCACATTTTGTGCGATCAAACACGGCAGACCTCTTCCTGTTGAAGTAGATGAACCAATTCGTTTGGCTGAAGCTGCTCGTAAGATGGAGTTAAAATGGGTGGTTATAACTTCGGTAACGCGGGACGATCTACCTGACGGCGGAGCAACACATTTTGCAGCTTGTATCAGAGAATTACGCAAAACAGTCCCTGACGCCGGTATTGAAATTCTGGTTCCTGATTTTCGCGGTAAAGTAAATGCTGCTGATATTATCATGGAGTATCCACCGGATATATTAAACCACAACGTCGAAACCATTCCAGCGTTTTATACTGATGTCAGACCCGGAGCTGATTTCAAAAGGTCAATTGCATTGCTTAAAGAATTCAGTAACCGCGGTTTGATCACTAAATCCGGAATATTCGTCGGACTCGGTGAGCCTTCAGTTTTATTGAATGCAGCAATCTATGAGATCAGAGAAGCTGGCTGCCGAAGTTTAACGATTGGTCAATACTTGCAGGCAACACCCGATAACCTGCCGGTTCAGAAGTTTTATACACCAGAGGAATTTGAAGAGCTGGCTGATTTTGCACGGACTATCGGTTTCGAGCATGTGGCTTCAGGTCCATTGGTGCGAAGCTCATATCATGCAGAGGAAGCTAAAGATATTTTTCGTAAAAAATGATTAAAAGAATAAACACATATACTCTATTAGTACTTCTCCTCCTTCCGGTTTTGGCTGTGGCAGCTCCGCAGGGATCAGGATCTGTCACATCTGCGGAATCAAAACAGCAAGAGATATACAGAATAAATCGTCTTGCCCGGAATGCTGAGTCAGACGGTGATTACGAGAAAGCTTTGAATCTCTGGCTGGCTGTTATAAACACAGAAATTGAAAATAACAGCGCATATAGAGGCATCCAACGTTCGCTGATCGGACTCGCACGCTATAATGATGCGATCACTTTCCTCGATTCAATGTATAGCTATTCTCAACGCGGGCGAAGTAAACTGGATCCGGTTATAATCGCTGCAGACAGGATAGATGTGCTGTTTCTTGCTGATGAAAACGAACGCGCGGATGCAGAGATTACGAGACTGCTTAGTGAATATAAAGGCTCTGAAAAAGCTTATACTGAGATTGCTTCGATACTCTTCCAGCATAGAAAAAATGAACGAGCTACTGAAGTAATCATGCAGGGTCGTAAGGACGCCGGCAATAAATTCTTATACGCTCGCGACTTGGCTCGCTGGTATGAAAACCAAATGGACTGGTATAATGCTATCGAAGAATATCTGCTCTATCTTGAAGACAGCAATCAAAGGCTGAACTACGTTACAGGCGCGATTGGCGATATGCCGGACGAGAGCGGCGCCGATTCGATAGCTGCTGAAATCATTACAGACAGAATAAAGACATCTTACAAGGATGAATACGCTGTTCAGCTTAGACGCCTGCTTGCATCACTTTATTTCAAGAACAAGGAATATGAGAAAGCGCTTCAGCAATATAGATTAATTGACGAGTATGGCAGAAAGTCCGGTGAGGAACTCCTCGAATTTGCCGATTTGCTGATGATGGAGGAAGAATATAAACTGGCTCTGTGCGCATATAGTGAGTTATTACTATCGGATTTCCCCGATAAAATGAAAGTCAATGCAATACTTGGGATTGGAAGAACTAATCTCGCACTCGGTAACGCTGACAGCGCACGCGCTGCTTTTAATTCGGTTCTAACTCCCGGAAATCCTAATGAAGCCGTTTTTGAAGCATTCGAGGAACTTGGTAAACTGGAATTCACCAAAGACGGCTCACCTGCTAAAGCTCGTAAGATGTTTGAATCTGCTTTGAAAATTGCTTCAAGATCAAGGGTACTCAATAAACATGTCGATGAAGTAAGAGTGAAATCTGCAATAACTTGGGCTATGGAAGGTGACTTGGAAACTGCAAAGAAAGAACTTAATGCATTGTTGAAAAACAATAGAAGAGCATCAAATGCCGTTTCTATGGCTTTATTCGAATTGGCTCGTATTGCATTCTGGCAAGGGAATATAGATGAATTGCAGCAACGTGCTAATGCTCTGATTATTGCAGATCCATCATCAGATTATGCTAACGAAGCGTTGTCAGTAGCTTCTTTGCTTACAGACTTAAAAGAAAATCCTTCCGCGATTCAATCGTTTGGCAGGGCTGACTTTGCAGAATTTCAAGGCTCGCAAAAAATAGCGAAAGTCATACTCGACAGTTTAGCGCTAAATGAAAATCCAAGAATAGTTGAAGAAGCTTTCTGGCAAAATTATAGAATTGCATTAAAACAAGATTCGCTTGATAATGCTTTAACGTATTTAGAAAAGATCATTAAACTTAAAGGCGCTTTAAGAGCGGATCTGGCTGTTTATAATGCCGGTGAGTTAATTGAAAAGGGTATGTTAAATCCTAATCTTGCTGTAGAATATTACGAAAAAATATTGATTGATTATCCTGACAGCCCATTAGTCGATAAAGCACGCAGAAGACTTAGACAGATTGAAACTGAGACTTCGTGAGGATGCTATCTAATCCATATCCGACCAAGCGTGACCAGAAACAGCGCTAACAGCAGCCAGCCGTTAATTGCAATTACTTCTCCTTTACTAATCTAAATCCCAGATCAAAATGCCTCGATGCAGGTTTACTGCGACTGCGGAAAGCAGATCTGCAGCGACGGGCGTTATACTCCCATGAATCCATAACAGAGCTGCCGCCTCTGTGAACCCTATACTCACCAACAGGAGAAATCCAGGCGCTGCCGTCCGAAGGCGCTCCAAAATAATCATCATGGTACCAATCCTGACACCACTCGAAAACGTTACCGTGCATATCGTAAAGTCCCCAGGCATTGGGTCTCTTCTGACCAATTGGATGCGTACTGCCTTTGCCGGTGTATGATAACCAACAAAATATATCAAGTGAATAGTAATTCGAATCGTTTCCCCAGGGAAAACGAGTTGAGGATTCCGCTCGACAGGCATACTCCCATTCGGCTTCAGTAGGTAATCTATAGTTTTTTCCGGGATCAATCTCGTTAATTCTACGAATGAACTCATTAACTTCTATCCAGCTAACCTGCTCAACAGGCAGAATATCTGTTTCAAAGAAAGAAGGATTGTATCCCATTATCATCTTCCAAAGACGCTGAGTGACTTCTGTTGTCTGCATGAAAAATGGTTTGATTGACACTTTATGCAATGGTGTTTCATCATCATCACGTCCATCTTCTGAAGAATCCGATCCCATTAAAAAACTCCCGGCTGGAATACCTGTAAATTTGAAATCAGGTAGTATTTCTTCTAAGTTGTTTAAGTTATCAATATCTTTATACAGCTCACTCATTGGTTTCATTTTTGGTAGTTCAACACCAAAGACAAAATCACCATGATTGTTGTCAGGATCATGAATTCTGCCATATTGAGGATGCAGCGAGTTATTTGAACGTAAAAAAGTATTAACGCGAATATATATGCTCAATTCCGATGCTGTAATGCATGCGTCAGCATTAAGATCAGCGTTGCCCTCTAATCCAGCCAAAAGACAATAAGTAAAAATACTGTTATCGGGAACTTTCTCATCCTGATTCCCTGCGGTGATGAATTGACGAGTGGATTTATCCCATTTATTATTGACGCCATTTTCATCAATCCATCCATGTGATAGAATTGCTCCCGAAAAGCAACAATCAAACAGGAATAGTGCACGCTTCACAGGTGAATTCTTTACAACATCAGCGATGCGCTTCATTGATAATGCTTTCTCTTTGAATAAATCCGGATGTTTAAGACGATTCGGAGCATCTTTAGGCAGGATGTAACCCAGGACTGAATCGTTTTCTGATGATATTGTTACGCCATGACCGGCAAAATAAAATATAAAGCGATCATTTTCGCTTCCCGATTTATAAGCAAGTGAATCGATCATAGAGCTCAGTTCATAGCCCGTCGGATCATAGAGTGTCATCACCTTGAAATCTCTTTTAGTCAGCTCATCTGCAACCGCTTCAGCATTTGGCAAAGCATGAGGCAGTTTGTTCCAACCATGTTTATAGTCACTAACACCGATTACTAACGCATAACTGTTTTCATATCTGACAGCTTGTTTTGATGACAGAGATTTGATTTCAACTGCTTCACCACTGCTAAAAAAAGCGATAGTGAAGAACACAAGTAAAATGATATTATAACGCATCAAATCAATTCTAAATCTAAAACTGGATTCCACAGATTGGGATTTCCTTACAAAGAAACAGCGCCAGATCATGCAGATCTGACGCTGTCTTTATTAATCAAATTTTAATCTGTTTACTTAACAAGTGTGATCTTCTGCTCAAGCTTTACATCACCACTCTCAAACCTGACAAAGTATGTACCACCAGCAACATCTTCAGCATCAAAAACAACTCTATGTCTTCCTTCTGAAACCCAATCCTCAGCGATGTTTTTAACAAACCTGCCGGTTAAATCATAAAGCCCAAGACTAATGCGTGATTCGTCCGGTACAACGTAAGTAAGCACTGTCGTTGAGTTGAATGGATTAGGGTAAGCGCTCTCGAATTCATATCCAAAGGGAATTTCCTTTGGCTTTGGTTGATTTACCGATACAGTGTGGTCATCAAGACGCTGAATATATATATTGTACAAGTGCTCCTTACCGGTTGCTTTTTTATCCACCCAACAAACAACCATACCCGTCTTCGCGCGCGAGAAAAGATCAGCGATAGTCGGAGTTTCCTGATGGAAAAACGCATCACAGATAACATTACCACCATCTTCCCAATCAGCAAGCGGCGCAGCGTTACCATCAAGATGAGTAGCGTAGATATCTGTCCATTCATTACTTCGCAGATCTTCCCAAACTAACCAAATTCCATCTGCTCCATCATGAGCAATACACGGATTGGTTTGTTGGTTATCAACCATACAAACAGGGTATCCATCACCTCCATAAGCGCCATCATTTAGCATGGTCAAAACATGAGAATTGTTCGTTGCTCTAGCTCTGATTTTCTGAATGTATATATCTTTCCTCCGGTTACCACTGGCAAACCTGCTATCTGCCCAAGCAACCCAGATGTGTCCACCATTATCAATCGTAACTGTTGGTGAGTCCTGATGTGAATCAAAACTGCATATTGCAGCGCCATTTTCACGCCACCTGAAACTGCCATCAAAATTGATAAACTGCCCGAAAATATCATTCTGAGGCTCAATGTCACCATCATCTCTGCCATCGACCCAAACGACCACAAAACCTTCCTGATGAATATGAACCTGTGCATTAAGCTGTCTTAATTGAGCGGCGCATACAACTAAACCATCTTCACCATCTCCCCAGGTTAAATTACGATCAGAGTCAATACATGCAATCCATATATCATCATCAGTATCATCATCACTAACGATCCACAATAACACTGCGTCGTTGTTATGTCCCGGAATTATATCCTGAATTGTCTCTTCCATTTCGTGATAAGTAATGCGAGACTCATCTTCAGTCCAAAGCAGTTCTCCATCACGACTGACCCGCTGCATGTAAAGGTTAGTATATGCTTCGTAAGTATCAGATTCCCATGCAACATAAATCCCTCCTTCACCATCATAACATACATGCGGATTTGTTTTTTCGTATTGGCTTTCTTCGGAGATTTTAATTCCGCCCTCTCCCCACATTAATTCACCTTCGGGTGATATGTATTGACCATAGATTGAGAATATCTGATTAGCGCGCAGGTCTTTCCAGACGATGTAAGTTCCTCCGTTTTCATCATTACAGGCGTCAATAAATATTGCGCCTCCTGAAGTGCCTCTAATCGTTGCAATACCGTCATTTACAAGTTCAAGAACCGGTTCATTACCATTATTACGACCGAACTGTACATAAGGAACTACTTCACTTCCTCTCCTGCCATCCGACCAGACTATCGCAAACTCATCATTATGACGCGGTAAGAGAATAGGATCCAGAGCGTTTCCGTCAATACTATCAACGATTGCAATTCCCTGTTCGTCCCAGCCAATTTGCCCGTTTCTATTAATTTTTTGAGTATATATCGCTGTACTGCCGCTTCTCCAGTCTCCCCAAGCTGTTACCATTCCACCGTCGCTTGTACGACGTACAAGGGGCGCAACCTGTGCGCCTGGCAATGTGCAAACCGGAATTCCATTTTCTTCCCATACGGGACTTCCGTTTATATTTATACGTTGCGCGTAAATATCGTTCTCACGAGAACCTCCCTCGCGTTCATCTTCCCACACGTAATAAGCTCCCCCTGCGCCATCATCAAATAAACGAAGACCTTTTTGATTGTTCTCTTCACGCGATACAGGAACACCAGTTGCCGGGTCCCACTCTTTTATCATGGCATCCTGACCGCTAATACGCATTGAATATGAGTCAACGGTTTCCGCTTCGTCGCGCATATCTTCCCAGGCAACAATCGCAGTACCATTTCCAGCATAAACTATTCGATTTGCAGATTGTTCTCTGTTTTCATTGCAGAGCGCTGTACCTGATTCACTCCAAAGCAATCTGCCATCAGCTCCAACTCGCTGTGCATATATATCTTTATGTCTTTCATTATAATCACGTTCGTCAACCCATGTGAAAAAGGCGCCATTAGCGCCGTCCGGGCAAAGTTTTGGAGTGGTTTGATTCTCATCATTGTTGCAAATTTTAACGCCGTTACCGTTACCCCAAAGAAGCTGACCATTAGGAGTTATACGCTGCGCCCAAATGTCAGTTTGATCGGCGTCTCTGCCATCGTTCCAACCGATGATCATTCCACCATCACCATCCGAATCGGCTGTATGCTGACCTTGAACACCTGCTTCACTGACGATTGGCTTTCCGTCATCGGGCCAATCAGGATCAAGCTCTCCATTCCAAAGAACATGCGTTGCATAAATATCAGCATCACCATTACGCAGATCACGCCAGGCAATGATACAACCTTCAGGATTCTCACCATCACCAACAATACGGATATCTTCCTGGATGGCGCCATTAGTACAAACAGCAACACCACGCTCGTTTTCACCCCAGAGACGTTCACCATCAGCGTTTATCTTGGTACAATAGATATTACCAAGTGTATCTACATCATAATCCTCCCAGCCAATGAACCAGCCTCCATCAATTGCCGGCCAGACAGCCGGATCCTCCTGACGATGTTCGGTATCGGAAATTCGAAGTCCATATCCGTCGAATTTAAGGTTTTGATCAGTATCAATCACCTGCAGGTAAACACCACGATCACCATTACGGCAGTCAGACCAGATAAATGCTACCTCACCCGAATTCTGACCCTCGTAGCGTCCTTCACCACCACGATACCACTCGACATGCCAGCCCTGCCGTACTGCAACACCATTATGCGCCCACTGATCGGCATAATGTTGAGCAAATACAGGACTGAGAGCTGCCATTAATAAAAGCAGCGCAAAGATTGTTGTTGACAGCTTTAACTTCATAAGAAACCTCCTGTTCAGATTGACGGATTGTCCGTCGAATAATTTCCTGACAAACAGCGTTGAATAGTTACACAAACTATTTACAAACAATGCTTTAATTTTCTTTTTTATATGTACATCTTCAAATACTAAACTGTTGGTTCAGAATCACTTGTTTCTTGAGATTCTTCATTAGATTCATCTTTTATGTCATCATTAATTGTTTTTTCTTTGGAATCTTCCTTTTCTTCCGGTTTTTCTGCTTTACGTCCGATCTCATCAACATAATTCAATTTAAGCTCTGAGACTACATGAGTCAGAAATGCTGCATCGTTTTCTGATAGATTCCCTTTGGTAACCTTTTGCAGCATGTCAAGTGTATCAATAGAAATTGACGCCTGCTCCAGATCATGCTGGACTTTACCGCTGAAAGGATCCGCTAACTTACCCATTTGCTGCATAGCTGCAGTCTGAAAGGTGATGATCAGTCTCCTGAGAAGAATGCTCTCTTTAACTTGTTCGTTAATTTCCATTTTTCACTCTTTTGAAGAAACCTTCTATAAAAATTTATCTGCTTAAGGTGATTCAAATCCAGTTAAGCCCAAGTTCAAAGTAATATTAAAACCTTTTCACACAGGCTAACTACCAATATTACACACCAAAAAAATATATAATTACAGAATAACGGAAGGCGTAAACCTCCCGTTCAATACATTATTCAAGCAGTTCACGCAAAATCAGTGCAAAATATTCTGTAGTCAATTACTCAACTTGACGTTTTGACTCCAGATGAATTATCTGATCTCTTAAACGAGCTGCCACCTCATAAGCTTCAATCTCAACAGCTTCATTAAGTTGTTTTGCGAGAACACTTATCCTCTCTTGAAATTGAGTATCTGGATTTGGAGCTTCACCTATCAGGTCAGCTTCGTTCAGGACTTCAGAATTAACATAAATCGGAGCTTTTGTTTTAATAGCCAATGCAATAGCATCAGATGGACGAGCATCTATCCTGTGTTTCTCCGATTTTGCAATAATTATTATTTCAGCGAAAAAAGTGCTGTCGCGCAGATCAGTAACTATAACTTTTTCAACGAATGTTTCAACAGTATCAAGTATATTTTTAAAAAGATCATAAGTCAGTGGCCTGATATTTTTCTCGCCTTGGAGCAGTTGCGAAATATTATGAGCCTCCGGCGCACCAATAAAAATCGGTAAGGCTCGATTCCCATTTGTTTCTCTTAATATTACAACATAACCCTGATAGGGCGCAAAAATTGATATGCCAGTTACTTCTACAGCGATTAGATCCATATGAATCTCCTGAAACTCATTTGATTTTAAAATCAACTACCAAATTAAGATCAATCAATCAGTCAATAGATCACCTAACTATAATATAAGTCAGTTAGTTCATTTGATCAAGAAAAAACAAGCCGAGAGTGCATATTCGAGAATCGATTTTGCAAGAACTTAGTATTTTCTGTATAATCCTACAACTTTTCCCGCAACATGGAAACCTGGTGTATCCTTTTCTACTATAATCGGCCCGAAATGAGGATTTGCGGGTTCTAACCTGATATGGTCATGTTCATGAAAGAAATGCTTTACTGTAGCTTCCTCACCAATCAAAGCGACAATTATAGAGCCTTCTTCAAGTGGTAGATCTGGTCGCGCCAGAACAAGGTCCCCATCACGTATTCCTGCTTCGACCATGGATTGACCATTCACTCTTAGTGCAAAACCATCATTAGCCTTAAATAAATCCCTGTCTATGCGAAGATGACCCTCAATATTTTCTTCTGCAAGCAATGGCTGACCAGCAGCAACGCTACCGATAATTGGAATACTGACGACGCCACCTATCTCAACATTAATAGGTGTTTTGACAAGTTCAATACCCCGAGATAAATATGCCTTGCGTTTAATGTACTCTTTCTTTTCCAAAGCAGTCAACAGGCTGCGAACAGCATTCGTAGAACCGATTTTCAGTTTAGTACCTATCTCACGCAAAGTTGGAGGTCTGCCATGAATTTGAAGCTCTTCAGTAATGTACTGAATAACCTCCTGCTGTCTTTTTGTCAGAGGACGGATTTTTCTTTGTTTTGTCACAATCTACCCTTAAATAATAAATTGAACATTTTTTTGATAATATATTGAACTTATGTGCCGTGTGCAAGTGGAATATATACTATTTATCTATTGTAAGTAAAATATATGAACACATTATTATATGTCATTTCAATAAAAGAAATCTTTGACCAGAATTTATTGACAAAGGCTTAATTCGGCTTTAACTTGATGATTCATCGCAAACATCAAGCCATTATATTAACGAAAGAGAATAAATGCTCAAGCAACAGCTTCAAGCAAAAGCAGAAAAAATAAAAATGATCATTCTCGATGTTGATGGAGTTATGACTGACGGACGTACTTTCGTCAATGAACAACGTGTTGAAGCAAAAGCTTTCAGTTACCGCGATGGTTTTGGTATTTATATGGCGACGAGGATTGGGCTGAAATTCGGTATTATAACGGGAAGAAAATCACCTATTGTTGAACTACGAGCTGAGCAGTTAGGAATTAACGAGGTTCATCAGGGATTTGAAGATAAGGATATTATTCTTAAGGATATCCTTGAACGTAATGGAGTTAAACTGGAAGAAGTTGCATATATGGGTGATGATCTGTTCGATATACCGGTATTGCGATTAGTTGGACTTTCAGCTACTCCTGCTGATGGTGAAGACGAGGTAAAAGAAGTAGTCAACTGGATAGCTCCTCGAAAAGGAGGTCATGGGGCGGTTAGAGATTTAATAGAATTGATACTAAAAGCTAAAGGATTATGGGAAGAGGCAAAGCGACATTACACAAAGGATCCACTTTAATCGGTATAATCCTGTTATTGAGTTCTTTGGGTTGTACTGATTTAGAACCTCCGCAAACAGTATCAGATGATGACGAAGTACAATTACCGGAGCTTGAATTGTACTCAGCTTCTGTAAGATATACACGTTGCGATAAACCTATGTTTGTTATAGATGCACCAAAGATTTCAAGATTTGAGATTAAACAGAAACTGCATTTTGAGGGCGGAATAAAGGTTGATTTCTATGATAGAGATGGAATTCATAATGCAATTATGACGTCTAACGAAGGTGAAGTCATGGAAAGGCAGAATAAGTTAGTCGCGCGAGGTAATGTGGTAGTTAAATCCGATTCCGGTTTGGTTCTTCTTACTGATGAGCTTTATTACATTCAACAGGAAAACCGTATAATTTCAAATACGTATGTCACGGTAATAACGGATAATGACAGCCTTTCAGGCGTCGGTTTCAGCGCTTCACCTGATCTAAATGACTGGGTAATCCTGAATACAAGCGGAACAACATGGCGAAATTCTGATGAGCTGCGTAAAGAACAGTAATCCATTTACATTACTAACGACGTCAATCGGATTGCTCCTGCTGTTAATAAATGTCGGATACACCGTACCACGTGATAACAACAGACAGAAGATCATACTTGAGCATGCAGATACACTTCGCAGCCGTGATGAATGTCGATTTCTGATTGGTAATGTACAAGTTCGCAGAGGACTTACCCTTATAAATTCAGATAATGCCAAGCATGATCCGAAGAATGGACAAATTACGCTAACAGGAAATGTGGTTTTAAATGAACCAGGCAGAGTAATGAAATCTGCTTATGTTCGTTTTAACGAGTTTGATGGCAGCTTCGAGGCGCGCGATAATGTGGATCTCGTAGAATCCGATAGTGTTCGAATCAGGTGTAATATTGCACAATACGATGATGTAAACCAGATAATTGACCTTTATGGAAAGGTTATCATTGACAATTACTCAGACGGCGCAAGAATTACCGGTAAGCACTGCCGTTGGTTTGAAACGACAAACAGTGGTATTATCGATCAGGATCCGGTTTATAAACTTCCTGATGATAAAGGCAAGCCCGATACATTAACTATTAAATCGAAGATACTGCAATTCAACCGGATAAACAACAGCGCTCTTTTTACAGGAAACGTCGATTTAATTCAGAATAAGCTTCATGCATTGGCTGATACTCTTAACCATAAACCTGATTCAAGCATGACTGTTCTTTCGGGAAATCCGATAATTATTCAAGAGAAGGATGAACTAAGCGGGAAGCGAGTTGAGCTTTACTACGAGGGACAAAAATTGATTCGCATGTTCGTCGATGGCGATGCCTTAGTCATCTCTGTTCCTGAAGAAGACAGTACGCTGTTTAATTACATGATCGGAAAAGAAATGAATATGACAGTAATAAACGACAGCACAAGACTTATTATGATGAAGGGAGACGCTCAGGGCGCTGTGCATGTTTGGGATGGTGAAGGTCTTTATCATGGCGTTAATCAATCCGCTGCGGATGTTATCGAATTAACTTTGGTTTCCGATAAAACAGAGTCAATAATGCTTAAAGGCAGGTCTAACGGCGTTTTCTATCCACCAAAGGACATTCCTGATGACATTGGTGAAGACAATGCTATACTGCTGCAATATAAATCCAGGAATTCCCGTTGAAGATTGTTGCTAATAATTTGGTAAAAAGATTCGGACGACGTAAGGTTGTTAATAGTGTCTCACTTGAGGTTGAACAGGGTGAAGTAGTCGGACTGCTCGGTCCCAATGGAGCTGGAAAAACTACCACTTTTTATATTATTACCGGCATGATTCAACCAGATGACGGTCAAGTATTCCTGGATAACAAAAATATCACTAAATTACCGATGTACAAACGAGCCAGATTGGGAGTAGGTTATCTGGCCCAGGAAGCGTCAGTTTTTCGTAAGATGACAGTAGCTCAAAATTTAACAGCTATACTTGAAACCACGAAGCTCTCTGCTTCCGAGCGCAAAGATAAGCTTCATAAATTATTAGACGAACTTTCTGTGTCACATTTAGCAAATCAAAAGGCTCATACACTATCCGGTGGTGAACGTCGCAGAGTTGAAATTGCGAGGGCATTAGTCACCGATCCGGCATTCATTTTGCTTGATGAGCCATTTGCCGGTATTGATCCAATCGCTGTAAATGATATTCAGGAAATTGTTAAAGGATTGTCAGCGAGAAATATCGGCGTACTGATAACAGATCATAATGTCCATGAAACACTCTCGATTACCGACAGGGCATATTTACTCTATGATGGAGCAATACTTAAATCAGGTAATGCGGAATTTCTTGCGAAGGATGAACAGGCTCGGCAGCTCTACCTCGGTGAGAAATTCAAGTTAGACAGATAGAAAAGTTCGGTATTTAAATCATTAAATGGATTGAGGTTTAAAGAAAATTAATAATGCAGGGATTATCTCAGCAACTTAGAATGCGTCAGGAGCTTTCGCTCCAGCCTCAGCAGATTCTGCGTTCAGAATTGATACAGATGCCTCTGCTTGAACTTGAATTACGTGTCAAGGCGGAGCTTGAACAAAACCCATTTCTTGATGAAATAGATCCAAATGAAGACTCTTCAGAACCAAGTGATAATGAGACAAATCTGGATACCGAAGATGATAATGAAGAAAATCCTGTTGAAAAAACTCCAAAAGAAGAATCGTCTGAAAATGAGCGTGAAGTTGATTGGGAAAACATCTTAAACGACGCTAATCATTGGGAATATAAATCTCAAAATCATCAATTCATTGATGATAATGTTGAAATACCACAGCCTAATATACCCACACTTGCAGAACACCTTTACGAACAGCTTGGACTT
>JAIPJL010000095.1 GCA_021734165.1 bacterium | reverse complement strand
ACCCGGTTGGTTTATTTGTGGAGCGGGGCTGCTTGATCAGCAGGCTTCATTCCATGTAGCGATTGAAAACTATGGTCTTGTTGTCGGATCCGGGGCTTGGTCGGATTCGCTTAAGATGACTAATATGAAAAGTGGTTTCAATAATTCCAACAGCGATGAAGCAAGCGACTGGACTCAGCTTATTGGCGCCGGTCCGTTTTCACTTGGCAGAGGAGAGTCAACGACTGTAACATTTGCTGTTCTCGCTGCTGATGATAGAGATGACATGATTGTTAACATCAACGCAGCGCGGGAAAAATGGAATGCAACGATTACATCCATGAATAGCAATCCTTCACAAATGGAGTTTAAGCTAATTTCAGCTTATCCGTCACCATTTAACAGTCGGGTAAATATCCTTTGTAAAACCGATGTAAGCGGCTTGGTTAATTGGTCTATCTACGATCAAAATGGCAGATTTGTCTATAAAGGCGACGGTTTTAACACCGGCGCCGGTATGTTTAATTTACCGATTGAAGGGGTGAATCTGCCATCAGGTAGGTATTTTGTACGGTTAGATCAGACAAACAGACACTTAAATGTGCCGATCACTTTGGTTAGATAATTAGAATGTCGGTCTTTAGGACAAGTCCGACTACAAGATAAATCCAAGACTTGACAAACATGAACCCATGCAAAACACAGAAATGCTATTATGAAAATTATTCTCGATTCTGAAGCCGGCACTTGCGGTGGAGTACGGCGTGCTATAGAACTTGTCGAAGAAGAACTCAAATCCGGAGATCGCGAAATCTATGTGCTTGGTGATATAATTCATAATGAGCGAGAAGTTGAACGTCTCAACCAGGCCGGTTTAAAGACTATTCAGATCGAAGATCTGGATAACTTCGAGCCTGCAAGTAATGAACGTAAAGTATCAATTATAATCAGGGCACATGGAGAACCGCCATCCACAATTGAAAAACTCAATAAACTTGGCGTTAAGATTGTTGATGGTACTTGTCCTGTAGTACATCGTAGTCAGAGGCTTGCTGCTGAATATAATCATGATAATTATCAGATTGCTATTGTCGGAAAGCACGCACATCCTGAGATGATTGGTATTATCGGTCATACTGAATCGATTGCAAATGTGATTCAATTTGATGAGGATGTTGACAAATTGACTCCCGGAAAACAGACATTAGTTATGGCACAAACAACCATTTCCACTCGGAAATTTAAAGAGATGATCAAGAAGATCAAAGCCAGAGTAGGTGACGTCATTATTCGGGATACTATCTGTAAGTCGGTTGTACAACGTGATAAAAGACTTTCTATCTTTGCCAAAAAAGTTGATGTTCTTCTCGTTGTTGGTGGACATAAATCATCAAATACTAAAGAATTATACCGAACCTGCCTGACTATTAACCCACATACATATCATGTAGTTACGCCAAGTGAAATAGATTATAACTGGTTGAAGGATGTGGAAATTGTGGGAGTTACCGGATCGGCGTCTACTCCTCGTTGGCTACTTAATGAATTTGTTGAAGCGCTCAAAAAACAACTCAATTGAAGATTTAAATTAAACATGAGGTTTTTTTATTTATGGTTCTTAGCTGTTTACTCATACGAAACAGTAAAGAACCATTGCATTTTAGAAAAGATTCAACCGTTAATCATTCTCATAACAAACATTGAACCGAGTCAAAGAATTTAGAAAAAGATTACAGGGACCACCCATACTCGCAGATGGCGCTATGGGAACGGAACTCTATGCAAGAGGCGTTTACGTCAACCGTTGTTTTGATGAACTCAACCTCTCGCAAACCGACCTGATAGCGAGGATTCACTTTGATTACTTGCGCGCCGGCGCTGAGATCATTGAGACCAACACTTACGGAGCAAACCGTTTCAAATTGAAACCGCATGGCTTGGATGAAAAGGTTGAGCGAATAAACGAACTGGGCGCTATTATTGCTAGGCACACAGTTGAAAAAGCTGGATCAAACGCATTTGTTGCCGGTTCAATGGGACCGTTAGGACAGAGATTAGCTCCATTAGGGAAGATAAACATAGGAGATGCAAGGGACGCATTCAGCGAACAGGCGGTAGGGTTAATCAAGGGTGGCGTCGATCTGATCATGGTCGAAACGATGGTGGATCCTGCTGAATTGACGCTTGCTGTAGAGGCTATCAGAGAATTTTCTGATATTCCTTTAGTAGCTCAATTTACGCTTAAAGACTGGAACGAAACGGTATATGGTGCAACTATTGATAGAGTAGTCTTCGATTCAGCTCAACTTGATATTGATGTTATCGGTATAAATTGCTCAATAGGACCTAATAAATTACTCCAGGCAGCCAAACATCTGATTGGTATGACAGACCGTCCGGTGTGTATTCAACCCAATGCAGGTGAACTCGAATGGATCGAAAACAGGTTGATGTCGAAAACTTCACCGGAGTATTTCGCTGAATATGCAAAGCGCATGGCTTTATCGGGCGTGAAGATCATCGGCGGATGCTGCGGAACAAAACCGGCTCATATCAAAGCGATGGATGCAGCTCTCAGAGCGGTGAGTCCCGATATTTCTAAAACGAAAGTCTTCATAACAGTAAAAGACGTTGAGAAACCGATAAAGTCAAAAGAACCGCCTCCCTACAGAGAACTTTCTGAGATGGCTGCTGATATTGAAGATGGAAAGTTTCTCTTTTCAGTCGAGATCAATCCACCGCGGAGTTCTGTTATTAGGAAGGTTGTGGAGAAGGTTTCTGAATTAAGAAAAAATGGCGTAAACCTAATTAATATGCCTGATGGACCGAGGGCTTCAGCGAGAATATCAGCTATTACTCTGGCGCATCTATTAAAAATTGAAACCGGTATTCAGCCAATTCTGCACTACACATGTCGTGATCGCAATGTGCTTGGAATGCAATCCGATCTTCTCGGCGCTGAAGCGCTTGGTATTGATAATATTTTGTGTGTGACCGGTGATCCTCCAAAGCTTGGTGATTACCCGATGGCTACTGCAGTGTTCGATGTTGATGCGCTTGGATTGCTGCGTATAGCCGATAACCTGAATCACAGTCTAGATTTGGCTGGAAATCCTATTCCACATGGCACAGCTTTTCATCTGGGGTGTGGTGTAAATCCCGGCGCTATTGATCAGGAGCTTGAGATTGAACGGTTGCATCGAAAGATCGAGAATGGCGCGCGGTTCGTGATGACTCAGCCGGTTTTTGATGATGAGTTATTTTTTAACTTTCTTGATCGTGTTGGTTTAAGGAAAGTTCCATATATTGTTGGAATATTACCGCTCGCATCGTATAGAAATGCAGAATTCTTCCATAACGAAGTTCCAGGTATGCAGATTCCCGATGAAATCAGGGAGAGGTTAAAAGGAGTAGATGATCCGGATAAAGCAGCGAGAATTGGTGTTGAAATAGCAGTTGAGGCTTTGGTAAAAACAGCGTCAAGGGCAGTTAGCGCCTATATTATGCCACCCTTTGGGAGGATTGATCTGGCGCTGGAAGTTATAAAAGGATTTAAAAATAAGTGTTAAATTTTGAGTTATGAGTGATGAATGGAATTATTAAATTGAACGCTTGAAAACTCATTTTAATTGCGACTCATAATTCATAACTCATAACTTTATTTTAAAGGATACTCCAACAAACAGTGAATTAAATAAACTGCTTTCAGAGCGCATCATGGTTGTTGACGGCGCTACCGGAACGGCTTTGACAGTGTTTAACCCAACGGTTGATGATTTCGGAGGCGAGCATCTTGTCGGATGCAATGAGGCTCTGAATCTGAATGCTCCGCATTTGGTTGATCAGTTGCACAAAGCCTACATCGAAGCAGGCGCAGATGCTGTTAAAACGAATAGCTTCAATGCGCCGAGGGTATCGCTTGCTGAATATGGATTAGCCGGCAAAACGAGAGAGATCGTTCGTATATCTGCTGAGATAGCGTGCAAGGCAGTTATAAAATATGCTGGTAAACGTCGCGTTTTCGTTCTCGGTTCGATGGGTCCCGGTACTAAATCTATTTCAATAACCGGTGGTATAACCTTTGATCAGATAGTCGAAGATTATAGAGAGTATGCTGCCGGATTACTCGAAGGTGGAGCAGACATATTGCTCTTAGAGACCATGCAGGATACACTCAACCTCAAAGCTGCTATAATTGGTGTTGAAGAAGCTCAGGCTGTAACAGGTATAAATGCTCCACTTGCCGTTTCCGTCACGATTGAATCCAACGGTATGATGCTCGCAGGACAGGATATTGAAGCTTTATATCATACTCTTTCAGGTTTTAACGTATTTTCTATTGGATTGAATTGTGGAACCGGACCATCTCAAATGCGTGATCATATACGAAGCCTATCAGCAATTTCGCGTTTTCCTGTCACTATATGGCCCAATGCCGGATTTCCTGATGAAAATGGTTATTACAGTGAAACACCACAACAGTTTTCTGAGATAATCGCTGATTTTGCCGGAAATGGTTTTCTAAATATTGCCGGTGGGTGTTGTGGCACAACTCCAGAACATATCCGCACTTTAGTTGGCGCTCTTAAGGATATCAAACCTCGCAAGCTTATATCAAATCGTAACTATCCTGCCTTAACAGGCGCAGAAGCACTCGTTGTTGATGCAGATAACCGTCCGGTTTTCATCGGAGAACGAACCAATTCAATTGGCAGCAAGAAATTCAAACAGCTCATCATTGATGGCAAATTCGATGAAGCTGCTGAAATTGGTAGAGAGCAAGTCCGTAAAGGCGCTATGATTATCGATTTGTGTGCAGCAAATCCTGACAGAGATGAGGTTAAGGATTTTATCTCGGTTTTGAAACCACTGCTACGTAAGATAAGAGTTCCTCTGTTGCTCGATACGATTGATTCTGAAGTTATCGAAACAGCGATGAAAACAATAGGTGGAAAACCTGCTATTAACTCAGTGAACCTCGAAGACGGAGGCAAGAGACTTAGGGAAATCGCTACACTAGCGAAGAAATATAGTGCTTCGTTGATTTGCGGATTAATAGACGACGATCCTGAAAAAGGTATGGCTGTCACAGTTCAACGCAAGCTGGAAGTTGCAAAGAAGATTTATAAAATCTTAAAGAACGAGTTTAATTTTACTGATCAGGATATTATCCTTGATCCGCTGGTCTTTCCTGTTGGCACTGGAGATACTGCCTATATTGGCTCCGCTCGCGAAACAATTGAAGCGGTCAGGAAACTTAAAGAAATTTACCCCGATTGTTTAACTATACTCGGTATTTCAAATGTTTCATTCGGTCTTCCTTCGTCGGGTAGGGAGGTTGTGAACTCAGTGTTTCTGCAGGAATGTACTAAAGCAGGTCTTGATCTTGCTATTGTTAATACTCAGAGGTTAAAACGTTTCCCAACTCTAACTGATAAAGAGATAAAACTTGCTGAAGATGTTTTATTCAAGGGTGATAACGCATCGATTTCTGCCTTTACGGATTACTTCAGAGATCAGAAAATTAAGCAAGATGAGGATGATTGGGAAAATATAAGCATTACTGAAAGAATAACGCGAGCTGTTATTGAAGCAAGACGAACCGAACTTGAAGAAAACCTTGATGTATTGTTAAAGGAGTTACCACCGTTAGAGATCATTAATGATGTGTTGATGGCAGGCATGGATGAAGTTGGTATGTTGTTCAATGACAAGAAATTGATTATTGCAGAAGTGCTTGAATCTGCTGAAGTTATGAAACTGGCTGTTGATTATCTTCAAAAATACTTATCAATTGATGAAGGAAACCGCTCTAAGGGAAAGATGCTTCTTGCTACGGTTCGTGGTGATGTGCATGACATTGGTAAGAACCTTGTTGAGATGATCATGACGAACAATGGTTTTGAGGTGATTAATCTCGGTATCAAAGTCCCGACAGAGACAATTATCAAAGCGGTCAGAGAGACTAAACCCGATTTTATTGGTTTATCAGGATTGCTTGTTCGCAGCGCCTGGCAGATGGTGAATACGGCTTCCGATTTGGCTTCGGCAGGGATTGATATTCCATTGATAGTCGGAGGAGCAGCTCTGACTAAAAAGTTTACTCTGACGAAGATAGCGTCAGCATATAAAGGAGCAGTTTTTTATGCTGCTGAGGCAATGGATGGTTTGAGGCTAGCAAATCAGATTGTAGATGATGAACAACTCCCTCAACTGATTAAAAAGTGGGAGCGGGATCGTCAAAAGTTGGAACAACAGGATAAAACCGTAATTTCAACTCAAGTCAAAGCAGAAATACCGGTAATTAAATCAACTGACTGGATTGAGGCTGATGTTCCGGATCCGCTGGATTTTGATTTGCATGTTGAGCAATCTTTACCTGTATTAGAGATTTTCCAATATATAAATCCTCAAATGCTGTATGGTAAAAACCTTGGAATAAGAAGGTTTACAGAGAGGATAAAGGATAAAAGTGATAAGCAGCTTCATAAGCTGCAAAATCAGGTTGAGAGTGTATTCAATCAGTGTGTTTCGGATGGGATATTCAATCCCAGGGCTGTTTACCAATGGTTTAAAGCCTGGTCTGAGGAAGAGCGTATTTGCATAAGTCACCCGGATAAAGATATTACCGAATATATACACGCTCCGCGCAGCGAATCCAACGAAAGAAGCTCTGTTGTTGACTGGTTGAGACCTCAGCATCTTGGGAGTGACGCAATTGCTGCATTTGTGGTTACATCGGGATCTGACATTAGGGAGCGAGCAAGTTCTCTGAAGGAAGAAGGCAGGCTTTTAGATGCTCATATCCTGTTGGCTTTAGCAATTGAACTTGCAGAAGCGACTTCAGAATGGCTGCATCAGAAAATACGTAAAGACTGGGGATTCCATGATCCGTCAGATATTTCATTATCAGATATTTTTCATCACCGATACAGAGGGATCAGGCTGTCCGTTGGATATCCGGCGCTGCCAAATATTGAAGATCAGGCGGTACTTTTCAGGTTGCTTAATCCCGAACAAATTGGAGTTAACCTGACTGATGGATTTATGATGCAGCCCGAATCATCAGTTTCCGCCATAGTTTTTCATCATCCGGAGGGTAGATACTATTCGGTTTGAGGGATCAAATTTGCAGATAAGTATAAAGATCTCTGAATTTGCATGGTCGGTACGGTTATTTCTGCTGGCAGTTGTTATTCTTACTATCTTCATACTGAATAAACCGATACTCGGTCCCGATAATTATGATTCCTGGGATTACGCTCAACTGGGGCAGAATATTGCTTCCGGTCAATTCTGGTTTACACGGGCAGTGACTCCCCTACAGTTGCGTTTCACACCCGAAATTCCCGCTCCCGATCTATGGCGAGCGCCTTTGTATCCGCTATTGCTCGGTATATCGACGTTCCTGTTTGGCAGGAACGTTTTTTCCTTAATGCTGCCAGGTCTGCTTTCCTTTTTGCTTTTACCTCCTATAGTCTATCTGCTCGCAAGAAGATTTTTCTCCCATTGCTGGGCATTGGCTGCCGGTGTTTTGATGGCTATTAATCCTAATCTATTAAAATACAGCGCTTTAATCCAGACAGAAGGTTTAGCAACACTGTTGTTATTAGTAGCTGTTATCGGATTAGATTCGCGAAAACATTGGCTTCTTATCGGTTTATTGACAGGACTTGCAGGTCTTGCACGTTTTAACTTCATATTGTTACTGCCGATTGGCTGGCTTGTATGCTTAGCAGAAGAAACGGATCAACGTAGAAAAGTTGCGCTATTTTCGCTCGGATGGTTTTTAATATGGCTGCCTTGGATGTTCAGAAATATCAGCATCGGAGTTAGTCCGCTTTTTCACTTATCATCGATAGAGTGGATAATGCACAGCTCAATATATCCGGGATATAACCTTTACCGAATGATTTCGATTGAACCGCCTTCCACAGTTTCCTTCTTTCTGCAAAATCCGGGGATTCTGTTTAACAAAATTAAATGGGGAAGCGAAAGGATTGTCATATTGTTGCCGGGATTAGTGCGGGATCTGCTCGTGGTTTGGCCCCTTGTGTTTCTTGGAGCTTTAAGCGGATTTCAGCGTAAAGGATGGGGTCGTCTCAACGCGATAATAATGCTTGCTTTAGCGTTTCAAGTAATTCCACTTATCGTTTTCAAAGGAGATCCGAGAATACTCGTCCCGTTTATTCCCTTCATGCTGATCTGGGCGGTCGGCGGTATGATGACATTGTGGGATATTTGGGCTTGGAAACGCAGCCATAAGATTGTAATAACTTTAATTCTCTGTATCCTCGCGCTAAGAGGATTTACATCTTCTGCAATGGATATTGAAAAAGTGAAGGGTATTACCTCAATAGAGCAGGATTTAGCAAAGGTTACAGATGTCCTGCTTTCAGAAGGCGCTATTATCAGTGATGTTCCCTGGGCGGTTTCATATTATACTCAAAGAAATGCTGTATGGCTGCCGTTAAATGTTGAGGAACTCATGGAAGTTATGCAAAAGGTAGATGTAGCAGGTATTTACATCTCAAATCAGGGGGACCTTGGCAGTGTCAAGTTGGATGATAATTTTATAAAGGATGAGTTCTTTCAGGAATCCTTCCACGTTGTTGATTCATTCGGTGATGAAAAAAGCTTGTGGATTAGAATAAGGGCTTTCGAAGAATTACAATAAAGAAACACGGGCAACAAGTAGCCCGTGCCACCCATCTTTCATCTAATAAAATTAAAATGTGTGGCACGGTCAGCCCTACTGTAGTATATATAGCATTTCCCGAAAGTATTAGGTGAGAATCATAGGAGTTCCTGCCGGGTTTCAAGCGAAGCGTAACCTGGCAGATTACCTTTCGCAAGCTTCACTTGAAATCTGCCAGGAACTCAAATAATGCAAAACTTACAAGAAGTCCTATATGAGCTGACTGTGCACACATATCTATAGTTTATTCAGCTCTTCCGTTCCAGATTGCCATCACCTTCGGAGCATCAGATTCAAGCAGGGACTGCAATATAGAACCGGCATCAGCGATCCCGACAGACGATCTACCATTTAAAAACGACGACAGAACTCCCAAATCATCAAATCGATTAGCGTATTTAATGATTTTAGGATCTTCCACTCCGGCAAGTTCCTTTGTCTTTTCCAAAGCCTGATCGAAATAGCCGATCTCATCAATCAATTTATATTCCAATGCTTGTCCTGCGAGGTAGATCTTCCCATTGGCAAGCTTTCTAACCGCATCAATTTCAAGTCCACGTCCTTCGGCTACAATGGATATAAATCTATCGTTGAAAGTCTGAATCATATCGCTGAAATACTGTCTTTCTTCAGGCGACAGATCACGAAAGGGACTGCCGATGTCTTTCATATCGGTGCTTTTTATCGGATCATACTTGATGCCGAGTTTTTGTATCAATTCTCTAACCTGAAAACGTGTCATTATGACGCCGATTGAACCAACCAGAGAAGTTGGACTTGCTATGATATAATCTGAAGGAGATGCAATGTATAATCCTCCACTGGCAGCAAGGTTTCCGACGTGTACAACTACTTTCTTACCGGCTTTTTGAACTCGCATGACTTCATTTCTTAAGATGTCACTCGCAGTCAAACCACCTCCGGGAGAGGACATCTGAATAAGAACTGCCTTGACATTGTCATCTTTGGCAGCCTTACGCAATTGTTTGGAAATATTCTCGACCATACCTTTACCAACAACGTGTGAACCTGAACCATCAATTGCATCCAGTATGGAGATCATGGCAATCTTATCTTCGGATTCAGTCTTTGAAGGTGTGACAATTTTCTCGGTTAATTTTCCGGAGAACTCATCGCCTAAACCTAATCCGGCGGTCTTGGACGCGCCCATACCGATAATGATCATAAATAGGAAACCACAGAGGATGATCAAAAAGATCGTCAATCCTGAAATGCGCCGGCGTGCCGGAGGAAGTTGAAACTGCCCCTGTGCAAATTGTTGTTGCGGTGGTAATGAACTACCGCCATCCTGGTTTTCGTTAGCGCTCATTTTACTCCTTTATATATGTATGTTTATTTGCTTTTTGTACTCAATACCAATTCTGGTATCGAGTCAAACCTTATCTGCTTCACCACGAACTCCGTTTCATCAGAGGCACTGACGATCAGATCAAAACTATCTCGCCTTAAATTACTGATCTCAAACTTTGCATGCTCACCTTGAAAAGTTATTGATCCCGCTTTATCCGATAACTTAAGCTTTTTAAAATCCAGACCGATAAATGATTTTGAGCCTCCATCGTATGCTTTTGATCTGTTGAACCATAGCTGCGCCTGATCGATAACAGCCCAGGTTTCCTGTTTGAGGTCGTGATATGGATCACGCGTTAGTGCATTATAAGCTCCGGAATATCCAAGCAATGCAACAAGAAGAGCGAATAATCCGACGATGAGAATGATTATACGTGTGCGGCTCATGATCTACTCGATCTCAATGGTATATGGCATTAACAATAGAGACTCTCCATCTTCCCAATTTGTTTCAGTATTTAATACTCCTACCAGTTTTTGTAAGTTCTCAGGCATGTTTCTCATTGCTGCGCTCATAAATTCATTACCCAAATCAAAATCGTATCCTGAAGGCAGTAATTTAATCCGAAAGCTCTCGCCTTCCCGAATATTAGCGGATTGTGCAGCTACCTGAATTGCGAAAGCCAAACCACCGGTTAAGTCAACCAGTTTTCTATCGGCAGCCTGTTCACCTGTCCAGATCCGTCCCTGTGCAACACTGTCAACGTCATATATTTCTAAATCTCGTCCTTCTGCTACTCTTTCGAGGAAAGTTTGATAATACTGATTAGTTTCCTTGTTCAGCTTAGTCCATTCTTCGTCAGTGAAGGAATGATCGATATTCCACATATCTGCATGTTTACCGCGAGTTAGAGTCTCACTTTTTATCTTAAGTTTTTTAAATAGATCATTAAAGCTCATCTTGCCACTGATTACACCGATTGAACCGGTTATTGTTCCGGACATTGCTATAATAGTATCAGCCATGCAGGCAATGTAATAACCTCCCGAACCGGCAACATCCGACATCGATACGATTACAGGTTTAGGATTTTCATCTTCACCGCAGCGTTTGACTTCCCGCATGATAATATCGGATGCAAGCACTGAACCGCCTGGGGAATCAATTCGCAGAACAATGGCTTTGACCTTTTTATCTTCACGGGCTTTGCGAATTGCTCTCATCATTGTCGAGCTACCCATTGTTTTCCCGCTGAATAAACCACCTTCAGAGCTTTCGCCAGTAGTTATTGCTCCGGTCGCGAAAATAATGGCTACGGTTTTTTCACGAAGGTCATACCAGGTATAGTCAGGTTTAATATATTTTTCCTGCTTTTTCTCGGTTATCAGCGTGACTTTTTTATTGAAAAAGTATTTAAGTACATCTTCGATCTGGTCATCATAAATCAGGCTGTCAACGAGACCGGCGCTGAAAGCATCAGCAGCGGTAAAGGGACCGTCATCGATCAACTCAAGCATCTGTTCTTCTATGTAACCTCTTCCGTCAGCTATATCTTTGATGTAAATATCAAAAAGCTCATCCAATACATAATCAAGCGCTTCACGCTCCCCATTTGACATATTCTCGCGTGTATATTGATCCATCGCAGTTTTATATCTACCTGTTCTAGTAAATTGTGGATTGATTCCTATCCAGTCCAAAGTACCGCGTAAATACATAGAATGTACAGCGAGTCCTGATAGGTTTAGTCTTCCAACCGGATTCATAAACACCTGATCGGCAACAGAGGCTATATAGTATCCTCCGTTACCGCAGTTTTCTAAATATGCTACAACGCTTTTACCAGAGTATTCAAAATCAAGTAGCGCTTCCCTGATCTCCTGCAATTTTGCCCAACCGGCGCTGAAGTTATCGAATCTGATAACAATACCGGCAATGTCCGGATCTTCACCATAGCGTTCAATTTGTCTAATCAGTTCGTACAATGTTCTCTGCTTCGGTCTCCAGATGGAGTTATCGCTTTGATACTCGATTAATGAACCTTGCAGCTTTATCTTAACAAACCTCTCATGTTTTTTCTTCAGTATTGTCGGGTGATATAACTCAGTGAATCCGACCCAGCCTGTGCCGTTTTCCTTGTCTGAAATGTAACCTGTCTCTTCAATACCAATTTTGATTGTAACACCTGCAACAAACTTTTCATCGTGCTGATGAGGTCCTTCTTCAAGTTCGGGAGAATAAGTAAAGTTTCCAATCACACCGGGCAAGATTTCAACGTTGGCTCCAAAGTACCATTCTATATTTTCATCATAATTGTCTGTATTATTAATATCAATCATCCCGCTTTGCAAATATGTATAATCATACTTCCTTAATTTAGCGTCAGCATTAAACGTAAGTCTGTTCCCGAACCAGTTTAGAGAATTATGCAGGAGCCAGAGTGGTCGGAACGCAACACCCAGATCACAACCAGGCGAGGTAAGGGTATTTTTATTAAGATACTTATCAAATACACGTGGCTGATTAATACCGTGAACGACTGCACCAAATGAAATGAATCGAAGAGGACGGACTATAACACCGGCATCCCAGTTGTTTTGCCTATCAAGTCCACTTGTCCAGCTATAAGCGACGCCGCCGTACAGCCATTCCTTTCCAAGTCCAAATCCGGTTGTATATCTGTTTCGATTAGCGGTTAGATCGTTGCGTATGAACTCGCATGTAAAACCGAAAAACTGACCACCCAATACTAAACCGAAATCATAATTTTTTTCATTTTCATCAATAGGCGCAATAATAAAATGTGAATAACCGTTTTTTATCCCAAGTCCTGCAGGATTGACAAACGTGGAGAACGCATTGTCAACATCTGCAACGGAATAATATGGCAAAGTAAGGAAATCCGGAGCGACTTGGGCGTGAAGTGGCAAAGAGAGAAGTAATGTAATTAGTAATGTTGAAATTATTAGATTCTTCATAAAAACTCCGGATGATCTAAACACCGAGATGATTCCTTTGTGTGTTCTGTGCGCTCTGTGTTACGTTAAAGTAATCGTTTTCGTCTGACAAG
The DNA here is from genome assembly GCA_021734165.1 of bacterium. GTDB lineage: Bacteria > Electryoneota > AABM5-125-24 > Hatepunaeales > Hatepunaeaceae > JAIPJL01. Next base: position 881 of record JAIPJL010000095.1, on the reverse strand, counting down.
AAACTCAAAAAGCGCTGTTTCGTATGGTGTATCTGTTGTAAACAGTTTATAATCAATGCGATTTTCACGGCACGCCTGCCTGTATTTTCCTATAAACTTCTGCATCTCCGCTCGGTATTCCTGCCTGATATGCCAGGGACGACTTGGCATGATCTGATCCGTTTCAAGATCCTGAAAACGCGCATCTCTTGGAAAATCAAAACTGACTTCAAATGGATCAAGTATGTGAAATACCAATAATTCATGTCCAACATGACGGATGGCTCTCATGCTCGGTATTATTTTCTCAGGCTCGTCCATCAGATCGGAGATTAAAATAACCAGACCTCTGCGCTTGACCCTCTCGGCAATATCCAACAACGAATCCGAAACATTGGTTTTACCTGAAGGTTCAAGACGCTCCATGTGAGCGGTCAGCGTGCTCAGCCAGCCCATAGCCGAATGAGGCTGCAACAATTCTGTAAGTGTATCCTTAAATGTTACCAATCCAACGGCGTCGCGCTGTTTCAATAGAAGTAAACTCAGCGCCGAGGCTAATAATGTCCCGTACTCAAGTTTGGTCACTGAAGACGAAGTATAGCCCATCGATCCGGAATGATCAACCAGCAGGTATGCCTTGAGATTGGTTTCTTCTTCGTATTGCTTAATGTAATAGCGTCCTGTTCGGGCGAGTACTTTATAGTCCAGGTGCTTCAGCGAATCACCTGGCATATACTGCCTGTGCTGTGAGAATTCAACAGAGAACCCCCGGTATGGACTCTGATGCAGACCTGTCATAAAGCCCTCAACAACCGCCATAGCACGCAGTTGAAGCCCGGATAGACGTGCTACCGCCTTTGGATCAATCAGCCTGCTTGCTGACAAGATCAGGCTCCTTTAGT
>JAIPJL010000094.1 GCA_021734165.1 bacterium | reverse complement strand
CACAGTAGCAGGAAATCATGCGTATATCGCTGATGGAGGAAACGGTCTCGTAATCCTTGATATCTCCGACTTCGTGGCATATCCGGTTATCGCGGTTTCAACCAATGAGCTTGATTTCGGTGATGTTTCCATCAACCTCGAAGACGAGATGACCCTGGAGATCAGCAACGCCGGTGACGGTAGTCTGACCGTTTCGGATATCGCGCTCGAAGGAGCTAATTTCAGCATCGATTTCGAAGGCGGTTTCAGCCTCGCAGAAGACGAGAGTTACGAACTGACAATTACTTTCGTACCGGACGACGAGGCTGAATACACCGGAACGCTGACCATAGCCTCCAACGATGCTGACAATGCTGAGGTTGTTATCGATCTGCACGGCTTTGGCGTCAACGATGCGCCGAGGGTTGTCAATGCGATTGATGACGTTGAGATAGACGAGGACTCCGGTTTCCATGAGATAGTTGACTTGGATGACGTCTTTGAAGATATTAATGGCGATGCGATGTCTTTCAGGGTAGCAGGACCACTGGCTCTGAACGCAGACATCACAGACGAGAATATTCTGACAATTGAGCCTGATGAGAACTTCTTCGGAGCCGATATTGAAGTCACGGTAACTGCTGACGACGAACGCGGCGGCAGGATGGCAGCAAGTATTGAATTACGCGTAGGGGCAAGCTTGCTGAGCCCGAATTCCACACGTTCATTACGTACATTGAATCACGATGCTGCTCCCCGCCGCGACGCCACCGGAAATGCCATATTCTATGTCACCATCAACGGAGTCAACGATGATCCCGTCTGGGAAACGTATCCAGAGAATAATTACTATGAAGTCCATGAAGGCGATCTGGCTGAGTTTGATCTCATTGCTAATGACGACCTCGATAACAACGACCAGTTGACGATTGAAATCTCCAATCTCGGCGGTTTGCCGAATGCAGACGTTCTTACCGATAACGGCAACGGAAATGCTGTGTTCAGTTGGCAAACTGCCGTTAATGATGAAGGTGAATACTATCCTATATTTACGGTTTCCGACGGTGAAGCGACAATCGAACTGGATATTACAATAGCGGTGCTGCACGCCAATCAACCACCCGAAGTCGTCAGTCCTATCGACGATATACAGATCGATGAAGATGAGGGCATTATCGAAATCGCAGACCTCGATGACGTATTCTCCGATCCCGATGATGATGAGTTAACTTTCGATATTGTTCAAGGCGCGAACGAGCTTGGGCTGGTAATCGATGATCAGACCAACATCCTGTCGGTAGAGCTTGCGCGTGATTACTTCGGCGAGTCAAACGTCATTATCGAAGCGGATGATGGGATGGCGAGAGCACGAATGGCTATGTCTTTGTCGGGCTTGGGGACAAGTCCGACTGCAAACTCTCTTATTGGGGAGCACCGATATTCCTATCGGCGAGAAAATACATCGCAACGAAATCTTCGTAGCGCGGGAGCTAATCAATCAGATAATCCCCGCCGCGACGCCACAGTCACCAACGAATTCACTGTTACCGTAAATCCTGTCAACGATGCGCCTGTAATCGTCGATGAGAACAGCGATCCGCTGCCGGATGAGATCGATATTGATCTGCCTGAGGATGAGGAGTTCAGAGGCGTCCTTGGAGCGGTTGATGTTGACGAAGAGCAGGGCTTGGAATGGGAGTTTGATCCGAACGATCTGCCAGACGGCTGGGAGTTCAACGACATCGGCAACGGTTTCTTTGAATTTATCTGGACGCCCGGTCTGGATGACCAGGGACAGTATTCTGTAATGTTTACAGTTACCGATTCGGAGAATGCCACGGACGAGCTGACAGTTAATATCAACGTCATCAATGTTAATCAGCCTCCTGATGTCGATCCGATAGATGATGTTGAATTTGAGGAAGACAGCGGTACTTATGAAGTCGCCGACCTTGATGATGTCTTCATCGATCCGGATCACGACGAACTGGAATACTGGGCTGAGACGGATAACGAAAATGTCACCACCAATATTGATGACGAAAATGTGCTCTATCTTGAATCTGCCGAAAACTTCAACGGAGCGGATATACAAATCACCGTTACCGCCAGCGATGGAGTGGATCAGGCGGCGATGGTGATGGTCATGAACTTTGGCGCTGTGAATACCCTGAATTCTGCAACCAGGCAGCTTCGCTCTGCATCAGGCATAAGCGTTCAAAATCCCCGCCGTGATGATGAAGCTCAAGATGTATTCCTTGCTACGGTTACTCCTGTCAATGACGCTCCCTTCTGGGTAGATCCTCCCGATGAAATAAACGACCATGAAGGTGAACAGGTTGAGTTCACGCTGACAGCAGACGATATTGACCTGGCGTTTGAAGGAGACGATCTGACCCTGGAGCTGATCGCTGACGACGGTACTGTAAACAGAGGCGCTGAGTTCACAGACAACGGCAATAACACCGGGACTTTCACCTGGCAGACCGACGCTGAGGATGAAGGAGAGTATAACCTTGTCTTTGAAGTTATTGATCAGGCAAGGGAATCTGCCAGAGTCGGAGTGACCCTGGTTATTGCTAATTCCAACCGACCACCTGAAGTAGTTAGTCCGATTCATGATCAGGAGTACGACGAGGATTGTGGATTTGTTGAAATCGCCGATCTTGATATGGTGTTCTCAGATCCTGATGATGACGAGTTAAGCTTTGATATTATCAACGCGCCGCGTGAACTAAATGTGAGAGTCGATAATGACAACGTCTTCTCTATTGAACCGGAAGACAACTTCAACATACCGGATGGTATAGAAATTACGGTCCGGGCTCGTGATGAAGAAGAAGCGTCAGTAGAGGATGAGTTTATATTGACTCTCAATCCGGTTAACGACGCTCCGGTTATAATCCGTCAAATCGACGATGTTGCTACGGTTGAGGACGCCGATCCGCGCCGCTTTGATATAGCAGATCTGGACGATATTTTCAGCGATCCGGATGCTGATGACATTGATTTCGATTTCGGTGATGCTCCTGCCGGATTGAACATGGTGATAAACGACTGGAACTTCCTTTACTTCACACCTGATGACAATTTCAACATCCCGAATGGGGTGATCATTACGATCACTGCAACCGATGAAAATGACGCATCGACTGATTTGGAATTCACCATAACGGTTAACCCGGTGAATGACCTGCCTTCAGCGTTTGATCTGTTATCACCTCAGGATAACGATTTTATCGGAGGAGTCGAAAACATCGAGTTTAGCTGGCAGGAATCGCAGGACATCGAGGATTCAACCATAACCTACGATCTGGTTCTGACTTACGATGGTGAAAGTCACTGGCGTATAGCAATAGAGAATACTTCGATTACCTTGACTAAGGAAGAACTTGGCATCGCATCAGGTGACACTACTGCCATCGAATGGAGTGTCTGGGCTTATGACGGCATTGATTCGCTGCAAAGCGCTAGTGTTTTCAATCTAACCTTCGCGCCGCTTGCGGTTGGATTGGAGGATAATCCATTGATACCGAGCGAGTTGACATTGGAGTCGATCTACCCTAACCCATTCAACGCCAGGGCAACGATTTACTTCGGTCTGCCGGAACCATCAATAGTGAGGCTGTCGGTTTACGACCTGTCCGGACGAAACATTGCAACATTGATAGATGGATACCAGAGAGAAGGTTATCACAGTGTAATCTTCAGCGCTGATAATCTGACTGCTGGTGTCTATTTCGTAAGAATTGCCACAGCGGGTGAAGTCAGAGTGCGGAAAGTAATGTTGATTCGGTAGTGGTAAATCAGTAAGACAAGCATTCTCAACCTGTCCGAGAATGGTGAAACACCTGTTCCGTCAGGTCTTGGCACGACGAAGTCGTGGTGTGACCTGACGGATTATTTCCTTCTTCGATTTTGATGAGACAAATATTTAACACTAAATCTAAGATGTATTACATTTTAAGGAGAGCTGAAGAATGATTATCTTAATACTTTTACTTGCCTTATCTATATTTCCTCAGCAAACACTCGCTGAATGGGGAAGAGCGGCTGATGAACCTTTCAGGTTACCTCTCAATCCGGGTTCAACAGTTGTTTACGTACTTTCTGATGATAACGGCGGTTGTTTGGTGTCGGCGGCTGCGTATGGAGACCTTTGTCACGTTGACCGGTATGGGAACCTGACTTGGGATGAGATATTCGATCCGACTCCAAACATTCTCGGAGGTACAGCTTTACCTTTATTGACTGATAACGGTGATGTGATCATTAGTACAAACAAAACCGAATGGGAGCAACGAGAACAGTTTCCTTACCGATGGGAGGTTATGACCGCTTCGGATGTTTATATTCAGCGAACAAATCTTGACAGGGAGCTGTTATGGGGTGAAAATGGTATAGCAATTGATACTTCCGATGAACTGTATGATATTAAAGGAATTTATGCCGGACCCGTTGACAACAGCTACATCATTCACTCTTACAAATTCGATGAAGATTACCGTAATTTTGATTCACGCCTCCATCTCATCAGTGGAAACGGAGAATTCCTGTGGGGTGATGACGGTATTGAATTGGATTGGCTCAGTACTTTGTCTTACTTCGTTAAGTCCATCAATCAAAGTTTTATCATCGTTCAAAATATATTTTCAGATCCAGCAGTTAAAATTATTAAAATAGACTCTGAAGGTGAGACTGTTTGGGATTTAAACTATTCAACGCTGCTGGGAGATGGCAGACAATCAACATTGAGTTTTGTTGAATCTGACAGGGCGGGAGGAGTTATTCTTGCATACAGATATACAAGGTATGAAAGCCCTGACGATAGTATAAAATATTTCGGTATAAACGCCATGCGGATTTCCGCTGAAGGTGACTCACTCTGGATTAGAAATCTGTACGAACGCCCTATTGAATATACTGAAGGATTGGGTGCATGGATAGACCCGTTTCAATACTGTTTTGTCAGGATTGACTATGTTTATCCTGATCACTTTTTAATCGCCTGGATTGACAATCTCAGATATTCTCCTAATCCAATTCAGGTAGATGCTCTTGATATTGATGGTGAACATCTCTGGGAAGAGCTGGTTGATATAATAACGGATGGTCAAAGCAGTGGACCTATAGAAGCTGCTCCTTCGTATGATGGAATCTGTTACGCGTGGAAAGAAATTAATCACGATGTTCATGATTGGTGGCGTTTGCTTTGGGGGCAAAGGATCAGCTCGGATGGTGAACGAACCTGGGGAGACCATGGGAGATTAATTCAGGTAAGACCCGTTTATAACATAGCTGTAACAACCGATGGTAATGGTGGTATGATCACAGTCGTTCATGATCAAAATTCAAGTGGTGCGACTGTGCAAATGATAAACTGTAATGGTGAAATCGGGGAGGTGCTGGAGGTTGGAGTTGATGATAAAATTTTCCTTCCAAATCAATTTACAACTCTGGAAACCTACCCCAATCCTTTTAACTCCACAACCACCATAGTTTTCGGGCTCGATAAATTGGCACCTACGAGGATTGCGATTTATGATCTCACCGGACGCGAGATTGTGACGCTGATCAATGACAAACTTGAAGCGGGATATTATAATGTTGTATGGAATGCTGTTGCATTTCCATCCGGCTTATATATTTGCAGGATGGACGCAGGAGGGTTTTATCAATCAAGAAAACTCATGTTGATCAGGTGAGATAAAAAAATAACCACAGAGATCACAGAGAATTTTCTTTGTGTTCTTTGTGCGCTTTGTGTTTGATGTTTTGCTAATTTTTTCTCACTTTCTTACTTTCTTACTACCCATAACTCGTAACTATAATTTGTAATTCTTGAATTCTAATTCCTGATTCGTCACCGTTCCGTCACCTTCCGTCACGTTTCCGTCACACCCTCTAACCCATACTGGGTAAGGCTTTCCGGCGATTCTGTGACGATGTGACGATAATTTTGGGTATGCCCCCCTTGTTTTGTGCACTGCGGCGAGTCTTGACTTTTTTTATTGCTCCCCAGGGACTTCTATTTCCTTAACACCGCCTTCGTAAACATATAATCCGGAATGTTGGCGTGAAATTCGATGGAATCGATGATGTATTCGGTGCCGTCGCCGCGGGTGAGCATGTCTTTGAAGGTGATGTGTTTGGGAAACCAGCGATTCTCGGTATAGAAGACTTCCTCAGTGACCGTTTTCTTGAGCAGTTTTCCGCTCTTGGCAAAGCGTTCTTCTTTAAGCGTGATCCAGCGTTCCGTATCCACCCATAACTTGCGGCTGAAATATGCCACATCATCCGCTTTCGACGTCAGGTTCAAAACCCAGCACTCTCTCTCGTTGAAAATCTCCTTGCCGACAATTTCCGCGTTGTATGCTTCGACCAGGCTTCTGCTTTCCATCATATCTTCATAGGACAAATCCGAACCCATCACAGACTGCCTCAGCAAATGCCCGGATATCGAGATCACCCTGTCAACCGGTTCGGGAGTGTACGTCCAAAGCTGGTCATCGAGCTTGAGCATTTTCTTGCCTGCTTCCCGCGGAGGCGATAAGTATTCCACATAAGCGTCTTTGCCGTCACGCATATAGCTCTTCGCCTGTATCGTCCGCGTCCCGCTCCTGCCGTGAATGATCATCGTCGTTGTACTGGACGCCCTGTCTATCAGGATGTTGTGATCAATCCGCTCCAGGATGCTTTCGGCAGTTGGCGTCTGCGAGTAAATAGCCCCAAGATTAATTAAAATGATTAATGTTATCAACAGTAAACGATTCATGCTTCCAACTCCTTGAATAACTGTGACGTCTGTCTTTTGAATATCCCAATCCCCGAAATCATCGTTCCGAGCAGCGTCGCAAAAATACCCGGAATGAAACCGATATAGTAACTCGTTATCGTAACACGAGCTCTCATAACACTTGATATTATCATCGATGTACCGCTCATCATGCCCGTCAGATCAAGTCCAACCTCCTGCAGATAATAACTTGCAGCCAGTCCAATTGCAGCTCCTATAACAGAGCCGAAAATGGCTATCAGAACCGATTCTATAAGCATGGCGCCGTAAACTGCTCCCTTGGATTCCCCAATCGCCAGCCGCACTCCGATCTCACCGTAGCGCCTGATCCCCGATAATAATCCCGCATTCCAGAGAACGATAACCATAACTCCGATGAATATCGTAATAAGTATGCTTATGAACTGTTTGATATAATTTATGTAATCCTGGAGATTGTTCTGATCGAGCAGTGTTTTCATAATCGGTGACGTTTCATCATCCGGACCTGAGTATTCGGCATTAAATTCAGCCTTAATTCTCGCCGCTTCCACCTCATCGAAAATACCATTATTGAAAAAGCCCAGTATTTCCCCTGCCCCGTCATACATCTCCAGCAAATATCCGGCGTCCGTTATATCAGCGAGCATGGTGTTATTATCAAGCGCAGCCATACCGAAACGAACGGTTCCAACCATTGTGAAGTTCTGTATAGCCATTCCTCCGAATGCATTTGAGCTTATCAAGGTTGCTACATCACCGAGCTTTGCTTCGAGATTCTGAGCAAGCTGATCACTGAGCACAATTTCACCGCTTTTTTCAGGCAGTCTTCCGCTGATGACCGATTTATCGAGGTTGAGACGTTTTATCTCTCCGGAATTTCTGTCAAACAGGTTAATACCCATACCAAACACCGGACCCTGCGAGCGTGTTTCACCGTTTTCATCGGGAAAATCCAGCAATCCTCCGAATTTTATACGCGGAGTCCAATCCAGGTTTGGATACTTCTGTGAAAGCTCTTTCGTAAGTTCAGAGACGTTCACAAGTCCCAGGTCGTTAGGTATCTGATCGGCTATTTCATCATAAGCCCTGGTTGTTATTTTTATATGTCCCGCATCAAAAACAGCGATGTTGTTGAACACATCTCCGATGACTCCCGAAAGGTAACTGTACATAAGCGTCGTCAGAGCCACCCCAATAGCGATTACGATAACCGGAAAGAGACTTCTGTGTCTGTCCCTGAGCAATCCTTTAAGCAGAAAAAGTATCATGACAGCTTCCCCCTTAGGGCGTCTGTAGGCTTAAGACCGGTTATCCGCCTCGTAGGTAAAAAGGAGACTATAGTTACGGTGATCAACACAAGCATTGCAGTTCCGAAAACCAGCCCCATTGTATAGCTCGGATATAATATCTTAGGCATCGCAAAACCAAAATCGGAAGATATCTTAGGCAATGTCAATCCTTTGGTGGCAAAAAGGTATAACAACGGAATTCCATAAACAGCGCCGATTATCAGGGCGAGCAGCGAGTGCAAAGCTCCTTCGAGAGTAAATAAGCCGATAACGGTCTTCCTGGTCATCCCCAGAGCTATCAGGGTTCCGATCTCTTTACGTCTTCTGAACACTGCCAGAACCTGGGTGTTAAAAATTGCCAGCAGAGCCATTGCCAGAAGGATTCCCCAGATAAATTTACCACCGGACTGCTTCATCCTGACCAACTCGTTAATATCTTTGAGCAGATAATCATGCGAACGGTATATCCAGTCACCATCAACCTTAGGAATATCTTTAATTCCCTTTTGCAGCGTTATCAATGTCGCTTCGCCGGGCATTTCCAGCATCTCGCGCAGCCTGTCAAGAGGCACCCAGATCTGATGGTTGTCAACTGAACCGACAATTGTGTTCATTATCTGAACGATTTGAATATCGGCAGCATCGAAAGTGCCGTTGGCGTCTCTCCAGCGAGCAGTGACGTAATCTCCGACCTTCAGTTTGGTTGATTCCGCCATACGGGTACCGATAAGTCCAGGTATGGCATCCGTTTGGACGTCTTTAAGGTAATGTGCAGGCAAATCTGTAATCTTCTGACTTGGATCGATTCCTTTCAGCATGGTTGACTGCATCCTGCCTTCAGGGAATATGGCGCCGGATGTTATCAGTACCGGTGTTGCCTTTCCCTGCTTGACGAGCTTTTTCAACGGTTCAGAGATTACAGCGTGGCTTTCTTCTATCTTCAGAGGATCATAGGGATCGTAGGAAGTCACCCAGAATTGCCCTCCTCCCAACTCGGTGTCGATCATCGCTGTCTTGACCTGCTCGCTCATGCCCTCATAGAATCCCTTCAGCATGACAATCGTTACAAACGCAATAGACAACACCGTTACATTCAGCCAGGTCTGAAGTCCCCGACCTATTAAATTCTTTAAAGCCAAATTGAATGCAAGCATTTTATTGCTCCTGATCTGTTTGGATTTCGGGCGTTATTTCCTCATCAGCGACTACTTTCCCATCGAACAGGCTGATCTTTCGTCTCAGATAGCCGATGACCTTCTGGTCGTGAGTAGCGAAGAGGAAGGTTGTTTGCAGCTCTTTATTCAGGTTTGTCATCATCTTTAGAATATTATGCGAGTTCTCTGCGTCGAGGTTAGCTGTAGGTTCATCAGCGAGTACTATCTTAGGCTGTTTAACCATAGCCCTTGCAATGGCTACACGCTGGGATTCACCACCTGATAACTGCCCTGGCTTGGATTTGATCTTGCTCGTTAATCCAACCCATTCCAAAGCCTGCATTATTTTGTCTTTACGATCCCTGCCGTTCATCTTCAGAAGCAATAGCGGAAACTCGACGTTCTCGTAAACTGTATATACCGGCAGGAGGTTGTATGTCTGAAAGATAAAACCCAAATGCTCGTTTCGCAGATGTGCTGATTCGCTGTGACTGAGTTCACCGACATTTTTATCCATAACCAGCGCCAGCCCCGATGTCGGACTATCTAGCGATCCTAAAATGTTCAACAGGGTAGTCTTACCGGAACCGCTCGGTCCCACCAATCCTGCGAATTCACCTTTTTGGAAAGTCAGATTTATGTCCTCCAGAGCGGTGAACTTCTGCAAGCCTATGGGATATTGTTTAGTAAGATTTTCGGTTTTTATCAGATAGTTGTTTTCCATAAAGAGCCTTTTTGCGTTGACGGTGTTACTAATGAATGACAAAGCACCGTTCTGGCAGGACTTGTTAGCTTTACAGCGAATGTGCCCTGCCAGCCAATGATCTTTACAACTTTTTTATTGACGTCAGGTCACAATACGACTTCGTCGCATCAAGACCTGACGTAATATGAATGGCAGTTTAATGATTATAAATCAACATCAACTGCACACCTTTCCCGGAGTTGATCATTCCGGGTTGATTGTCATTATTTACGTTTTTGTTCTCGGGATAAATGAACAGATTGAGGTTTATTATCCAGTTGTCGTAAGTACGTTGCCAGCCAAGATAATTGTAGAACTTCTCCATTTCCCATGAATAAATACCGTATAGGTTTACGTTGTCAAGTAAATTAAGCGGATAACTCAACATATAAGCAGATAGCTGGAAATCCTGTTTATCTTCATACCATTCCTTTGATCGTGAAATCTTCTCATGCTCACAAAGCACATACAATCCATTGCCGATACCGAATGTAAAATCTCCCCCGATCATTGCAAGTTTTAACCACTCGTAAGGAATATTCTTTGTTCTTCGCTCAATAATTGCTGTTTCAAACCACAATCCGATTAATACATTCCATCTGCCATCTAAAGCAAGACGATTCTCGGAAAAAGATGGGTTGGCTTCATCAATAACTGCTCGTCTGTGATGAGCGTTAACTCCGATTTCACCCCTCGGGATAGGATATTGCAAACGACCTCCGAATTCTGGCTCGTCTGCTAATGTCGCGTATTCATAGTTTCCTCTGATGTCTTCATTTCCGTATAGGCCCCACAACCACAGATTGGCATTGTTGCTGAAGAAACGTCTGTATCTCGCTGCCCAAACTCCATCAGTCATTTTCAAAGGATCACGCGGATCGATCAAATCAAACCACATTAACGGTCTTAGCAGATGACCTGGACCAAAGTTGATCTTCTGCAATCCAAGCCTCATATCAGAAGCATCACTTTTCAACTGTAGTTTCATTCTATATAATTCAACTTCGGTTTGTGGTTTAAGTTCACTCGCAACAGACCAGTAACCGTTCAGAGATATATCACTTGCGATGGAAAGTTCATTAGTCAGACTTCGTTCAGTAGAAAATTCAGGAATATATCTGACCCCCGATCTGATAGACCATAAATCAGATGTGTTCGCCTCCGAACTCCAGGCTGAAATCTGCCCGTGCAGTCCAAGCTTAATACCGTCGTTTATCTCGGCTTCTGCATTAATCGAGATAATAAAACAAATACAGATTGATATTAATGCAACGCATTTCAAATTGACAAACAATGACCTCACCAGTTATGATTTTTAAAAAGTTTAAAGTATAAAAAACAATGTTGATTTCAAAGTTAAGTTCAAAGTCCGAATGAAGTAAGTAAATAAAAGTATAAGTATTGCTTTAAGCAACTATTTTTTATTATATTAAAAACTTATGATAAGACCTAACCTAAACTTTTTTTAGCAACCTTTCTACTGAAAATGAACGGAGTTAGCCATGAAATTCCCTAAAGTTATTGTTTTATTAGCGCTGTTGGTAATGGTTGGATTGAACATTGCAGCAGCACACGTATCCGTAGATCCGATAGGTGTTGCAGTATCTATGGATGCAACAGACAGTACTGCAGTTGAACTGATTCTGACTAATGATGGTGAGACAAATATCAACTTTGAGATAGGTTTCAGTTCACCACCAGATGATGAGCGCAGAGGCGCTGGACCACGTCGCGATGATGTGGAAGACCTCGTAGTTCTGATCATTATGAACAGCGCCGGCTGGGGAGGTGAAGCGAATCGTCCTGCAGCAGAGTTTCTCGAAATTGCGGAAGTTGAAGTGATTAACTCGGGTCAAATCGATGACGTCAATCTGGATGATTACGACTTGATTGTAACCTCTGACGATCAAGACGCTAACTACTATAACGCATTGAACGACAATGTTGAAGCTTTTGGCGAATATGTTGATGGTGGTGGTCTAATGTGCTTCCAGGTCGCATGCAATTCAGGTATTTTGTCCGAACTACCCGGCGATGTCAGTGAAGATGCAACTACCACCGACGGTGTTAATGTGATCGAAGATGATGCAGACAGGGAGAATCCGCTTATCGCCGGTTACCTTGAAGATGACGAGGATGACTTCCCTGATGAGCTACATGGTGGTTCATGCAGTCATGGTGCGTTTGCACGGGCGGATTTTGTTGACAACGACGCAATTGATGATCCGCAGATATTCTATGTTACTCAAAATAACGCAAATCGAGTAACAGTTGCGACTTATGGCTTTGGATCAGGTATGGTTGCCGCAACATCGCTTACCGTCTCCGCTCATTATAATTATTTTGATAATCAGAATGATTGGGAAGCACACCAATACTCAATTAATCAGTTTCTATGGGCAGATTGGATTGGTCCTTCCTGGATCACAGCAAATCCCGAAGAAGGCGTAATAGAAGCAAACGGTGAAATATCCCTTGATCTTAGCTTCGTTACAGAGGAAATGGAAGCTGGTGTTTACGAAATGTACGTTCTGATTGAGCTTGCTGAATCAGACAATCGCGATGACCTTGACGAGAATTTGATAATGATTTCAGCGATTATGTCTGTTGGAACGCCTATTGCGAACGTCACAGGAACGATTACCGACGCTGCGAATGACAATCCTGTCGAAGGCGCAAAGCTTGATGTTTCCGGTCATTACTTCGCAAGGTTCACCGATGAAAACGGTGCTTTTTCTGCTGACAATATGCCGCTCGGTGACTACGAGGTAACCATTTCCGCCACAGACTTTCTGACTACTGTCGAAGAGATAAACATCGAAGAAGATGGTGATCTTGAATGGAACCTGGCGCTTCTGCATTCCGAGTGTACTCCAAGCGAACGTCAGTTCTTCATGCAGCTTGAGCCAGATTATTCATACGATTTTGAATTTCAGATTGATAACGGCGGTAACGGACCGCTGACCTATTCTGCTGAAAGGCGGCTTCTCGGTGATGCAAACGCAGAACCGTTTGAATTACGCCAGACCGATGAAATTGAAGACCTGACAGGTGATGACATGCTTGCAGGAGCTGTTTTCGCTGAAGAACAATTCTTCATTTCAGGCGGTAACAACGGCGGTAATCCTAATAAAATCTATATCCTTAACGCAGACCGGGAAGTCGTTGGTGAGTTCGACCAGTTTGTCGAAGATCGTTACGGAATGCGCGATCTGGCTTACGATGGTGAACTGATCTGGGGAGCGGTAGAAGGAACCTTCTTTGGTTTCACTACTACAGGTGACCTTGAAATAGAATTCTCTGTTGACGTTAATCTCGAAGGACGTGCTATTGCCTGGGATCCTATTGATCAGGTTCTGCTTGCATCCGACATCTCCACGGACATTTTCGCTATTAACCGTGATGGTGATGTTGTTGAGACCTACAATCGTCCTGCTGAACTGCGTATTTACGGACTTGGCGTTTGGCCTGATGATCCGGATGACTGCTACCTTTATGTCTTCTGCAGAGGTCCCGATAACGTCGGAATCAACGCTTTCAAACTGAATCCTGCAACTGGTGAATATATGCTTGCGCAGTACTTTGATGTTGGCGACGGACGTCCCGGCGGTATTATGATCACTAATCAGCTTGACGTTTACAGTTGGGTGATAGTAGCGCTGGTTCAGAATCCTGACAGGTTGAATGTCTGGCAGCTTGCTGCTCGTAAAGAATGGTTCCAGGTTACACCAACCGCAGGCGTCATCGAGCCTGACGAGCATGAGGGCTTTGTATTAACACTTGACGCTACCGGACTTCCTGTTGATAATGATTTTTGCGGTGAAGTTGTCTTCATGCACGATGGTATTGGTCAAGAAACTGCCCTTGATGTGACGTTAAGCGTCCAGGAAGGCAGAGTACAAACGACTCGTGATATTGATCTCCATATCGGCTGGAACTCTATTTCCACAAATTTACAACCTAATGACAATGAGAACATAGAAGGGCTTGTCGCTGCTATAGTTGATA
>JAIPJL010000005.1 GCA_021734165.1 bacterium | reverse complement strand
AAAACTATAAGCAAACGGAGCTTCAACAGTTCCAACCGGTATGGCGGTAACAGGACCTGCTTGTTCTGATTCGCCATCAGGATCACGGTAAACAGCAGAAACAGCAAACTCATATATATTTCCGTTCTCAAGCTCAATTACAACATAACTTTCGGCATTTGTAAAATCATACAATTCACCATCTACATAGATATTAAAACCATGCAGTTCATCGCGCTGAGGGTTGTTCTCAATGCTACGCTCAATCTCAGTTAGCTCATTTTTCAGTTGAATTATTTGTCTGCGTTCATCAACATTCGGTTTATCACCACCTCTTATATCAATCAGATTGCCTATTTCGCGTTCGATCTCAAGCATACGACGCTGTGCCTGTAAGCCTAATCTCGACACATCCCAGCTTAAAGTGACTTCTCCATCACCAACAGCGGCATTCAGATTGATAGGAGCAGGATAAGTCTCTGGAGGAGTGTGGAAAAACTGAACAATTCGTCTGACGAGTTCGGTTTTATTACCATCGTTCCCGTTAACCAAAGCGCCAAGTTCAAACGATGCTCCAACCGTTCGGTAACCATCACCGGCAAATGCCACCATACCGACATGTTCCTGTTCGCCGAGACGAAAAGTAAAAATCTCTTCAGCATTACCGCGAGTAGCGAGCTGATCTACATAAGTGTTATCCTGCGCCTGATAATTATAAAATGCCAATCCTTCACCAAGAGCGCCTTCAATGCCGATCACCGGCGGTTCAAGCGCCCTGCCATCAGCAACACCTTGGATACTGAAATAAGGATGGACGTTTGTAACTTCGTCGCGATACCATGTGTCTGAGCCTTCCATGTAGAGAGCACCGCCTTGTTCTAAATAAGCAGCAAGTATCTCACCCTCACCGGCACTTAATTGGTGATAATTATCACCGTGATTGCCATGGTTGCCGAGGTTTACGAATACTCCGTTGTATCCTTCAAGATCATCAGGTAAATTCTGCTCTGAATTTAGTTGTACAACCGTATTTCCAAGCCAACGCAAGGCTCTAGCCTGAGCGGCGCCTGAAGTTGTGATTGTGCCAGCGTCCCAGATAAGAAACGTTCCCGGACCGCTTCTGCTGATCATAAATGCAGTTTCATTGGTTAATTCATCGATGCCATCACCTTCGCCATTATGCCAAACGGTCAGTCCAGCGCTGCCATCATATTTCTCGACACCAATAGTTCCTCTTTCAAGGTTAAATTCCTCGCCAAATCTCTCATATTGAAAAATTATATCTCCGTCAGGTTCAAGCACAACCTGCATGGTAACTGTATTCTCAGGTGTTGTACCTTCAAAATTACGTTCCCCGACCATCTCAAACTGAACAACTAATCTACCGCCACGCATTCCCCAATAGATCACCCCATCAGCCCAGAACGCGGCAGGATCAAGGTCTTTCCAGTATAATGCAATTATATTGTTTGGGGTTCGTTCATGCGGAAGTACATGATTATCAGTACTCCGGTAGTAAGTTGTAGGTCCAAATCCGATGAAGCCGTTTGCGCTTATCCAGAATTGCTCATACGTACGTCCAAAATATTGAAAAGGAAATCCGATTGGGAACGGTCCCTGAAAATCGTTATCTCCAATATCCTCAAGTGGAATCCCAATATCTTCGATCTCAATCCAGTTGAAATCAACTTCGTAAAGTCCATAATCATCAAAACTCTGGGCTTCAGCGGGAGCTATGTTAATAAGTAGTATAAGCAGGCTGAAAATTAACGGCAGGGCTCTTGACATGTTTATCCCTGTAGTGGTTTACATTAACCGATTTGTACTTCTAAAACACAAAAAACTGTTAATTGTCGCAAATTTTGCAACTAAGTTGTAATATAACAAATTTACAAGTAAAATGAAACAGAAACATCCTTGAAAGCCTTTATCTGTGTGTATTTGGCTTTGTTAATTTTGATCATTTTATTAGTGAAATCTTTTTCTGTATAATCCCTTCTTTAGTTTTAAAATTCAGTAAATAGATTCCGGCAGGTAAATTAATTGCCTGAAAAACTACTTCGTGGATTCCTGCATCTAACTTATTTTCAAACACTTCAGCAACTTTTCTACCTGTCAAATCAAATAGAGTAATTGTTACCTCCGACGGATCCGCAAGGCTGTATTTCAAATGTAAAAAACTATTGAAAGGATTAGGATAAAGCGATATTAATTGCGTTATTTCCGGAAGTTTTTCTGTTTCACTAACTATAAATGGAGAACCGGTAATGTTTAACGCATTAATAAACCAGCCCTGATCTTCAATACCGTTATCCGATACGAACCTGAAACGCAAGCGAATACTCCCGCTTCTTTCACTAATTACAAAAATGTCATCACGCCAGTTAAAAGTTCCGTTCCAGCATCTTCCACCTTCAAAAGAACCATTAGCAACGGCAATACCATTATATCCGTCATCAGGTTCAATCAGACGCCAACCGTTGCCTGTATTTAACTCTACTCTAGCACCATCGAAATCCTGCTCTGCATACATTCTGTGATGAATATTCAACCTCGCTCCATCGTTTAACATCATCAAAGGCAGTTCAAATACGCCATCAGATCGAGCCGGGTAACCAAGACTGTCCTCACCGGTAAAACATAGTCCGCCTGATCCATCACCTCCGTCATCCTTCCATTGCCAGGCATTGCTGTAGCCATTTGTTACAGCATAACTCCTCAACCAATCAGGTTCCTGATTCAAATCATCTTGAAAATTAAACTCACTGGATGTAGGAAGTAATAATAAACCTTCACCAAGTAGAGCTTCATCTTTGAAGATGTTCATCCTGACCAGAACACCTTCCCCCTGTTCGAGATCATCATCAATTCGATAAAGAATATATTCATCAGCGCCATACCATACACTGCTATCTGCTATAATTACTGGTGCCGCAGGCTCGCCATCTGGAAAAGCAAAAGTTGCATTCGTTGAAATAAATTCGATATTACCGCCTTCCTGTAAATCATCACCTCCAATGTTTTTCAGGGCAAGTATTAATTGACCTTCTTCCCCTGGACCAGTCCAGATACCGTGTGCGCCAACATTATCGAATCTGGTTATTTCAATTACGGGGCTTCTGATTTCAAGGATAATCCTGTCGTGCCAAGGCGTGTCATTTTCGGGCGTCATCATCAGATTTATTACAGCATTATGCCCATCGGGACAATCATCATTTATACTAACGAAAAAATCTTGCGCATTCTCTGAACCGCCTCCATTTATCGAGTTGATGTACCCTTCACCTTCCTGTATCTCAATATTTGGATCTTCGCTGGTTAGGGTAATCTGTATATTTTCAATTGATTCGATATTCCTGTTTGAAACAGTCAGCCATAACTCAACCGTCTCGCCTGTATCTGCAATATTATCACTGTCGCCATTTTCATCATCAAGTATAATGCACTCTTCCAGGCGCAAGCCAAGTTTGACCTTGAGTGTAGGATCACCGAAGTATGTCATGCCATAAAACCAGGAACGCGCCCAATTCTCACGTTCCGGCTGATGACCGTGCTCTGTAAACCAATGTTTAAAAGCGTCACCAAAACACAGACCATCCGCAAGTGGTTGGTAATAATCATCAAAGTATAACATCGAACCTGTTTTGGCTGAGCCTACTGCTCCCAGACCATAGGGTCCACGCAAAGCATAAAGAGCGCCCATGCAAAGGTTGCTTCCAAGGTTCATATTTGAGCAGGCAAAAAGGTTGTAAAACATGATATTAGGCGTCACATTATCACGTAGGCGGGAAAAGCGGAAATAATCATTAGCGCTATGATTATTAATCTTAAATATATGAGTATCAGGCGTGGAATGAACGGCAACCTGTACAATTTCATAACCTTCGCTTTCAAGCTCTCGTGTATAATTGTCAGCGTTTGTTGATTCAGCATGTGCAACTGTTAATGTTCCTCTAAAGCTGTATCGTAAATCATTCTCCCATTCATTTGCATAATACATCCAGTCATCATCAATGAAGTTTAATCCCCGATGTGGTAGTGTAAGTCTGCCGATTCGATAATCATGTACTCGCTCAAGATATGCAGCGATAAGTGCATCTTCATCAATACGACTCAGATTCCAGGCAGGCAGCCTGCCAAGCCAAATATCTGGCTCCCAGTTGTCATTCTCATGGATGTCATAAATTCCATTATGTGACGTATCCTGCCATGTTCCGTCAATATCCATAAAGAATAGATCAATCGGATATTCAATTAGGAAATCGTAATCGGGTTCTTGCTCATCATTGAAATACTCATACTGCTCGAACCAGGCAAGTGGCAATTCTCCCGCCAGAATGGCGCCAACAAGATCATCACCACCTTCATCGATTAAAAGTTCCTTGAATTCCTCTGCCGTTCCACCTTCAACATCAAGTTGAATAACATCATATCCTTGGTTTGCAATATCATTTGAGAACTGATCAAATAACGCTTCATGCTCATTTAACAATCTGTGATTGACCGCAATGATAACCGTACCGTCTTCATCACGACGATTATTAATGCTATGGATTCCATGAACAGTTAAATCACGTAATGGGTGTTCAGCGAGATATTGTGATCTGGTTGGAAGTGGTGTGCCAAGAAGGTTGCGGGTGACAGGAATGTCCTGTTCAGTAAGAGGTCGCGCGAGGGCAGAAAACGAGGGAAATATTGATACAAGAATTAAAAAAAAACAAATACATCTCTTTTTTAAATTTGATTTCATCTTTTAACTTTCATACTTTCACACTTTCACACTTACTAAAACAACCAAGCAAAGTACTCTTTCATAAATCTTATAAATGTGCCAAAAGAAGTTGTATTACTAATCTCTTTCCATAAACCTGGAACGGAAATCAGTATGTGGTAACCAATGGCAATGAGAACAAGAACAGCAATAAACGCCGTCCCCAGTTTTCGGTATTGTTTAAGGCTTGTGATGCCAAGCCTGTCCATATAAAAGCGGAAGCGGACATCTTCAGTCATGCGAGGATCAAGGAATAGACCAAGAATCGACCAAGCAAGTACAAGAAACCAGCTTATGGTAACGAGATAGGCAGGAAAATAAAGAAAAAATATACGAGGTTTCAACCAGTAAAGAGAATAAATGATGCCAATTATCAGCGCCAGATTGGTTGCTTTCCTGAAATTGCGAATTACAGCTCGTTCTTTAAGAATGTAGTCAGTACCGTAAGGCATGCGTATCGGCAGATTTATTTTCATTACCATATCTATCAACATACCACCAAAAAACAAAAAAACAAGAGACATTAACAAACTGCCACCCAAGTAACTAAGCAAATAGCCTCTACCGAGTACAAGCTCTGCCACGCCCGTTAGAATCATTATAATAGCAAACCAGACAGTCCAGAATATCACACCTTTTTCAGGGAGATACTCAATAAGATGCTCACTAAAATAAAACCACTTGCCTGGTTCGGGCAGCTGTTCACCGCAACTGGGACATTTCCAGTTAATAGGTATTTTCGTAACGTTAGTTCTACAATGTTGGCATCTCATTTATAAGTCCAAGTTTATGACCGAAATACGGTATGTTGGATTAATGTATATTGTAAACCTCTAAAATGCAAGTCGTTCAGAGGTGATCACTCAACTTTATAACTTACCGGTCAAACCAAAACGATGTATGCTGCCGAGAGCCCCCATAAAGACGAACGTGTAATCAAAGTTAAAATTTTGCAAAGGTATGCCTATACCATAGCTCGTGCCTGCAAGCATATCATTATGATAACCGACGCGTAAGCCTTCAGCTCGGCTTCTATATCCAAATCTTAATTGAAGCGGATCTTTTATAACATTAATCTGAACAGCAAATTCACCACCAAACCCAAAAGACAGGCCCGGTGAACCCGGTAGAAAATCTCCGTTATAGTCTCCTTCATCCTCACGTGACAGTATCATTACCGTACTTATAGTTAATGGTAAATACTTCAGTTTTTGTGATAAACCAATTAATGTCTCTGTTGGAAGAGGATAGGTGTCCGATCCGTAAGCGCTGATCTGTTTTCCAAGATTACGCACAGCCAATCCTAACTTCACTCTTTCCCAATTGGGATCATAAGTAATCCCGAGATCAACCGCATATCCGGATGATTTATCAGTATCAATCTCCCCCCATATAAATTTTAATGCACCACCATAGGACAGATTTTCTTTATACTTACCAGCAAAAAATACGGCAGCAAGATTTTCAGATGCTCCAAATGTCTCTTCTGTTGGAATCTCATCTAGATTAGTTCTGTCAAACTCACCGTGGTCGAAAGTTGTCAGATACCCGCCAACGGTATATTTTTCAAATAATGGATAAGATACATTAAATCCACCATTCCATTGATCAACGAGGTGGTTGGCATAACAAGCGCTAAAGCTTCGACCACCATCAGCAGCAGTCGCTGGATTAAACATTGCTCCTTGTGACCAACCTGTTTCAGTAATCACAGCTCCTCCGAGGGCAAGTGCGCGTGTTTCGTTGAGCGAAACCGTTATAGGAAAGCTTGTAATTCCTGCGCAGAATCCGGCTGCGGAAATAAAAATGACAAGAGTTAGTACTGTTAATAATCGCATTTGCTTTTTCTCACTTAATACCGGTTCAGAGTTCACGCTTTAGAGTCTGTCCAATAATAGCGTAAATCTCGCAACGCATCATTCCAACGGAAGTTGGAATCCAGATAATGATTTATTTATTAAGAGTTTACTGGATCCCAGCTTTCGCTGGGATGATGCTTCCCCAAGCGCTTTTAGCATTACCGGACAGACTCTTTAGCGTGTTCCAACAGCCTGAAGGCTGTACTCTGAACGATCTAACCTATTCCGGAAAAATCGGTTCATTGTAATCATCCTCATCTTCTTCTTCCTCCGTCCATCGTCTCAACTGCAATTTGCGTCTAACAAAGGTAACAATCATAGCAAGAATTGCCAGGAGTAAAATAATAATCCAAATCAAATTCTGCATCTCCAGCAATGCCATGACACTGTATTTTGTGCGAGCGTCTTCTAACCATTCCACCTGCCAAAACTCATAATCAACACCGATTGCCAGAAAAAAAGCTTCCTCGAACTCTGTGCCATCACCAATTCTGCTCAACAAATCATTTATTGCTCGCCAACCAAATCTGTCAACCAAGGCAGCAGTTGCATAGCGTGATTCCGTATAGGCTAAGTTTGCATCAGGTCGTGAGAAACCAAGCACATGATCCACTCGCGGGAGACCCATTAATCTGTTGGCGGCAGCGGCGCGTCCCATTGCACCGAACGATCCTGTTCTTGATTCTCCGGCAAGAACCTGGCATAAACCCTCTTCCAACCAGCGAGGCAGGTAGTTATCGCCGATAATCTGATGAATAAGAACATGTGTTACTTCATGCGCAGCGAGTACTTCAACCGGAACACCCTGCCCGAAGAAAAGAGGTGTTTTCAGTACTACGGTTTGTTGCTGCGGATAAGCAATCCCCCCAGCCCAGCCCGGTACTCCACCTCTTGTCTTCCTTGCAAAATCATCCTCAGAAAGCGTGAGGATTACTTTTACGGATCCTTTAAGTTCCGTTTCAAGGTTGCTTTCAATATACTTAAGCTTTTGCTTTAACTCAATATCAAGCTTGTCAATGTACTCCTGATCAGCGCCGATATAATCGTATTGGAATTGAGGTTTAATACGAACAGCGCCTGCTATTGAACTAATAAAGAGCAGAAAAACTAAGAATGTTTGAAGAATCAGACGCAATTGTCTTTTTTCGCATTTACTAAAATAATCATCCTTATTAATTAATTTACACATCAACCGGATCAACGTCAACTATAAACCTTAACTTTCGATTCTGATATTGCTTTTCAAGCTCCTGAACCATCTCTTTGATAGAGTTTTTAGTTCTGACCGAGTTTTTACTTGCCAAGGGAATTTTAATCAATAACCTGCGTCGATAGAATTTCTCAAGCCGTTCAATCTGAGGTGGCGCCGGTCCTAATATTTTGCAACCTGCAAGACTGTAATCAAGTGTTTCTTTAAGCTCATTGGCAGCTTTATCAACCATAACAGCATCTTCGGATTTTAGCAATATCGCAACCAATTTACTATAAGGTGGATAATCCAGACCTTTTCGATCATCAACCTCGGAATTGAACAACTCATTATAATCATGCTTCTGAACCCAGCGCAGCAAAGGATTTTCAGCTTCAAGTGCCTGAATAACAACCTCTCCCCCACCCGCGCGTCCCGTCCTGCCTGCCGCCTGAGACAGGAGCCTGTACGCACGTTCATTAGCCCTGAAATCCGATCTCCACCATTCCATGTCAGCGAGCAGTATCCCAACCAGTGTTACGTTGGGAAAATCATGCCCCTTGGCAACCATCTGCGTTCCAAGGAGTATATCGTACTTATGCACTGCAAAATCTGCCAATATATTCTGATGAGCGCCTTTGCCGTGCGTAGTATCCTGATCCATCCGTATCACACGCGCCTTCGGCAGATATAATTCTAACTCCCGTTGGACGCGTTGTGTTCCAATACCTCCGTAAATCAGTCTCTGGCTTCGACAACTTGGACATGTGTCAAGCGGTTTTTGGTTATGCCCGCAATAATGGCATTCTATTAACTGCCTGTCGCGGTGATAGCGTAAAGTAATGTCACAGTTCGGGCATTTGGCAACACTTCCGCATTCAGGACAGCGAATAATCGTCGAAAAACCGCGGCGGTTGATCAGTAGAATAGCCTGCTCACCGCGCTCAACGACTTCCTCTAATCTTTTCTTTAGCTTCGGGCTGAAGCATCCTGCTCTTTCGCTCGGACTCCATTTGACAACCCAGACATCCGGCAGGTTTCCTTCACCATGACGCTCTTTTAATTCGAGCAGTTCGTATCTATCTCTTCTCGCATTGCTGTAACTTATAATATCAGGCGTCGCCGATCCGAGAATTACTGTCGCGCCTGATTTGAATCCCCTATAAAGAGCTACATCCCTGCCGTTGTACCTCGGCGCCGGATCCGCCTGTTTATAGCTGTCGTCGTGCTCCTCATCGACAATGATCAGTTTAATATTATCGAGCGGAGTAAACACCACCGAACGAGGTCCCACCATCACCTTTGCTTTGCCGGTTCTTGCCAGGTTCCATGCTTCACGTCTCTCAGCCTCAGAGAGACCGCTGTGCGTTACCACCACATCCGATCCGAATTTTCGTCTGAAACGTCCGGTTAACTGTGGCGTCAGCGAAATCTCCGGCACCATCACTATCGCAGATCCTCCAAGTTCCAATGCTTTCGCAACCGCTTCAAGATATACGATAGTTTTGCCGGAACCTGTGACTCCATGTAGTAAAAATGACTGATATTTACCAGACTGCAGCGACTTCTCGATTTTTTCAACAATAGTCTTCTGTGCGGTTGAAAGAACAATTGAGTTTACCGCTGTCTCTTCCATTCCGGTTTGCAGACTGCTAAGCATGTGCGCGGGAACCTGAGATGATAAAATCCAGCCTTTCTTCACCAAATTTGTCATGATCTGGCTCATACCCGGCTCAATAGCGCTAAGTTCTTTGGCGGTAATCCTGCCGGTATTATCCCT
This sequence comes from bacterium, assembly GCA_021734165.1. Classification (GTDB taxonomy): domain Bacteria; phylum Electryoneota; class AABM5-125-24; order Hatepunaeales; family Hatepunaeaceae; genus JAIPJL01. The sequence continues at coordinate 55,267 of JAIPJL010000005.1, read as the reverse complement.
AAGAATCTCGACACCGCGCCTTAATTTCTTTGATCGCTGTGGCATTTTCTCTAATACATCAGCATAATCCTGTTCATCATTCCAGCGCCATTCTGTGATCATGTTTTGAACCGAGCGACGCACCTCAATTTCTATCTGCTCAATCCATCCATGCTGTTTGAATTTCTCAATTAAAAGGGTTCCTCGTGGAAAGCGTCTGTTAATTTGAGCGAAGGTCAACGGTGATTTTCGGAGGTCACGCCAAAGCTGTCCTGCTGGTCCGGTCTCTTCGGATAGGAAGGGTTCAGATAATCCAAGCTCGGTCAGGATATATTTGCGTTTGCCTGTCGGTTTTAGACCGCGTGGTATGGCTGATGATAATGCCTCCCCCCATTCACAGAGATAGTATTCAGCAATCCACTTGGTAAGTTCGAGTATCTCAGGTGAGATCAGGGGTGTGATGTCTATAGGTTCGGCAATGTTGCGGTAGTGAGCTCGATCCTGCCCTTTGTAGATGCTGGTCAGTATGCCCACCCGCCGCTGCATACCAAAAGGAGCTCTGACACGGATTCCGGCGCATGTGATGTTCAATTCATCCGGAATACGGTAAGTATAACCTCCCGCCGGAGTGTCACCGAACTGCACTTCAGCAAGTGTTATTTCAGGGGGATTGGGCATCTTAAAAACAAAAACCACAGAGACACAGAGGCACAGAGAATTTTTCTTTGTGTCTTTGTGCCTCTGTGGTTAGCTTCAACTTGATTTGGGAAATTAGCTTAACAGCGTCTGCAAAACATACCCTGACGTCAGCAGCAGCCCCGTGAACATGTGAGTCATGATCGTACCTGCGCATGACGGGAAAAGCTCCTTCACATCGTCGTAGTTCACCAGCGCATTCCGCACCGCTTTGATCGCTATCGGAGCGGTTGCCAGCCCGACCAGCAGCCAGAATTTACCGTAAATAAGAGCCAGCGCAATGATCAAAGCATAAGTTATAATCATCATCGTCGCATAGCTGACCGACGCCTTCTTCCTGCCCATCCTGACCACCCAGTGCGTTTTTCCCACCGCCTTGTCCGCGTTATAATCAGGGAATTGGTTTATAAACAGCACCAGCAAGATCAGCATAGCTACCGGCAGCGATGCAAAGATCACCTCGAAGCTCAAGGTCTGAGCCTGCACGTAATACGCTCCACTCACACAGCACAACCCGAACGCCAGCGCAATTGCAAACTCACCGAAACCACGCTTTGCGAGGTTGATACCGGGCGCAACATACAGCACCCCGCAAGCCACTCCGATCAGCCCGATCCAGAATATCGTCATGCCTCTTAAATAAGTCAGGTACAGCCCGATAATGACGCCGATCATATAGGTAGAAATCGAAATCGTCAGCATGCCTCTCGGCGTCAGATCCCCATTCTGAATCAGCCTGCTGCCACCCGTGAACGGTCGGATGAACTCATCGTTGACAGCGTCGTTATTGCTGAGGTGGTCAAAGTAGTCGTTGATGGTATTAGCTCCCGCATGAAGCGCAATCGCACCGAAGAGCGTGATAAAAAAGAGCCCCCAGTGGAATGTCGAACCATGATGCCAGGCGAGCACGCTGCCGAGTATGACAGGGATTATCACCGCAGTGAAAAACGGCGCTCTCAGAGATGCGAAAAATGTTTGTATTTTCATTTGGTTTCTTCTTTTATTGTTATCTGTCAGTGCGTCCTAAAGCCCAAGACCTAACACAATATAATAAACAACCAATGATTTCTCCTTATGTATTGTATCATTTCGATGGTGATCTACCCAAAATTGCCTTGAATCTAATCTCAAGTAATTTTCAAGTTCAGTTAGATTTTTATACTCGGGAACGTTGTGCAATAGCCACCAGCGAAAGCCGGTGGTGAGAATGTGGTCTGGATTTCCCAAATCCGGGTATCCAGATTTCTATCATAATCCCGGCATGAGGGCATACCGGGCTACGAAACTAAAATAGCTGCTATACCCAAATTTACTTCTTGTTAAAACAGCAAAATTATCATTCTGATGGAGGGCTGGTTTTTACAGATTCCCCAATGTACTTATTGTACATTGCTGTGAAACCTGCCAGGGAAAAGCGCATTGTTACCGTGCCACCATCATGTTTAGTAAATCTTATGATGAGCGTGTTACACTCCTTCATGTTCTGTAAGAAGATGAGCTTGTAGTCTTCGTTATACAGAAAGGCACCTTTCTTGCAGGTAGAGGGGAACCACCAAAGGGATTTGCTTTCCCTCTTGTCGAACCTCCACTCTGCAGGTACCAGGTCACAATTGTTGGTTCCAATATAAGTAGATAACGTGAGAATGAATATCTCTAACATGGAGCCTTTTCGTCTTACATACAGCGACCCGGGAACTTCATCGAATGTCACTGTATAAATAACGTGCGTAACAGAATCGTCAAAAGGATCAGTGCCTGTCTGGTAAAGCCATTGTGCGTCTGCTACTTCAATCATGGCTGTTAATAACAATAGTACTACGATTATTGATTGTTTCATGCTGTTAGTTCCCTTATTGACTTTTGTGTTTAACTTATATAAATTGTTTACTGGTCTCTGAAACCTCCGGGGCGCCTCTCCCTCCTTTACAAACCATCTCAGAGACCATAAGTTAAGTAGCCAGGATTTCCCAAATCTTGGAATCCAGATTACAATATTTTAATCCCGGCTTGAGGGCAAGCCGGGCTACGATACTAAACACTATATTATTGGATTGTGGCTCAAGCCGCGGTGCAATTGTCAAGTAAATCCTGTGCTCGTCTGGCACAATATTGCCACTTACATTCAGCTTTAATGATCTTGCTGGAATTAATTACATGCTGCAAGACAGGACCAATACGGGACTTCGACTCCATAAGTATTTCCTTAGCAAGGGGTGCTCCTGTGTTGGAGCAAAACACTTTTCGGATCGATGAGTACTGCCCAAAGCTCTTTTCACCGATGTAGCATAATGCAAGCCACTCGACGATGTCAGGGATGATATCGTTTGGACAATGATCCAGTCCCCCAAACTCTTTAAAATCTCGTAACAATTCCCCATGTTTAGCATGGGAGCGGAAATCATAGCCTACTTTCTTCATATAAGCAAGAAAGTTGGAATAGTATGTCTTGAGAACGCTCTTTTTAAAGTAAGGAAGAATGCCAGCCGTATTCGCAACACGCGCTGTAAAGGTGTCTAAACCCTTTCTTTTGACTTTGTCTGAGTATACTTGAGAAACCTCGATCTTCACGTTGTCTTTAGTCAGGGGACTCAGGATGCCCAACGCTATATAACAGTTCTGTCGTACAATATCTGGCTGCTTGCTGTCAATTGCTGTTGAAATAAGAAACTTGTAAATTTCAACTTGCCGTACAGTTCGAGCGACAGCGTACTCGTCTCTAAGGGTTTGATCAAGAGTTATTGCAGTCGACTGTTCAACTATTTCCTTTATGTCAAGAAGCCTCAATACTTCAACCGGGTCTTTAGCCAACACAGATTCTATAGATGTCTTAAAGATATAGAAACAGTCTTCGATAGTTGCCTCATACTCATCGTCTTCGTGTTCAAGGTCACGTCTGATGTCATATACTCTAGTGATTCTACGCCATTCAGGCCTTGTCAAGAGTCCCATATAGTAGGCCAAATCGATTGTTTTAGATACGTTATAATCATCGATATCTTCTGCTCTGTTGACTTGTGGTAGTCTGTTTGCTTCCGCCGCTTCCTTAGCAATGTCAATTCCTGCAACGAGTATCTTCTTCTTCAGATCGTGAATCGCTGCATTAAATAAGCGTTGACACGCACTACTAGGATCAACCGGAAGTAGGTTGATTACTCGCTGGATGAGATTCTTCGCTTGCCATTCTGGTCGGATTAACGATAGTAGACCTAGAACATCGCTATTTTCCGCAATTTCCCTATTTGCAACGATAGTGATAGGATTTTTTAGTTCTTCCGTCATTTCGTCCTCCTTAGTTTCGTAGCCCGGCTTGAAGGCAAGCCGGGATTATTAAAGAAATCTGGATCCCCGGATTTGGGAAATCCGGGCTACATTGACTACGCGGGCATTGATATTCGGCAGACAAGAATGTCTGCCCCACCCCTACTGTTAGTACTGCTCATCATCCAAAATCCAAAATTCAAAATTCCCTAAAGCTTAAACTCTCCCGCCTTCCAGCAGGCAACCTGATTCCCTCCGCTGTGTCCTTTAAGGACAGGTTCTTCAGTCTTGCATCTGTCGTCCGCAATCGGGCAGCGGGGATGGAACTTGCAGCCGGGTGGAAAGTCAAGCGGATTGGGAACGACGCCTTCGATCTGATGCAGTTTCTCTTTGCGGACGCCCATCTTGGGAATGGCGTGCTGCAGTCCAATCGAATACGGATGCTGCGGTCGGTGGAAGATCGAGCTTGCGTCACCCGTTTCAGCGACCTTGCCGGCGTACATAACCACCACCCTGTCGCAGGTTTCAGCCACCACACCCAGGTCATGCGTGATCATGATAATCGCCATGCCAAGTCGCTTCTGTAGGTCTTTCAGCAACTCCAGTATCTGCGCCTGTATGGTGACGTCCAGCGCGGTCGTCGGTTCGTCGCAGATCAGCAGCTTGGGATGACATGACAAAGCCATTGCAATCATCACCCGCTGCCGGAGTCCTCCAGAGAGCTGATGCGGGTACTCGTCAAGCCGCCGCTCAGGATCGGGAATGCCAACCAGTTTGAACATCTCAAGCGCCTTTTCACGGGCGTCATCTGAGGATGCATCCTGGTGAAGCATGACGGCTTCGACCACCTGATCTCCGCAGGTAAACACCGGATTGAGCGACGTCATCGGTTCCTGGAAGATCATGGCTATATCGTTACCGCGGATGTGACGCATTTCGCTTTCTGGCAGCTTCAGCAGATCGACGCCGTTGAAAATGACTTCACCGCTTGCGATCTCACCCGGTGGAATCTGTATCAACCGCAAAACGCTGAGGCAGCTCACGGTCTTCCCGCAGCCGGACTCACCGACAATTCCGAGCGTCTTTCCGGCTTCAACGTTGAACGACACCCCGTCAACGGCTTTGGCAACGCCGTCGTCGGAGTGAAAATACGTACACAGGTCTCTTACTTCAAGTAGGTTGGGCATGGTCGCCTTTTCACGATATTTTAAAGGACTAACGTGTCAGGCGAGGATGCCTGACAGCACTCTAAATAACCTTACGCGTAGGGGCCAGCTTGCTGAGCCCCATCTTCCAATGGGCTCGATAAATCGGCCCCTACGTGACTATCACATTCTTTATATCCTATCCCACAAACTCCTTACACATCCTGACAATCGCTGCTGTGTTCACACCGTAAATCTCAGCCAGTTCATCAGGATCACCGGATGTGGTGAAAATCCTGTCAAGGGCAATGCGACGCATCGGTGTTGGATGATGCTGCACTAACACTCCAGCCACTGCTTCAAATAAACCACCAATGTATAAGTGATCTTCTACAGTTATTACTTTACCGGTCTTTTTCGCTGAAGCAATAATAGTGTCTGAATCTAACGGCTCAAGAGTGGATACTCCAATCACATCAGCGAAACCTTTACCCAATTCCTCCGACGCGATAAGTGCGTTATAGACCTTGTCACCGACGGCGATAATAGTGACCCGTTCGCCCTCAGAAAGTTTGTATGCTTTTCCGAGTTCAAAGGGAGCCGGTTCGGGTAAAAACAGGGGTACTTTAGGGCGGTTGAGCCTGACATAGTACAGTCCCTTCTCTTCAAGTATTACCTGAAGAACGCTTCTTATCTGACGACCATCCCACGGAGTAATGACATTAAACCCAGCTACTAATCTCATCCTCGCCAGATCTGTCAGATCATGGGCAGATCCACCATCAGGACCAACGGCTACGCCTGTATGAGTGGCTGCTATAATCATGTGCATGTCACTTCCCTGCCTCGCGGCAGCTCTTATCTGAGCGTAGGCATGATGCAAAAATACCGACATATCACAGGCAACTACCCGCTTGCCAGCCATAGCCATTCCGGTTGCTGCTCCGACCATTCCGGGTTCGTTAATACCGGGCGTGTAAAACCTGTCAGGGAATACTTCCTGAAATTTCTGACTGTAGGTGGAATTCTTCGTACCGGCGTCGAGTACAACAAGGTTATTCCAGATTTTACCGGCATCAATTAAAGCTTTTCCAAAAGCCTCGCGCAGTGATTCGTTTCCGTAAGTTTCCATAATTATTTCTGCCTCCCTGCTTCAAGACCCGCAAGATATGCTTTGTATTCCTCTTCACCCTTAGGAGGAACACCATGATGACCGAGCTTCCCGGCAAATTCAATAGCCCCGCCCTTGCCTTTGGTAGTATTACAAACGATAAAGGAAGGACGTTCCGTGTCTTTAATTGCCTGCTGGAAAGCCTCACCGAGCGCCTGGAAACTGTGCCCGTCAACCTGTAACACCTGCCAGTTATACAACGCAGCCACATCGGCAATCGGACCCAGATCGACCATATTATCCTGGGCGAGTCGGTTGTAGTTCAACAGCAGAGTAAAATTAGGCGCCGGTTTCATGTTGAACGGAGCAAACAGCAGACTCTGGCTGGAAGGCTCCTGGAATTCACCATCACCGGCAACGCAGAACACATAGCGATCCGTTGCCAGCGCATGACCATAAGCATGCCATAAACCGATGCTGAGACTTCCGTTGGAATTCTCGAAGCCATGTTTCAAACTGCGCTTGGTGTGACCCTGGAACGGGCTTTCCGGTTGTCTGAACGTGTTAAACAGGTCATCAATCGGATAATAACCAAGCTCTGCATTAACGCAGTACTGAAGCGGGCAGGCATGTCCTTCGGAGAGGAAAATACGGTCTCTTTCCTCCCAAGCTCCGTTATTTGGATCAAACTTGAAAAAATCGGAATATACAGTAGAAATCCATATCTCCACCAGACTTAGCGAAGTATCCAGATGCCCTGATCCTGAGCGATACATCAGCTCGATCAGGTTCTTACGGATATTATAGGCTTTCTTTGTAAGTTCCTCGATTGGAATTTTAAACATTGTTTTTGCTTTATTTATTTTGAATTGTTGTTTTATCGAAAATCAACGAAGCAAGCTTCGTTACTCCAGCTCAAAAGTTCAGAGTTCAGCCTTCAGGCTGTAAGACACGCTTCACTCTACAAATAATACAAAACTTCAGGCCTTACAACCAGGTACATAGCCACCACCGGCGCTGTAAACAGCAGACTGTCAAAGCGATCAAGAATACCGCCATGCCCGGGCAACAGCGCGCTCGAATCTTTAACCTTTGCTTCTCGCTTCAACGCGGATTCGGCAAGATCTCCCACCTGTCCGAACAATCCTGCAGCAATTGCCAGTATTATGCTGACATCCAACTCTATCAAACCTACCTTCCACCAGGCAAGGCTGAATATAACGGATCCTGCAAATCCAAAAAGAAAACCCTCGACAGTTTTATTGGGACTGATGGTAGGAGCTAGCTTATGCTTTCCCAGCGCTTTACCACCAAAATAAGCTGCGGTATCACAAATCCAAATCGCTCCCCAAATTCCATACGCCAGCCACCTGCCCTCGTTCTCAATTGAACCTGTATTCCAGTCCCTGACAGCGATGAAACTGCCTGCCAGTAAAGGGATATAAATCAAACCGCTTAATGTTGATGAGAAATCAAGATGACTTCTTCCACGCATCATCATAAAAACCATTAAGATCAGACAAGCCACTATCAATACCCAATGGAAATATATAATATCAAACTTCGTAATATCGATTTTCCAGACAAAAATTATTGCCAGTCCTGTAATTATCCCAATCCATTTTGTTGGTGCCCTGCCTAACTCCTTCTGCATCGAATAATACTCAATCAAAGCCATTGTTGAAATACAGCCAATCAACAGCGCAGTCCACCATCCTCCCAGCCAGGTTAATCCCAGCAGCAGCGGTATCCCCCATGCAGCAACAAGCAATCTGGAACCTAATCCACCCTTTTTCATTTATCTCCCAGCGATATTATTCGTATTTCAACCTTGGTCACACCCATTTTATCCAGACCGATTTCCACGGCTGCTCCCTTCGATAAATCGAGGATCCGTTTCTTTACAAAAGGACCTCTGTCATTGATTCGTACATTCACTTTCTTGCCATTAGCGAGATTTGTAACTTCGACCCAAGTATCGAAGGGTAATTCTTTATGTGCAGCAGTCTTGCCATTCATATCAAATACTTCGCCGTTTGCAGTTTTTCTACCGTTGAATTTTGGTCCGTACCAAGAAGCTTCACCGGTTAGAATCTGTCCAACTTTGAACTGCTTAGGAGATTTCGATGGCTTTTTATAATGTCCTCTTTTTACAGGTTTATCTCGAAAGCGCGGAGCTGGAGTACAGGATTGAAATGTAAATGTTATTAATGCAGTAATAATAAGATACACGACATACTTAATGTAATAGTTCAAGTTCTTAGTCCTCCGATCAGGTCTGTGAAACTATCAACGTTATGCCGTTCACAATACTGAATCATCTCATTTAATATGCGAGTCGGTGCCTTAGGATCAGCAAATAGAACGGAACCAACCTGTAATGCAGTAGCGCCCGTAAGCAGAAACTCAATTGCATCAATACCGTTTACGATACCGCCTGATGCCCAAATCGGCACATCGACCACCTGAGCTGCCTGCCAGACCTTTGCCAGGGCGACAGGTTTCAACGGAGGTCCGCTGTAGCCACCTGTGATATTCCCCAACAGCGGTTTGCGTGTTTCAGCATTAATCTCCATACCAACCAAAGTGTTTATCAGCGTCAAAGCATCAGCTCCGGCATCAACTGCCGCCTGCGCAACGGGAGCAATCAATGTATAATGCGGAGTCAACTTAACCGATATAAAACGCTTCGTTAAAGCCCTTACTTCTCTGACAATTGCAGTTACTGCCTCCCTGTCTCCTCCTAGGCTTAAACCACCTCGTTTAACATTTGGACATGAGACATTCAGTTCATAACCAGCGATTCTTTCTACGTCTTCTAATCTCTCAACAACCTTCGTAAAATCTTCAACAGAATCACCTACAACACTTAGGAATACCTCAGTTTTATCAAGTGGAAGTTCATTGACTTTACTACCTAAAAACTCTTCAATGCCCACATTCGCCAGTCCAATTGAATTGATTATACCACCTGAAGATGTTTCACATATTCGCGGTGGTGGATTCCCGGCTCTCGGCTCAAAAGACAGAGACTTGGTGACAATACCACCAAGCGCTGAATAATCCGTCAAATCCTCAAATTCGCTGCCATAGCCAAAAGTGCCGGATCCGGTTAAAAGTGGTGTTCTAAGCTCGATATCCCCCATCCTGACGTTTGCGTTTACTATCATGGTAATTCCCCATGATTCAAATTAACCAGTGAAGCATCGAAAACAGGTCCATCCTGGCAAACCAAGTAATAACCATCCCCATCAGCTTTCGGAACAGCGCAGCTCTGGCAAGCGCCTACACCACACCCCATTGGAACCTCAAGCGACACATAAGCAGGAATTTGACGCATCTCGCAAAACTCCTTTAACTTGGCTAACATAATTCCCGGACCACAACTGTAAATAATAGGGTTAATGAGTTTATTATTATCAAGTTGTTCGGTAAGAAGCTCAATTACGTTTCCTTTAAAACCAATGCTGCCATCATCACTGGATACATATATACTGCGTTTATTAAGCTCATCGTCGGATACAGTAGAAAATGATCTGGATCGAAGCCCTAATAGAAACAATCGTTGTATATCGTTTGTCAAACAATCATCAAGAAAAAGAAGTGGAACTATGCCAATTCCACCAGCCATAAATATCGGGAATTCATCCTTTTTCGGCATTCTAAAAGCGCTGCCAAGTGGTCCTATCATATCAATCTCTTCACCAACATTTTTCTTAGCCAGAATCTGTGTTCCTCCACCTTTAACCAGAAAGATCAGCCTAAGAGTATCACCGTTGACAGGACCAATGCTTAAAGGTCTTCTTAAGAAAGGTTTGAAGCCATTGTTAACCTTTACATGAACAAACTGACCGGGTTTTGAGTTTCTAGCGATTTGTGAAGCTGCAACCGTCATATCCCATATATCTCCGGATATTTGTTTAATGTCGGTTATTATTCCTTTTTCTATTATTGACATTTTAATCTTATTTACCATTTTTCCACATTTCCGGTTTATCGAACTTATCGATCTCGCCAGCTCCTTCTTCCTCCTCCTCAAAAATCAACACTTGTTTCATGCGAATACGAACCTTCTTACCCATTCTTTTCCCAGCAGTGTATTTCAGATGCTTCATAACCTCTAAAGCAGCATCCTCAAAACCCTGCCCCGGTCTATCAATAAATGCAATTTCTACCTCGCTTATTTCCGAAGAAGGCTGTACAATAAAATTAATCTCCACCCTACTCGTGATATTCTCGCCACTGATTTCCTCAGGATAGTACTGTGAAATATAGCCTTGCAGTTTTCTTGAATTGGTTAGCAATCTTGGTAGTTCATCAACCTCGTCCGGCTCATAAATTCTGTCATCTTCTATTCCATCATCCATTGTAAAATCTCTTCTAAAATCGCCCACACCAGTAAGATTGGATTCAGTGCCATCAATTTCCATCTGCTCATTTCCTTTAACTACCTCGTCCTGATTTTGCTTGATACGATTCTTATCGATTCTGCGTGCTGCCAATCTACCGGCTTCAGTGTCTTTGTATTCTTCAGCAATGGTAGTATAAAGCGCTAACGCAAGCGAATCGTCCTTAATAACCTTGCGGGATAAATATGCAGCGGCAAGCAACGCTTTAGCACGGATGTCGCTGGCGGAATCAGCAATCTCTGCAATTCTAAGATATTCATCTCTCGCTTCAACCTGATTGTCTGATTTCCACCATAAATTCTCAGTTTTTATAAATCTCTGATACAAACTGTCAGTCTCTTGAGTTTCAACCTGCATCCCCAGAGCTTTTGATGCATAACGACTGAAGTCTGTTTCCGGCATCTTCTCATATAACAGTTTATAAAGTGAATCTCGTTTAAAACCATCATCCCTGTTCCCGGCAATAAATGCTAAAGCGGCAACAGCTCTCCCCCAAATCTCATTCACAGTATCAAGATTAGCAACCATATTATAGTAATAAACAGCGCTATCCGGATCATTCCTCTGAAAAAAATGAAATCCAGCCAATTCCATACGAGCAATAATCTGCTCGGTGCGTCTTTGTGAAATCAGAGAAACAAGCAATGTTGAATCAAATTCTGCGACAACTGTTTCATCTTCTGCGACGGTGGAATCACCTTCAGCGATCTCTTCTTTGTCGCTTATCAACTCTTCTTCTTTTCTTCTATCTTTCCGTTTTCGTTTTGTATCTCTGCTTCGATTTGACTTTTTCTTATCAGCCTCAGTAACAAGTTTTAGTGAGTCAGTGAATACGGTGTCCGCTTCAACCATTACCCTTAAACCACTTATCGAACTGTCTGCAATAATAATTTGATTCTCAAGAAATATAAGCTTTTGCCAGGATCCGTAAAGTGTCTCCATCTCATTTTTAAGTGAATCTGCTACTGTACTGAAAGGTGATGTGCGATCGGCAGATTTCACCTCAACAAAAGATTTGTATGCGTTCGGAAAATCATGCCATTGTTCCCATAAAAGCCAACCCATTTCATAATTTGCCTCAGCGGCAAGTTCACCGCGTCTTTCCGTATCAATAAGATTCTGAAGCTTTTTTTGAGCATCTTCATATTTTCGAAGCGCTATCAAACATCTTGCGACAATCATTTCGATCTGTGGAAAATCATTCACATAAGCAGCATCATGGAGCAACTCTTCAAGTGATTTCAATGCCACTTCTGTCCTGTTCAAACGCATTAGCACTAATGCTCTTTTAGTCGTTGCCTCCAGTTTAAGTCTTCGATTCGGTTTAGAACAAAGTATTTCTTCATACAATTTGACAGCTTCTTCAGGTTTATCAAGTTTTGTCAGACATTCACCAATCATCACCCAGGCAATTCCTTTCAGATATTCATCTTTGACGCCTGAATCAAGCACTTTCCTGAATTCAATCCTTGCCTCCTCCCAACGTTCATCTTCATGGTAGAACTCACCGAGAGCAAGATATGATTGGGCTCGAATCTCAACAGGTACATCATCTCCAGATAATTCTGATAAAATAAGTCTTCCGGAATCCGGCTGTGAAACCTTTAGAAGTGAAATGCCTTTCCATAGCTTTCCCTCCTGAATAAACTCTGATTTTGGATATTTTGCTATCAATTCATCAATCTTACCTATTGCTTTACGATAATTTTCAGTTCTGTAATATGCTTTTGCCAACAGAAGTAAGGCGTCGTCCTCCCAGCGGTTGTCAGGATAGTATTCCAACATCCTACCGGCAGATTCAATGCATTTGTCATAATTAGATGATCCTCGCGTGCTTCTTCTATCTGAGTCATCTGTCGTTTCTTTTCGCTGTTTCTCACCATCATTGTAGTATTTTTTGGCATTATAGAAATAATTATAATATGCACAACTGCTGAAGAGATGCGTTATCAACAAGAGAAATATTACAAAATAATATCTCTTGTTTATAATATGTTTCTTACTTAACATTGACTTAGCATGATAAATTGTGTTAACTTGTGTGTTTGTGAAATTGTAATCTTTAGGAAAAGACATGGCACATCATAAATCAACAAAGAAACGCATTAAGACAAATCTTAAGGCGAACCTGCGAAACCGACAATATCGCTCGAAAATGCGCACTGCAATGCGTAAAGTACGTGAAGCTACAGATGTCGATACAGCGCATAACGACCTTCAAAAGACTAACGCTTTGTTTGACAGGTTAGTTGTTAAAGGCATTATTCATCGCAACACTGCAGCACGTCGAAAATCCAGACTTCACAAAGCTGTTGAAAATCGTTTTGCAATAACTGAATCTTCAGAATCAGTTTCATAACGATATATTATAATTAGGCGCTTCGCGTGTGATTACTACATCATGTGGATGACTTTCTTTAACGCCCGATACTGTAATCTTCACGAAGCGCGTTTCATTTTTGAAACTCTCAAAATCAGGACAACCACAATAACCCATTGCTGCCCTAATTCCTCCGCATAATTGAAAAACAGTATCTGTAAGCTTTCCTTTGTACGGAACACGACCTTCAATTCCTTCCGGAACCAGTTTGCCTGGTTCAGCGCCTTCCTGGAAATAGCGATCTGCCGATCCTTTTTTCATGGCTTCCAGTGAACCCATACCGTAATATACTTTATAGGAACGCCCTTCCCATAGAACCGTCTCGCCTGGTGACTCATCAACACCGGCAAGCAGGTTACCAAGCATAACCGCATCAGCTCCGGCAGCCAGCGCCTTTGCTGCATCACCTGAATACCTGACGCCTCCGTCTGCAACTATCGGTACTCCACTTTCTTTAAGCGCTTCATAAGCGGACATAACTGCCGTGATCTGAGGTACACCAATTCCTGCAATAACCCTGGTTGTACAAATAGCCCCTGCTCCAATCCCAACCTTTACTCCATCAGCGCCGGCAGAAACAAGATCAAGCGCTCCCTGTGCAGTGGCAATGTTACCTGCTAATATTTGAACATCAGGAAAATCACTCTTTATTCTTTCAACAGTTTTAAGTACACCTTCAGAATGACCATGTGCCGTATCAACCGTTATTAAGTCAATTTCCTGCTCAACCAAACCTGACACTCGTTCCATTGTATTTGCAGCAACTCCCACAGCAGCGCCTGCTCGAAGTCTGCCATGATCATCCATACAGGCATTGGGAAAGTCACGCTTTTTCTCAATATCCTTTGCTGTAATCAAACCAACTAAATGCCCTCTTCCATCAACTACCGGTAGTTTTTCGATGTGATGTTTAATGAAAATTGCTTTAGCATCATCAACTGTGGTCCCAACCGGAGTTGTCACAATCGGCATTTTTGTCATGTATTTAGAGATCGGCAGGCTTGTATCATCTGCAAAGCGTATATCACGATGCGTCAGGATACCACAAAGCACATCGCCATCTACAATTGGAATTCCAGAAATTCCATACTTTGACATTACATCCAGCGCATGAGATAGTGGTCTATCATAAGGTAAAGTTACCGGCTCAGCAATAATAAAACTTTCGGATCTCTTTACCTTCTTAACCTGAGCAGCCTGTTCAGCGATAGAGAGGTTCTTGTGTATTACTCCAATACCACCCTCACGCGCAATAGCAATTGCCAGTTCCGACTCGGTAACAGTATCCATCGCAGCGCTCAGAAAAGGAATATTAAGGCTGATATTTCGAGTGACCTTAGTTCTTAAACTTACCTGATGTGGTAACACTGATGATCTACGAGGTTCAATCAGAACATCATCAAATGTTAAGCCAAACCCAGATATCTTACCTGATTCGTTTTTAATGTTCATATTTTTATCTTTTGTTTTATGCTCTACTTTCATGGTAGTATGTTCCCCCTGAAAAAGTACCAATAATCCGAAATGTATCTTGTATATTCAAGAAATAGAACCAAAGCAATTGTGAGAATTACCGGTCCGATAAACCATAATACAACTGCTTTACCTATTCCTTTTCGTGTATGCTGAACTATTACTGAAATCAATCTTAAATGTGTCCATAGTAAAATCACGAGAATCACCGTTATAATTAACCATCCTAACGAAATTGTAAATAAACGACCGGCAATAACTGCCAAAGGCATGGTTATAAGAAAACCAGCCATTGACCAATTAATATAACTAAAGCTCTGAGATAATGAACATGAACGTCCGAGGATACTACATAATATCATGAGTCTGATAGACGCTATCCAAAGCATGAAAAACAATAAGCCCCAGAAAAAAAACATACTGCGTGAAGGATGCCATACAATTAGTCCAGCCCAAGTAAGAAGTTCAGTATTACTTAGTAAATACGAAAGCGACCAATCCAAGGCATAAGACCTTCGATTGGCAAAAACCCATCCTGACATAATTAACGCTAATGAACCGGAGATCAGTACAGCTATTAAAAAAGTATGACCGGTCTGAAAATACCGCCGGTCACTAATATCCTGAAAGAAGCCCCTCGTAGAAGTAAAAGTACGCACAAGGTTAATTCTGAAGATATTATTCTGTCTCGCTGCAATAAATAATATTAAAATCAATGCGATACCGGCAATTATAAGTAATACTCCATCCTGCTCCATCGCTTCTCCGGGAGGTAAAGGTTGGATATTCCCTGATGTCCAGTACTCTTTTAAATGATGCCATGCAAGATTTGGCTTATGATTTATATTCGTTATACCACTTGTATAAACCAGACTCTTACCGTGTAAAGGTCCGGCGATTGTTGGTAAAGCTCCCTTCCAATTAAAAAAGTCACCTACAACAACTCCGGTGCAATTTTGAAGATTCTCTGCCCAGCGAATTTTCTTCAGAATATTATCTGCCTGACCCGCTTCGGATTCATTATCAAGATAGCCGTTGAGATTACCTGGTAATACGAGTTGTCTGATTCCGCCTATTAAAAATGGTGTGTTACATTTAACAGCCTTACTTGAAGCTTTCATATCCTGTTTCGATCCCGGAGTCAACTCAAGTATTACAAAATCAAGTGGTTCGGCGTTAAACTCATTCATAAAACGAAATGAAGCATACAAAGGTCGATCATCAAGTTCGCGCGCTATTTTTATTAATTCCTGATAATATTGCGAGTTTACCTTGTTCTTGGGATTTATTTGTGAACCTATTCCCCAGCCTGCAATACAAGTAAAACGTCTATCCCGCATTATCATCGCTTTAAACTGTTCAGTCGCAGATCTAATCAAGTCAGCTTCAGATAACAATCCATCAGGAACCTGATATACAGGCAATTCTTCAAATACTAACAAACCATATCTATCACATAAATCGAGAAAATATAAGGGTGCAGAGCCTTGCATTATTCTTACTGCATGAGCGCCAAGCTCTTTCAACATCAGAACATCAGCTTCTAACTTTTCATCAGTAAGTAAATCACCATCTTCAGCCTGAAAAGAAGGATAGTTAACGCATCTAAGCCAAATTTGCTCGCCATTAAGCTGAAATCCCTTTTCGTTAACTTCCCAGGTTCTTACGCCAAATTTAGCTGTTGAGCTATAACTAAGATTATCTCCTGTAAGTAGAGTCTTTAATCGATAGAGATTATTCTTATTTGTAATATTCCATTTAATATCCGGGCTTATATCAAGTTTTTCAGTTAATGACAACACTCTACCAGGTGGGAATTTAACATTCTCCCGCAAACTCCTGAATAATACTTTGTCATCTCCACCTAAAAGCAAATACTCAACTACAAAATTATTTTTAGCTTGTAGTACCGGTGAAGAACCTGCATGTTGGAGTGTTAAATCTACCTTAAGGAAACCATTTTTATAATTGTCAATGACGTCCCATAAAGCAACAATATCTTCAATATTAGTAATGGGTGAATACTTCAGATAAATATCCTGTGTGATACCCCCATAATACCGATTAGAATAGATGCCGCTTTCTAAAGGGATTCCCCCACGCCTCGGGAAATTGTTGTTCAGTATTATCTGTAATTCATTCTCGGTTCCAAATCTGAGTAACCTTGGATTGATCTCTAACTGAAAGGATAGTTCGTTACCAAAACGTGTATCAAGGTGAGCGCCGTTTAGCATAGCAGTAATGCTCCCGGATCCTCCCATAATTACAAGCCTGAATACCTGATTATTAAGTGTGTCTGATACGTAGAATTTTGAGGAAAGAATTAATTCACCGTCCCAATCGTCCCACGAGAACGGCATATTAACGGCGCCGATCTCAACTCCATCATCCCTTACAGCATTCCACCCTGATGCAAGGTCGATTCGATGGTCTTCATGCCCGCAAGACCAACTACCCCGATCCTGTATCGGTTTTGCCGGTTCTCGACCGTCCAGTAATTGAAAACTCTTACCGGTCGGGGAAACCATATCCGCAGCAACCATTAACGGAAACAGCAGAATTGGGAGGATATACATCCATCTGGATTTTAGCAACTGGATGCCTCGTGGAGTAAAATTTTGTAAACTATAATATTAAGAAATTGATCCTGTTAAATCAATAACTGTTTGTCAAATCGTTGGACTCCTTGTTTATTTCTTTGATCTACACTTAAATGAAAGAAAACTACTTCAAAGTCTATCCGAAAAATTTCCTATCATTCACCTATGGATCGTCTGATTTCAGCTATAGCACTTTGCGGATCCGAGTGTCCAAAGATAGCGCTCCCTGCTATCAGCAAATCAGCGCCTGCTTCTACTGCAAGATGCGCTGTGTTTTTATCAATACCACCATCAATACCTATCACAACTAACTTCGACATCTGTCGTGTCATTTTAACCTTAGTAAGCATATCATGCATAAATTTCTGCCCCCCAAATCCGGGTTCAACGGTCATTATCAACACTTGATCAACCAATTCAATCAAACCCTCAAACTGCTCGAAACTAGTATTAGGTTTTATAGCTATACCGGGTCGAACACCCGTTTGGCGGATCCGGGAGATTATAGCTTCAGGATCAAATTCAGCCTCAACATGAAACGTAAGAAAATCTTCACTATCCAAACCTGCATCTAAATAATCTTTAATCCATCTGCCCGGATGCTCAATCATCAAATGTACATCAAGCGGAAGCGATGAAACCTTTTTTACCGCACCCACTACCGGAGCGCCGAAGGTCAAATTTGGCACAAAATGCCCATCCATAACATCGCAATGGACGTAATCTGCAGATGAAGCGATAGATTCTACAGCCTCAGCCAAGCGCGCCATATCTGCTGATAAAAGACTTGGAGCAATCTTTAACAAAACAAATCCTGAGAGCTTCTAATATTAATGAAGTTTAATCATGGTGACGATCTTGGTTTCACCGCAGAACGAATCGAAATCAAATCGCCTGCTTCCATCGCAGTCCCGGCTGGTGGATCCTGTGAAAGAATCGTGCCCTGTGGAACAGAACTATCCGGGAAATGGGTAACTTTACCTAATCTCAACCTTGACTTAGTTAATACCAATCTAATATCATTTATATTCCTCCCTTTAAGATCCGGGGCTATTATTCTATCTGGTATTTTACCAAGACTGACGGTTAAAATCAGTTCAGTTCCTTTAACTAATTCCTCATCCACTTTAGGATTCTGCGCAACAACAACACCTTCCGGACTGTTTGATGAATGGCAATATCTAATATTTGCTTCATCGACCTTCAGCCCAAAGGAAGCTGCTTTCAAAGATGCTTCTCGCGGAGACATTCCCACAACATTCGGACAGTTAACAGATAAATCCTGCTCGCTTACTATTACTTCAATTCTGCGACCAGGTTTAACGATACTTCCGGCTACAGGAAATTGATCAAGTATAGTGCCGGATGGTTGCTTATCATCTACTCGATATCTGCTGTGGACTATCTCCACACCAAGCGCTTCGCAAAGACTATCTGCTTCATTAACATCCATATAGCGAAGATTTGGTACGGTACGTTCAACACCTGCAAGCGCTATTAACGGCATTAATGCCCGATCAATAAAAAACATCAGCCATATCACAGTAATTGTTGCTACAAGAAGTCCGCTGATAAGCTCAAGACGATTCTGCCAGGATTTGTTTTTCCCGTTGTCGGTCAATGCCTTTTCAGGTTCAGCCTCAGTCAATTCCGCTCCAACCTCGCTGCAAATACACCGTCACCGTTAATTTCCATTCCGAGAAGACTAACATATCCTTTTTCGTTGACTAATTTTTTATCTATGAATCTTGAACTATCATTTAGTTCGTAATTAGATTTATCAGCAAGAAATTTTTCTACAACACCTTCGTTCTCTTCTTTTTCAATTGAGCAGGTGCTATATATGATCCTGCCTTTTGGTTGTAACATACTATCAGCAAGTTTAAGAAGTTCGATTTGAACCTTTGCCATTTTAACTGCATCATCAGCATTCTTCCGCCACCTGATATCCGGTCTTCGAGACATCACTCCAGTACCGGTACAAGGCGCATCTACTAAGACTGCGTCAAACTTCTTCTTTCCATTTATTACATCATTATAAGACAGAACCTCAACATTAGTATATCCACATCTGTTGACATTTTCGTTAATAAGGTTTAATCGCATTTCCGATTTGTCAGTAGAAATGATTTTACATTCATTGCAAAGTTCAGCTATGTGTCCGGTTTTCCCACCTGGCGCTGCACAAAGATCAAGTATAAGCTCACCCGGTTGAGGATTTACAAGAGGCGCTACCAAACCCTGAGAAACATCCTGAACACTTATAAATCCATCCTCGATGACTTTCATTAAGTTGAGATTTGAAGTTTTCTTGAGAATAATAAAATCATTATTAATAGGAGATGCTTCGAACTCACTTCCAGTTGCAATAAATATTTCACTAATTTCTTCAGGATTAGTACGAAAATGATTTATTCTAAGATACGTATCCGGTCTCCGATTATTCCACTTAAGGAAATTCCTTAACTGATCAGACGAGAATCGATTTTTCCAGCGTTTGATCATCCATTCCGGAAACGAATATTTCAGAGCAATTCGCTTGTACTCATCATCCAAATCCGGTTCAAGGATAAGTAACTCTTGGTGTTCCCTACATGCTCTTCTCAGAATGGCATTAATCCATCTACTTTCACTTAATCCAATACGTCTCCTGACTATATTTACTGCGGAATTAACTGCAGCATATTCCGGGATACGATCCAGAAAAAATATTTGATAAAGACAGATGGTAACTGCTGAAATAATAAGATTATTGGGTTTAAATTCTCTGAAACTTAGATAACGAAATATCCATTCCAGCCAAAGTTTGTGCCTTATCGTGCCATAAATGAGTTCATAATATAAAGCTTTGTCCCGCTCATCCCAGCAGTATCTGTTCAGTTCACTTCTAACAGCTTTGTCTATTCTAAATTTATGATTCAGCCATTTTTCATATAATTCAACTGCTGCTCTACGAGGTTCAACCATGTGATTAATCCCGTGCACCACGCAGGATCAACAGTCTGATTAGATGAGATAACATCATCGTAGCAGCGGCAACATAAGTCCAGGCAGCGGCATTCAGGACTTTCTGCGCTTGATCAGCTTCGCTGTCAACAAGGATGCCCGTACTGCGCAAGTTAGCCATCGCCCGGCTGGAAGCATTAAATTCAACAGGAAGTGTAATTAACTGAAATGCAAGCGCTGCCATAAAGAGGATTATACCGACATCCATCAGAGGTTTGAAACTGGAAAATATAAACCCAATTAAGAAAATCGGCATCGCAAGTGTCGAACCGAGATTGGCAGGCCTCAACAAAGCGTGACGTAATTTTAATGCGGTGTAACCTTCTGAATGCTGAGCAGCATGTCCTACTTCGTGAGCAGCTATCCCTAACGCTGCAACCGAACTGCTGTTGTAAATCCCTTCCGAAAGACGAACCTTGCGCGTTCGCGGATCATAATGATCTGTAAGCTCGCCCTTTACTGGTTCGACTTCTATATCATTAATGCCCTGAAGCGAAAGGATACGCTTAGCAACTTCAGCGCCTGTCATACCACTGGCAGATCTTACCCGGCTGTACTTTGCATAAGTACTTTTTACTTTATTTTGTGCCCAAAATGCGATTATCATCGCAGGAATGAGCAGTATAAAAGTCGGATCAAAAAATGGATAAATCATTGTATTATCATATTGTTTGTTTTACTTTGTATTAATCAAAAACGATCTCATCCTAACATTGTTCCTGATTGTATCTGATGTCCTCTTAAAAACTCCGATGCAGACATCCGTTTCTTACCTTCAAGTTGAAGTTCAATTATCCTTAGACAACCTTCAGAGGTTGATACGAAAAACTCACCTTTATTAGTTATCCTGATTTCACCAGGTTTACCTGAACATATATCTAATGCCGGATTCGTTTTAGATACTTTAATTATCTTTTTATTAAGTATTGTTAAAGCGCCTGGATAAGGTGTTAGTCCACGAACAAGATTATGAACACGAACTGCTGACCAATGCCAGTTAATTTTCCTGAGTTCGTTATCGATACGCGGCGCTTTTGTAACTTCTCCTGATTGTGCAAAAGGTTTAATTGATCCGTCTTCAATCCCATCAAGCGCTTGAACAATTAAATCCGCTCCTCTCTTTGAAAGTAGATCAGACAAAGTTCCTGCATTATCATCCTCGGAGATTCCGGTTTTTTCCTGCAACAGAATTCCACCCGAATCAACCTCTCGTCGAATCTGAAATACAGTAACGCCGGTTTCGGTAAAACCATTAATAAGCGCCCAATTTATCGGAGCTGCTCCGCGCAGAGCAGGTAAAAGCGATGGATGTAAATTTACGCAGCCTAAACGAGATATGTTTATAACGCTTTCCGGAAGAATGCGAAAAGCTACTACGACGCCAATATCGGGTTTGAATTTTGCAAGAGAACGCTCAAACGATAATGCCTTAAGATTAGGAGGCTGTAATATTGACAGATTATACTTCTTTGCGCAAATCTTCACGGCCGACTCTTTGATTTTCAATGAGCGACCAGCCGGTTTATCAACTCCTGTTACTACAACTAAAACCTCATGTCTGCTATTAATTAACGCCTCAAGTGTATTAACGGCAAATTCAGGAGTCCCCATAAAAACGACACGCAAGTTATCACCTATGTTTTTGCAGCGCCTACATTTTTTCTTGCTATTGCACCAATATCAACAGTCAGTTTAACATCATCATTAACTTTAATGAGTAAAGTCTTATCAGTCTCGTTGACTTTAATTATAGTACCGTGGATACCACCGGTAGTGACAACTTTATCACCTTTGACCATCTCATTAAGCATTTGTTGATGAGCTTTCTGTTTCTTAGACTGTGGTCTTAGAATTAGAAAATAGAAAACCAGAAATATTAAAACCATCGGTAACAGGGCAGTCAATCCCCCACCACCTTGTCCGCCTCCACCACCGGCAGGCGCCATCGCTAAGAAATGAAACAACATTTTACCTCTAAAATTTACTGTGAAAACAGCTTTATTATTACAAGTTTTGATGGTTGCGAAATGTACAAATAATCCTCGTACACGAATTGACCAAGTACTTTTCCTAATCCATCAATTCTTGCTATCTCATTAAAATTGACAGGATCGGTTACGTTCATAATCCTGACGTTTCCATTTCCTCCAACATAGAGAAAAGGTGGCGCCAGAGCAAATGAACAAACTTCATTAAGTTCAGAATGTTCAGATATCTGTGTTGGATTACACGGATCACTAACGTCAAACACAATTATTCCGTTATGTCTCGTTGCGACAAAAAGATGATCATTATAGTATATAATATCTTCGGGTTCACCATAAAGATCAAATCGCGAAAGTAACTTCGGTTCACTGGGACTACTCACATCAATAGCAAATCCCCATGTCCATCCAACGACAAATACGATTTCTTCATTAAGATCAATAAATTCACCATAGCCTTCAATACAAAGCTCGCCTACTAAATTTGGAATATAATCTTCATGCAATTCGAAAATTTTTAAACCCTGTAGAAGGCATGCCATATAAGCATGACTTTCGCTTATAACAACGTCTCTACCGGCGTCATTAACATGTATTGTTTTAATAATATCTGCTTGTTCCGGTTCAGTTATTGCCATAACTGCTAATCCTGAATGATAGGGTATGAATAACAATCTATCATTACCATCGAATCCGGAACTCCATTGACCACTCTGAATACTGCGTTTATAATCAGGTTGAACCGGATCGGATACATCCACAAGAGCTACAGAATGTGTATCACAGACAAAACAATATCCGGCGTTATACCAGATATCTTTGCCGATAACATTACTCAAATTATATTCGGAAACAACAGTTAGATCGAGTCTAGGACCGCGTATTGTCACAAGTCTATCCATCTCTTTGGGAATTGCCACATTCCCAACTTCATCAGTGAAATAACCTGTAACGAGCACACTATCGTAATTCAAACCTGAAGGAATCTCTATTGAACGGGTGAACATCCCTCCACCAAGATGAATAAAATCAAAATGCAATCCGACAGATGTTATTGAAAAGTACGCTGTTCCCTTCTCACCCGTTTGCATAGTAAATCTGGCAAAATCACCGGCGTATATGGTATCGCTTTCTGAAACCATATTCAGACCGATAATCTCAGAAGTGAAATCCAATTCTATACTATCTCTCAGGACGCCGGAAGTTCCTCCTCCGGCGGTAGCAAATCTGCCAAAAACATAGATTAATCCTTCTTCGTGTGGTGCGTGAAGAACCTTTATAGTATCAAAATCTTCCCATTCAACAGCAACAAGCATTGAATCAAAACCAACCTGCATCCGATCAGTATTTTCTGCATGAATAGCCACGCGTAATACCGTGTCTCTTGTTGCAGCAGAATCATCATCAATCGCTAAAATAACATTAGTAGGTATATTATCTCTTACATCGCTTGGTGATTCGCAAGCATAAAACATCAGAAGCGCAGATAGCGTTAGTATGATAATAAATAAAAAATTCCTCTGTGTCATGTCAACTCCACATCAATCAAGTTCTTTACCCGCAGTTACTTTAAAATACTCTTATATGATAACAATTGTCAAGCTCTCTCGCTCCAGGTTGTTTCGATGTTTGATTTCCAGTGAATAAAATCTGATTTTCCAATAGCTTCTCTTGCTGATCGCATCAGATAATGATAGTAAGTAATATTATGCAGGCTTAACAGGTGCATTCCAAGCAATTCACCGGTTGCAAAAAGATGATGCAAATAGGCGCGGCTAAATTTCCTGCATGTCGCGCAGTTACACTCAGAATCAAGCGCTGTCTGATCTGCTTTATGCTTTGCATTACGAATATTGACTATCCCATGCGAAGTAAAAGCCTGCCCATTTCGCCCGTTCCTGGTCGGCATCACACAATCGAAAAGATCAACTCCAGCTTCGATACACATCAGGAGATCACTTGGCGTCCCAACTCCCATCAAATGGCGCGATTTTTCATCCGGCAGCCATTCACAGCATTTCTTAGTAATTTCAACCATTTCAGCCTGAGGTTCTCCAACCGAAAGCCCACCGATTGCGAAAGCCGGAGGATTAAGCTCCGCTAATTCTTCAACAGACTGCTTTCTGAGGTCATCATAAATTCCGCCCTGCACAATAAGAACAGCCGCCTGAAAAGCATTATCCTGATTTTCCGAATCCTGCCAGGTTTTCAGAAATCGCTTTGCCCACCGACTTGTAAGAGCAACTGCGCGAGCTGCATCTTCATGTGTAGATGGATACGGAGGACACTCATCAAGCGCATAAATAAAATCAGCGCCTATGGTTCGCTGTATTAAACAAGCCGATTCAGGAGTTAAGTTAAGCAGCGCTCCATCATAGATTGATCTGAAACTGACGCCTTCTTCGCTAAGAGTTCTTGTATTGGACAGAGAGAAAACCTGGAAACCACCTGAATCAGTCACAGTTGGAGCATCCCACGCCATGAATCGAGCGAGTCCGCCACACGCTTCCAACACGTCCAAACCGGGTAACTGCATAAGATGATAAGTATTGCCCAGAACCACTTGGGAACCGGCGTCGCGCAAATTATCCGGCGTCAGCGTTTTAACATCACCAAGCGTGGCAACCGGAATAAACGCTGGAGTCTCAATGTTTCCATGAGAGGTTTGGATCAATCCGGTTCGTGCTGCGCAGCTATTATCTCTTGCCGTTATTTGAAATGTGGTGTTTTTCAATGCAAAAATCTTATCTCAAATTTCTCTAATACAGTAAGATAAGCAAATTGTCAGTTTGTCCAAGAGTTTTACTTGTTTTCTGAATTTATATTCGTATAATACACTAATCAAGCGTTAAGAGTGCTGTCACGTGTCCTCGAAACCTTTGAAAGCTTTCGATAGAGTGTCATTCCGGCGAAAGCCGGAATCTATAATTGATTATTTATTAAAGACCTAAGTTTGTAAGATTCCTGCCTGCGCAGGAATGACAGGTCTGTTTACCGAATATTTCAAAGATATCATCCATACGTGATGGATAAAAAGGAAATAATACATCCAAAATAGGAGTAGTTATGAAGATTCATGTTGGAGGGAAAGTAACCTTTAATAAAGGAATGCACTTTACAGGTACTAACGATAAAGGATATAAAACCGAAATAGATTCGCGCCGAGACGATATACCTGCTGCCGGACCAAAACCCATGGAATTGCTGCTTCAGACCTTAGCAGGCTGTACTGGAATGGACGTGGTGTTTATCCTGCGCAAGCGCAAACTGGAACCGGAGAAATTCGAGGTTGTCGTCGATGGTTACAAAAGACAGGAACACCCGCAGATTTATGAAGAGATTAACTTAAAATACAGAGCCAAAGGAGAAGGTATTACCGTAAAGGAATTAGAAAGAGCTATTACTTTATCACAGGATAAATACTGCGCAATATCCGCAATGCTAAGAAATCCGGTGAAACTGTCTTGGGAATGTGAAGTAATTGAATAAGTAATTGAAGCTTTTACTAATACCATAGTCGGGCTTGTCCTCAAGCCCGACAAGTTAAAGACCCCACTTTTATTTCTCCTCTTTTTTAGAGTTTTTCACCTTTAACACTTTTCTAACATTCTCTTAATAATTCCCTAACATACTCTGTATAAGTTTACGCCTGAAAGTAAAGAAAGTCAGAATTTTAGACTTCAGGTTAATAACTTAGTAGGATACAAAGTGGGATTAAAAATAAAATATATGAGTGTTCTTCTTGCAGTTGGTTTTCTCTGCAGAATTGGACAAACAGCAGTAATATCAGGTTTTGTGACTGATGCAAAGACTAATGAACCGCTTGTAAGCGTTAATGTGGTTCTTGAAGAAACCAGTCTTGGCGCTTCAACCGATATTAACGGCAAATATATAATTACAAATTTAGAGCCTGGAGTATATACTCTTCGCTCTTCATGTATAGGATACAAGAATTTCGTTTACGATGACATCATCGTCAATCTTGATGATGAACTTGAATTCAATATTGAGATGACAGGCTCGGTAGTTTTACTTGAAGATGCGAAAGTAGTCGGTATCGCAAAGAAAGGTTCGATTGAGCGTGAACTTACAGACAGATTTCAATCAGCATCGATTACGGACGCTCTTTCTGGTGAACAGATGAAAAGACTGCCGGATCCCGACATCGCTGCTGTGGTGAGAAGAACAACCGGCGTTTCAACCGTCGGCGGAGATCCTATTATTCGTGGTCTGGGTCTTCGATATTCAAAGGTAACACTTAACAATTCACAGGTTTCAGGAACGAAACCAAACCAAAGCGGCGTCTCTCTTGATCTTTTTCCTTCATCAATGATGAGCAAAGTCACTGTAAATAAATCATTCCTGCCGGATCAGAATGGTGAATTTGGCGGTGGAGTGGTTGACATGAATACCTGGGAATTCCTCAAACAAAAAGAATTCAAAATCTCCGGCTCGTTAGGATATAACATACTTCTCGGCAGACAAAGCTTTATGGATTATAGAGGTGGCAAATATGATTTTCTGGGATTTGATGATGGCACACGCCAAATGCCGGATGAGATCAGGCAAATAGAAAAACTGTATGAAGACAGCCGATTTGATACAACCGGTTTTTCACCGGAAGAAATGGAACGATATGCGGAGATGTTTTCAAATATATGGAGCGGCGAAAGAAAAGATCCACTTCCAACAGGTGACCTCGCAATGTCTTATGCCAACTCCACGCAGATGTTTGGCAAGAAGTTTGAATATCTTTTATCAGCGCTTTATAAAAATGCAAGCGCTTATGAAGAAAACGAACGACGAATTTATAAAAGTGTTTCTGAAGGTGTAATGGGATTAATGCACAATTACACATTCTACAAATATGATCAGGCAATCGAACTCGGTGGTTTATCAGCTTTCAAGCTGGAACTATCCCCCTTTACAAAACTAAACCTTAATATTCTGCTGAATCGTGACTTCCAAGACGAACTTCGCAGGTTTGAAGGTACCAATCGTGACAGAGATAAAGATGTTATTGACACCAGGCTGAGAATGGTCGCACAAACTATATCAACTTATCAATTATCAGGACAGCATTTATTGTATAATCTCGGAAACACGATTACACAGTGGCGTGTAACCTATTCTCATGGCTATAGAGAAGAACCCGACACTCGCGAAGTACAGTACGAAAAAGCAAGAGATGACTCTGTTTATGTATTTGCAGATGAAAATCAAAGTGGGTCACATTTCTTCAGCGAGTTAAATGATGATTCATGGAATTACGATATTGATTTTACCTACCCGTTAACTGACAGAATAAAATTAAAATCAGGCGCTTTAGTTCTTGAAAAACATAGAGAATTCAATTCACGTAAATTTCAATTTGGTCGTGACACACGCGATATGACCGCGGCAAATTTCGATTTTACCCAAACGCCGGAAGAACTTTTCAATCCTGATAATATCCATAAAGACGCTTTCTTTTTATGGGAATCAACCCGACCGACAGATTGGTATAATGCTGATCAATCATTATGGGGCGCTTTCCTGATGACAGACTATCAAATCACATCCAAGTTGCGTTTTATTGGTGGTGTCCGTCTTGAAAAATCAGAAGTTACTCTTAAAACAGGTCATATCAGCCAGCCTGATGTTGATTCAACAACTTCATACAAGTCGGAAGATCTAATGCCGGCTATGAACCTGATCTATTCATTTGATGAAAATCGGAATCTCAGGTTTGCTGCAAGTCAAACAGTATCAAGACCTGATTACAGAGAACTTTCACCTTTCGAGTTCACAGACATTATCGGTGGTCACTCGGTAAAAGGTAATCCCTATCTTAAACGGGCTATAATTCAAAACTTCGACCTTAGATATGAATTGAAGTATGGTTACTCAAAGGTTAATTTAGTTGCGGTAAGTGTATTTTTCAAAAACTTCATTAATCCGATTGAAACCATTGTAGAAGGAACTGCTCAAAATCGGCAGACCTGGCAGAATGCCAGTGGCGCAGAAAATTATGGTGTTGAACTGGAATTAAGGCAAAGACTTGGTGATATTCATCCAGGATTGTCATATTGGGGAATATCCACAAATCTGACTCTTCTGCAATCGGATATCATCATCGACACTTCAGATACAAAAGGGGTTCAAACATTAGACAGGAGACCCCT
Organism: bacterium; assembly: GCA_021734165.1. Lineage (GTDB taxonomy): Bacteria > Electryoneota > AABM5-125-24 > Hatepunaeales > Hatepunaeaceae > JAIPJL01. The sequence goes on along the minus strand of JAIPJL010000005.1, from coordinate 27,061 downwards.
GCATGGTCAGTCTCCCTATCTGTTTAATTTCGGAATAAATTTCCAGCATCCAACCACCAAGACTCAAGCTGATATTTTATACCATGTCTTTGGCAAGCGTATTGATGAGGTTGGGGCAAATACTCTGCCTGATGTTTACGAGCTGCCACATCCGGATCTGGATTTTGTTATTCAACAACCAATCAGTAAGAAACTAAAAACAAAGTTTGCATGGAAAAATATTCTTGATCCTGAAGTCAAATTTCAACAAGGTGATGATTACACACAGAAATACCGCTTGGGATCGACATTTTCAATAGGTTTAACTTACATTAATTAACATAAAAAAAAACTATCCACTAAGGAGGATACAGTGAAACAATTTTTAGTAATTTTAATGCTCCTGATTTCGGTAAATGCCGGATTATGTGAGCTTATTACACTTCAGGGTACAATAACAGATGATATGACTCTTACTCCTGATAACGAATACCTGCTGCGAGGCGGTGTCTTTATCGGTAATGGTGAAAATGAGACAATTCTGACGATTGAACCCGGAACACATGTTTACGGTGAACAAGCTACCGACGGTATGTTGGTCATCGCTCAATATTCCAGGATCATGGCTGAAGGTACAGCGGACGCTCCCATCGTTTTTACTTCTGACCAGGAGGAAGGCGAACAGGATCGAGCTGACTGGGGCGGAGTCATTATCAATGGACTCGCGCCTTTGAATATCGGAGGTAATGGACAAGCCGAAGGTGAGGGTGACACAGGAACTTACGGCGGTGACGATCCGCACGACAACAGCGGTACTATGCGTTATTGCCGTATCGAATTTGCCGGCAGAGAAATCTCACCCGACAATGAACTCAACGGATTGGCTCTGCAGGGTGTTGGCGACGGCACCGTCATAGAGTACTTACAAGTTCACATGAACAAAGATGACGGTATCGAGTTCTTTGGAGGTACAGTTAATGCAAAATACATCTACATTACGGGAGCAGCGGATGATTCATTTGACTGGACGGACGGCTGGCAAGGAATGGGTCAGTTCTGGGTTGCGCAACAATATGGTGACGATGCTGATCAAGGTATCGAAGCTGACAACAACGCTGAAGAGAACGATGCTACTCCGCGTTCAAATCCTCAGATATATAATGTCACGTTAGTAGGTGATCGCTTTGGTTCTGAGAGCGATATCGGTATGTTGCTGCGTGAAGGTACTGGCGCAACGATTCAAAACGCTATCATAATGGGATTTGGTGACTGTGGTATCGACCTTGATCATGAGGCAACTTTCAACAATGCCTGGACAAACAATTCCCTGAATGGCAACCTTGTTGTTAATCACGCCATTGTGTACGATAACAAGGAACCATTCCAGACAGGTGAAACCGATGAAGATGATGAAGCTAACTATGCATTCACGACAGGTGAGTTCCTTACAATGTACAACATGCACAATCGTTGTTTTGATCCTCAATTGAGAGATCCTTACAACAAGGTCGAGCCTGATTTCACACCCCGTGGCGGCGCTCCTGCATTAAAAGGCTACACTCAACCTCCGGACAATGATTTCTTCGAGCAGGTCAATTTCGTCGGTGGAGTCGGTCCCGATAACAATTGGCTGGAAGGTTGGACACGTAGCTGTGAACCGGAAAATACTGAACCGGGATTTGCAGTACTTGAGGGTGTAATTCAGGAAGATATGACACTCACAGCAGATAATGAATATCTTTTACGCGGTGGCGTATTTGTCGGCGACGCAAATCATCATATAACGCTGACAATTGAACCGGGAACAACTATTTACGGTGAGCAGGCTACCGACGGTATGCTGGTTATAGCGCGTGGTTCCAAGATCAATGCTAACGGTTCACCTTATTTCCCGATAGTGTTTACATCCGACCAGATCGATGGTGAACAGGATCGTGCAGACTGGGGCGGCGTCATTATCAACGGAGGCGCTCCTCTGAATACAGGAGCAGAAGCTGAGGGTGAAGGTGACACCGGTCCTTATGGCGGTAATAATCCTCACGATGACAGCGGTTGTATGCGCTATTGCCGTATCGAATTCGCAGGCAGGGAAATTTCACCCGATAACGAACTGAACGGTCTGGCTCTGCAGGGTGTTGGTGACGCCACAATTATTGACTACATCCAGGTTCACATGAACAAGGATGACGGTATCGAGTTCTTTGGTGGTACTGTTAATGCAAAGCATATATACATCACAGGCGCTGCTGATGATTCATTCGACTGGACTGACGGCTGGCACGGTATGGGACAGTTCTGGGTAGCGCAGCAATATGGTGACGATGCTGACCAGGGATTTGAATGCGATAACAACGGTGAAGAAAACGACGCTACACCGCGTTCCAATCCGAAGGTTTATAACGTAACTATAGTTGGTGACAGAGATGGCGCTGAGAGTGATATAGGCATGCTGCTTCGTGAAGGTACTGGCGCTGAGATCAAGAACGCCATCGTTATGAACTTTGGCGATTGCGGCATCGACATCGACCATGAAGCTACCTTCAACAACGCCTGGACAGGCGGACATCTGAACGGTAACCTGGTAGTTGACAATAGTATTTTCTACCACAACGTTGAAACAGCTCAAACTGGCGAAACAGATGAAGACGATGAAAATAATTATGTTTTCACAACTTCCGAATTCATAACTGAACTGAACCAGCACAATCGATTTGTGGATCCGCGTTTATTCGATCCTATCAGGCATGATATGCCTAATTTCAGCCCAGCAGGCAATTCACCGGCTCTTTATGGCTTTGCTGAAGTTCCAGACAATGAATTCTTCGACGCAGTTAACTTTGTCGGAGCTGTCGGACCTGATTACAACTGGCTTATCGGTTGGACAAGACCAGGAACCCATGAGATGAGCGCTCCTGAGCTGGATGCACCCGTTCCAAACGAATACCGCATCAGCTCAGTTTATCCAAATCCTTTCAATCCGACGGTCAGCATTGCTTTCGATATTCCTGAGCAGTCAGAGATCGTTTTGAATGTGTTTGACATGAACGGACGTTTGGTTGAGCAGCTTAACCAGGGTGATTTCAAAGCAGGACAGCATCACATTAGTTGGGATGCACAAAACCAGCCTGCCGGTATTTACCTGTTCCAGTTGAAAGCGGGTAATACTGTGATGATTACAAAGGCAGCGCTAATCAAGTAGGTATTTTAACTACTGTTTTAGATAAAAGAGACTGCACTTTTCAGTGCAGTCTCTTTTTAAAAGTTAATCTTGAAATTTTATACCGGTCTTAAACATGGCAAAAGTAGATCTTCATTTACATTCTAAATATTCAGAAAGACCATCCGAATGGTTTCTTCAAAAGTTGGGTGCTGCTGAATCATATTCAGAGCCTGAATATATTTATGATACAGCCAAAAAACGTGGTATGTCTTTTGTTACAATAACTGATCATAATAATATTGAAGGATCCGCACTGCTTGCACAGAAATATCCCGATGCATTCACAGGTGTAGAATCAACTTCTTATTTTCCGGAGGACGGATGCAAAGTACACATTTTAATTTATGGATTAAATCCTTCACAGTTTGATGATATACAAATCATTAGAAAAGATATTTACGAACTTCGTGATTATCTGGTTCAAGAGAATCTTGCTCATTCTGTAGCTCATGCTACATATATTATAAATGGAAAACTTACTATTGAGCACTTACATAAACTGATTCTGCTTTTTGATGTTTTTGAATCGATTAATGGTGGACGTACTATTACAAGTAATTTAACCTGGTATCAATACCTGAAATACATGACTGCAGAAAAGTTCAACGATCTTAAAGACAAGTACCTAATTCAACCTCAAAGAGCAAATTCATGGGTTAAGGGATTTACTGGTGGTTCAGACGATCATGCCGGCATATACATTGGTGAGACTTACACGTTAGCTTCAGCCAACGATCCGGATGATTTCCTGATGCATATCAGGAATCGCAGAGGATATGCTAAAGGACGGCATAATGATTTTCAATCGCTGGTATTTGCAATTTATAAGATTGCATATGATTATTCTCAGAATCAGAGTGATTCTATCCTTAAATCATTTCCCATGTCAGATGTCAGTGAACTTGTTTTTGGAGAATACCATATATCACTTTTAGATCGTCTTAGTAGAATATATTCAAAAACCAACACATCCAAGGGATATAAAAGCAAAATAGCTGAACTGACAGAACAAATAAGACGCAGAGAAGATTTTTCGATCATCAGGAACTTAGACCTTTTATATGACAAAATTGCTGAGATAGTTGATGAAATTTTTCATGACCTTATCTCGTCTATCGAAGGGAATCTTTCAAAAGGTGATATAGTCAATGCTATCAGAAGCATTTCCGCTGCTTTACCGGGATTCTTCATTATAGTACCATTTTTTTCGAGTCTAATGCACATGAACAATAATCGTGAGCTTATTGAAAAGATAAGAATGGAGCTTCCGATCAAAAAACCAAAACGGATTCTTTGGTTTACGGACACGTTGAATGATATGAACGGTGTATCTGTGACTTTAAAACAATTGGGATGGCAGTTCTTTGCGCATAACGTCGATATAAGACTTGTTACGTCACTTTTGGATAAGGAATTCAGTGATGAATTACCACCAAATATTATCAATCTTCCGACAGTTTACGACTTTAAACTGCCATATTACAGTGATTATACTGTTAAAATTCCTTCTATTCTAAAATCACTACGTGATTTACACCATTTTGAACCGGAGGAAGTTTTTATTTCCACTCCCGGCCCAGTCGGATTGTTCGGACTAATGGCAGCGAAAATGTTAAACATACCGACAACCGGCATATATCATACCGATTTCACAAAAGAAATTAATGAAATAGATGGAAATGAAAGCCTATCAAACTTTGTTGAAGGATTTGTCAACTGGTTTTACAAACAGATGGACTTAATCAGAGTTCCCACCAGATCATATAAGAAAATACTTTCGGAGAGGGGTCTGGAGCCATCAAAGATGAGAGACCTGCCAAGACAGATCGATTCTGATCTGTTTCACTATCAGTCACCTGAACAACTAAATGGTATGCGTCTTAATCTGGAACATGGTTTAAACCTGCTCTATGTAGGCAGGGTATCAAAGGATAAAAATCTGGAATTCTTATCAGAGGTTTATTGCGAATTATTAAAAGAGCGAGAAGATATTAATCTTATTATTGCCGGTGATGGTCCATATCTTGCTGAGATGAAGAGCATGCATTCCAAGTATCCAAGGGTGCAATTTCTGGGTATGGTTTCGTATGACAAATTACCGCTGATTTATTCACAGGGAGACGTACTGATTTTCCCCAGTGTTACCGACACATTCGGTATGGTTGTTCTTGAAGCTCAATGTTGTGAATTACCTGCTATTGTAAGTGATCAAGGTGGACCGCAGGATATAATAGAGAATGATGTTACGGGTTATGTGCTTCCAGCGCTGAATCTTAGAGTTTGGGTAAAAAAAGTACTCGATTTTGGCAAGATGATAGATGAAGATCCATTGAAATATCAAAGCATGAGGAATGAATCTCGCCTGAGAGCTATTCTACATACAGGTTGGGACGTAGTTTTCAGAAATCTGTTATTGCGCGAAAACGATACTGTGCAACTTTGATATTGAACTATGAATTCGAATTCCTTATTTTCAGACGATTAAGAATATTAAGAATTGAAACTATTCATATAATTTATACTTGAGCTGCTAATATACCATTTCCCAAAAGTAATGCGTAAAAATCATGGGAGTTACTGCCAGGTTTCAAGCGAAGCGTAACCTGGCAGATTACGTTTCGCAAGCTTCACTTGAAATCTGCCAGGAACTCAAATAATGCAAGACTTTCAAGAAATGCTATAAATAGCCGTCAGCGTCAGCTAGCGGATTCAAATTCTGTCTATCTGACAACCCTGAAAGGGTTGAACACACACAATTGAAGCGCTGGCTGTTTGCTTGAAAGTTTTGCAGCCCGGGAGTGCCCACCAATAAGCGATGCGTTAGTCTGCGCGCTAAACAAAGCGTTAGTCTGTCAGCTCAGCCAGGATTATAATCCATTACCTCTGCAAATACGCAATGCGTAGATCAACCCAAAGATGATGAAGCAAAAAAGGACTTGGTTCAATGCGACGATTAAGTGTTTGTTCTAATTTACTCACACCGTTTTCTTGCCAATTATTTTCATTATATGTTATTTCCGGAAAACCTGACTCAACTCCGTAAGCATTGACTTCAGTAAAAATTTCATCGTGAGTCATGGATTGTATATATCCAATCATGGCACTTGTTGAAACTCCAGCACCATAACCCCATTCTGGATTAATAAATCGCTGTACACCATTATTTATGTAATTGCTATTCAATATCCAAGTTGGAGACGGGGGATTTCCGAGACGTTTACATTCAATCAAAAAAAATAAATCTTTTTCCTGCAGATGATCAACAAACCCACATTGAAAATCGGGACGTTTTGATTCACGTTTTGCTCGCTCTTTATCTGTTTCAGCAGGTTGATTACTTGCTTCATACATAATATTCGAGGAAGTCCCTCTACCTAAGCGAATAAGCTGATAATTTGCTTTTCTTGCATAAAAAAGCAATTTTCGATTAATATTGTCTTCAGGTAACGGTAGTGTAGATTCACTTGCAAGCTGAACCAAGGCAACGTTAAATATTTCAAGTACTCTCTCAACATGATTTTCCCAAGTTGCGAGATAGTACAGGTTTGGACGGCTCAAGACTTTTGCCTCGCAATCGCCAAATTCTGTCTATTTATTGCTTGAAGGAGTGTTGCCTCAGCATCTTCACGAGCTGCTGTTCTTGTCCAAAGTCTGCGTTCATTTCTTTTAATAATAATAATATCATTTTCGGATACAGTTCTTACCAATCCATCAATATAAATTCTTCGACTTATTTTGACTCTTGTAGTATCATTCAATCGTGATAGTATCTCATTTAACTTAACATCATTACTTTCAATCGGATCAGGTAAAGGATCTTTTCTATCTTCAGTTTCAAAAATAATAGCCAATAAGGTTTGCCTTTCTGAAGGTAGAAGGACTCTCCAGCGAAATTCTCCATTTGGTTCAAGCTCGCGGTTCCAGATATCAAGAAATGATCTTAGATAACCAGATATTCCAGATTGCTCCCTATCAATTGAAAGATCATTAATTCTACCAAGATTGATGTTATCTAAATCGATAATCACAGGCTTTACGGCATCGCTTTCTCTACCATGATAAAACAAATCAATACCTAAAGAACACATATCATTTACGAGATCACGTTCATCAAATGTAAGCTCATATAAATCAAATATCGTTTCATCCAATTTTGTTTCAAGTTGCTTTACATATAAACTGTTTTCAGGAATAACATCTTTCTGATTAAGAAGATTCTTTTGATTCAGGTTTCTCAACTTGTCCACAATTTCTTCAATTCGTTGTCTCACCTTTCTGTCAGCAGGTAATCGTATTGGTAAATTTAGAATATCTGATTTTCGCAATTCATAATGCCACCCTACCCAGGACCCAGATGTCATCCATAGATAATAGCGAATCAATGACGACCATATAATACCAAGGAGAACTTTTGCATTTGATTGCATATCATCATTAATAGGAACCCCATATATGAAATTCCTAAAACAAAAAGAATCGGATTCCAATCGCGCTATCAATTTACCATCAGCACGATTTTTTTGCTGAATTCCACGTCTAATGAGCAGACGTAATCCTTCATATAAAATAGGAAGTTTAGATCGTTTAGGATTTCTGTTAGGAGGTTCAGGATTTCTGTCACGCTCTACACCATCAGAAGGTGGATCGATGAATTTATCCCTCTTGAGTGTACCATATCTTTCAAACGCTGATTTTGGCAGTTCTGAATAATTACACAACCATTCACTTGGCTTATCCTTCGATGCTTCTGAGAACCCCAGACCAATGACAGAATCTAATTTATTCCCATTATTCAACTGTCCCTGTAGAGAAGTTTCTAATCGTAGCGCATGTATTAGAGCTTCATCATGGTGACCACCCCACCAGTATATTTTCCATAATTCATCATCATGCAGTACAGATTCCTGTCGAAGTGTTTTTAGATCCGGCAGACTAAGAAGTACGGACTGTGTACCACCGATAAAAGCTGTTTTCTTAGCAGACCAATACTGGAATCGTTTGTTTCTCTGAGGAGGTATTTTATCAAAAACGACAGAGGCAAACGGTGCGATTGCTTTTGCTTCTCTGCCTTTACTAAAAAAAACATCTCTAACGGCAGCAAAATTTACTACCTGCGATAAACTCGTTTCTTTTAACCACTGATGCCTGAACTCAAGACTTTTATCATTACGATTAAAGAAAACTGCTGTCGATACAAGTAATCCAATTCGACCCCCTTCACGTAGGAAATCATTTGATAGGTGGATAAATGCCTGTGACAATTCACAATTTCCAACAGATCTATTGATTTTTTCACACCATTCCGTCGCTTTTTTAATCTCAATAACAGTTTGTGTGTCCTTACCTCTAGAACCACCCCATGGTGGATTACCGACTATTATATCGAATGAACCTGATGCAAATCGTTTAATAACATTTGGATTAGAAATATTTTTCTCAAGCTCAAACGCATTAAATGGTAGGAGTATATCAAAATGGTGATTTGAACTGGCAAATTTATTTTCTGATTTATAGGTTAGATTCGGTAATTTTGGACTTTTAAGAATATCTGATGGACGCTGGTAATGCAATAACGCAAGATAAAGACTAAAAGCAGCAACGCGAACGGCTTCAGGATTGATCTCAATCCCAGTGATTTGTTCTTTTAGAATATTTCGTAACTGGTCTGCTGATAATCTCTGACCTTCGTTTTTACGAACCAAATGCCGAACTATTCGACGGAAAGACTCAACCAGAAAAATACCGGATCCACATGCAGGATCTAATATACGAGGTTTTTTATCTAATATCTCTTCTGTAATTGTCTGCGAAACTACGTATTCAACAAGAGCTGCGGGTGTGTAGAAGCTACCTTGATTCGAAGATTTTCCTTTTTCAAGACTATAGAATTCTTCATAGATACTGCTAATAAGTTCGATCGGTATTATTTTAAAATCGTATGCGAAGAAAAACAGTTGTGATTGTCCTGATGTTTCTTGTGGAATTTTTCCTACGAGTAAACTCTGCAATAATCTCAAATGATCTTCTGTAACTTTATTCTCCTCATTTGTATCTAATGGAAACATATCACCATTAAAGTCGATATGAAGCTGTTTATATAGAGTATATATAAATTCCTTATTTGAAAGAGTATGTACATAAATTGACTTTTTATTGTCTGTATTATTTGCGTTTTTTATTGCTTCGTTAACTAATCCAGTCCATGATTTATTTTGATCAGCAACCTTTTGATAATAATCACTCGTTATTACACCTCTATCTTCAAGATACCTGATAAAGATCGACCTACCTATCAACGAGTGAACATGTTCAATCGGAAGGTTTTTTTTAACCAGCGCTTCTCTGACCAGTTTTAAATCACGAATTAGGGCACGATCAGCACGATCATTAAAAGCGAATCGGTTCTCATCCTCGAATATCTTTCCAGATTCAATTTGATAACGATGGTACTTCTGCAGGCTGATCTGCACATCAGTAGCTCGCGTTACTGAAGCAAGGAGGCGTTTTTCACGAGTCGTGGTGTCATCATGTTGACTCGCTGGTGAGTGAGTGAGATCAAGAACTGAGAGTAAGCCGGGTTGGGCAAGAAATAGAATCGGAGGGCGTGCCATACACCAGGCAAGGTTGAAGACTTCTCGCCAAACTGCGGATCCGGTTTCTTCCCGTTTTGCAAATATAATAACCGGATTATTCTCTACGAAGAATATCTTTTCCGCGTCGATGGTCTTGGCTAGTGTTAACCAATCGCCTTTGTCCACCCACGCTGATTCGGATGATGACGTGGGCTTTTCAGTAGCTTCAAGAAGAACTCCATCTTCAAAGCCCAAATCCTTATAGGCGCTCTGAAGCAGGAGGTCAGCAGTATCAATGGTTGCTTTCATTAAACCGACCTCCAAACTGCTGTGTAAGTTGATGTTTTTGAATACATTACAACTTTGTTCAATAAACTTTGCAAGTTATATTATAACACTATTTTTGTGTAATTCAAAGAGCTCACTATATATGAAACGCTAAATCCAGACTATAGTGATCTTGGCTTTTGCTTATTCTCCTCAATTTCCGGCATTACTTAGCGTTAGATATTTGGTTGTTTCTGAGAAATCGGGTGGTGAAGCGCCAGTGGCGCCGAATGAGCTTGTCATAGAATGACATTTATGACATAGTACCTGAGCGTTGCCGAGGCTGTTTCCTCCCGCCCGGTTTTTGTGATGGACTTCGAGATTGGTTGTTCTTGTGCAGCGAGCCATTTTCCCCTCCAGATTTTAATAAAGCATAGGATTATAGATAATATACTCTTTCAAATCTAAACAGCAGTTTTGATTGATGCAACAACTAAATACGAATTGCGACTTGAGAATTACGATTTTTTTCCGCAGATTGCGCAGATTAATGTGATTGGTGATTCCTGATTTTTGATTCTGGATTCTATCTGCTTAATCCGCTGCATCTGCTGTGAATAATACTTTCTAACTTATAATTATAATCCAATATACTTGAAGAATCTCTGTGCTTCTGTGTCTCTGTGGTTAGTCACTTCGATCACTTTCCGTCACATTTCCGTCACACCCTCTAACCCATACTGGATAAGGCTTTCCGCCGATTCTGTGACGATGTGACGATAATTTTGAGTGCCCGGATTCTTTCCCGAAAACTGCCGCGAGTCATGACTTTTGTTCTGGATTCCGGCTTTCACTGGAATGACACTATGACGGTCTAATCTCCGGAATTAACCTTTTGCTCATATACCAGACAAGCAGAAAGCACATCCCCCCTATTATCCAGCCGAACAGCACATCGCCTGGCCAATGGACACCGTCGTATAACCTTGAGTAGCCGATAACAACAGCCGTCCCATAGCAGTACCACTTAGCTTTCGGATATGCCCACCCCCACCAGAGTCCCTGGGCGGCGGTGTTGGTTGCGTGTGACGAAGGCAGTGACGGTGAGTTCTTGTAAATCTGTAGTATCGGATCAGGAATTACTATCCAGGCGCCTTCATGCCACATGTTTATTCCGGGAAGCACATTACAGGGTCTGATGCGTTCAAACAGGGGTTTAAGTACTGCCGCTGAAATCGGATCTGTCATTATTATTAATACTAAAGCCCCAAGTCCGACAATCCGCACCCGCCGTTTGCCGAAGATCATCACGCCGAGCCAGGCAGCGATCAATGGAATTCGCCATATTTCGTCGTAATCAAATATCGGCATGATCAAATTGAAAACGGGATTCCTGATAGTGTCATTAAGGAAATACATCAGATGTGTGTCAATAACAACGATGAAATTAAGCATGACGTCCAAATCAACTGCCCTTTTTTACAGATTCTTTCAGTAACTGAACCTCGGCTTTAGACAACTTGCGCCATTTACCGATAGCAAGTTTACCGATAGATAGCGATCCGATCCTGACTCTCTTAAGCTCGATTACTTTGTAATTCAGCTTATTAAAAAGTACTCTGATTATACGCTTGCGACCTTCATGAATCGTTATTGAAAGTTTCCCACCGGAATGAGGTTTTAAGGCATCTATTTCAACCTTTCTGCCTTCAATATTTACGCCTTTTTGAAGATTATTGTAATCCTTCTCCGTGAGTGGGCGGTTCAGCTTTATGATGTATTCTTTAGCAACTTGGTGACCGGGATGGGTCAAAAGATGGGTCAGATCTCCGTCATTGGTTAAAAGCATCAATCCACTGCTGTTGAAATCGAGTCTGCCGACAGGATAAAGTCTGCCAATATCGGGAATCAGGTCGGCAAGGCAAGCTCCATCCTCTTTACCCGGTGACATGGTTGAAAGTACATTTACCGGTTTGTGCAACGCCAGATATGTCATTTCAGAATTGCTTATCAGCCTGACAATACTACCGTTATACTCGACTTTATCATGATCGTCAACATCGAAAGCCGGATCGGTTATAATTCTGTTGTTTACTCTCACCATCCTAGCAGAGATCAACTTCTCAGCAGCACGACGAGAAGCAATCCCGGCAGATGCAAGATATTTAGCAAGTCTCATAAGATTACACTGTAATGAGTAAGCCCGTTCAGTAATCCGAACGGGCTATTTTGTTCATTCTCAGTCAAACCTGATCCGGTTTCTCAGGCAGCTTAAGAGAAGTTTCCTTCCCGTCCTTATCGGTTAACTTCTCAGCTAACTTTACAAAAGGAGTAAACAGATCAATCGGTATTGGGAAGATCAGGGTTGAGTTGTTCTCAGCGGCGACCTCGTTTAATGTCTGGAGATAACGAAGCTGTAAGGCAATGGGATCTCCTGCAATAACTCTCGCAGCTTGTGCCAGTTGAATAGAAGCCTGATACTCACCTTCAGCGTGTGTGATCTTAGCGCGACGTTCACGTTCCGCTTCAGATTGTTTCGCCCAGGCGCGTCTCATCTCCTGTGGTAAATCGACGTGTTTGATCTCCACGCTGGCAACCTTAATACCCCAGGGATCTGTGTGTCTATCAATGATTTCTTGCAACTGGGTATTGATCTTATCTCGAGAAGCGAGCAGGTCGTCAAGTTCAACCTGACCCAGAACACTTCTTAAGGTTGTCTGGGCAAATTGAAGTGTAGCAAATACGTAATTCTCAACGGCGATAACAGCCTTTTGAGGATCCATAACGCGGTAATAGATTACGGCGTTTACTTCTACTGATACATTGTCCTTGGTGATTATATCCTGTGGGGGTACATCCCTGGTTTCAAGACGAAGACTGACCTTCACCATTTTATCGATGATGGGGATCAGTAATATTAATCCTGGACCTTTGGTGTCGATAACTCTTCCAAGCCGGAAAATCACACCGCGCTCATACTCATTCAAGATACGAACTGCGCTGCCAAGGATAAAAACAACAACTACAATCACAAATATTAAATACATCGGCATAACGGTCTCCTTAAGTTGTGACCGAAAAAGGGCATTTTACTTAATGCCCATTAATTTATTTCACGTTAAAATCTCTTTTATCGAATCAACAAAACTATCAAGTTCTTCTTTACTTCGCTTCTCAGTAACCGCAACCAACATGCTGTTCTTCATATTTTCATCCCAACATCCCAGTACGGGTCCGGCAAAGATATGTCTATCTGCCAGAGCGGTTTGTACTCTATCTACGGCAATCGGAAGATCAATGACGAATTCGTTGAAAAACTCACCCTTGAAATGCAGGCGTACACCTTTTATTTCGGTGAGTTTGTCTGCGAGATAATGAGCGGAGCGGTATGAATTTTCAGCAGAGCGTTTAAGCCCTTTTGCGCCAACCAAACTAAGATAAACCAGCGCACAAAGCGCTACGAGAGCCTGATTCGTGCAAATATTAGAAGTCGCTTTCTCGCGACGGATGTGCTGTTCTCTGGTCTGAAGGGTTAATACAAAACCATCGCTGCTGTCGCGATCCTTTGTTCTTGCTACAAGCCTGCCCGGAAGCTGCCGGATAAGCTTTTTCTTAACTGCAAACAATCCCACGTAGGGGCCACCAAGAGATAAAGGAATCCCCAGAGGTTGACCTTCTGCAGTTGCAATGTCAACGCCCCACTCTCCCGGCGGTTCAAGCAACGCCAGTGTTGTAGGATATGTTGAAGAGATCACAAGCACCCCCGCTTCGTGAGCAACCTCAGCAGCAATTCGCGCGGGTTCGAGCAGTCCGTAGAAGTTTGGCTGCTGAATGACTAATGCAGCAGAATCAACGATCTGTTCGGAAAGCGATTTCAGATCAATCCTGCCTTCATCCGCCTTTAAATCGATAATCTCTATACCCGTTGGTTCACAATAGGTCTTCAGGACTCTTCGATAAAGCGGATTAAGTCCTTGCGGGATTACAACCTTCCGGTGTTTCTTTTGCCGCACCGCAAGCAGTACTGCTTCAGCAAGGGCAGATGCGCCATCGTAATGCGAAGCATTCGCAGCATCCATTCCCATAAGCCTGCAGATCATGGTCTGGAACTCATAGATCGTCTGTAAAGTACCCTGTGATACTTCAGCTTGATATGGAGTGTAGGCAGTATAAAATTCCGGTCGGCTTATTATGTGATCGACTGCCGCAGGAATGTAATGATCATAAGCGCCACCACCGAGGAAACAAAGCCCATCTCCGGAAGGTTCATTACCGGCAGCGAATTCCTTAAATTCTTTTAAAAGTCTGTACTCCGAAAATCCTCGTTGAAGATTGAGAGGTTCCTTCAACTGAAACCGTTCAGGAAGTACTCTATTAATTAAAGCTTCAACAGAAGATTCGCCTACAGCCTGAAGAATCCGATCTTGATCTTTGACGCTTTGTGAAGTAAAATCCAAGTTGTTTCAGTCCCCGCTTTCCACTTCAATCAGTTTTCGATATTCTTCTGCACTCATAAGCGTTTCTACTTCCTCGATATCGAAAGCTTTTACTTTAACAATCCATCCGTCTTCATAAGGACTTTTATTGATGAGTTCAGGTGAATCATCTAACAGTCCATTTACAGATGAGATCTCACCCGATATCGGAGCATACATATCAGCAGCAGCTTTAACAGCTTCAATGACTCCAAAAGCCGTGAACTGCGTAAGATGCATCCCAATTTCCGGCAGATCAATGAAGACTATATCACCTAATTCACCTTGCGCATAGTCAGTAATACCAATTATTGCTTCGTCGCCCTCTATTTTAACCCATTCATGATCTTTGGTGTACTTCAAATCATTTGGTGTATTCATTTCTCCTCCTCAAAATGTTGTTTGTACTCATAAAATCGATTGTGAGTACTTAATTTCTTTTTTGGTTTATGCAAACCAAATTTGTGTGAAACAAACCTGCAAAAATTAAATTTTATTTATTTAAAAAATGCTCCATGAAGGTTGTGTCAAAATTACCATCTGCAAATTGAGAATCCCTTAATATCTTTTCCTGAAGCGAAATTGTCGTTGAAACTCCTTCAATAATAAATTCATCTAAGGCACGTCGCATCCTCATCAATGCTTCCTGTCTGTCAGCGCCAAAGGCAATTAATTTAGCAATTAAAGAATCATAGTATGGAGGTATAATATAACCTGCATAAGCATGAGTATCAACTCTAATACCCATCCCTCCCGGTACATGAAAAGCAGTTATTTTACCAGGTGAAGGCATGAAGCCTCTTTCCGGATCCTCAGCGTTAATCCTGCATTCTATTGCGTGACCCTCGAGACGAGGATTTAAATTACCTGGTTTTTCACCTGCAGAAGCCCGAATCTGTTCTTTTAAGAGATCAACTTGAGAAACCATCTCACTGACCGGATGTTCAACCTGTATGCGGGTATTCATTTCCATAAAGAAGAATTCACCACCTTCGACAAGAAATTCTATAGTACCGGCGCCAATATATTTAACAGCTCTTGCGACATTTGTAGCAGCTTCACGCAGTGTCTTTCTCAATTCTGGCGTCACTGCCGGTGACGGACTCTCTTCGAGAAGTTTCTGATGTCTGCGTTGAATAGAACAGTCACGTTCGCCGTAGCTAATAATACTACCATCCTCATATCCCATTACTTGTATTTCAATATGACGTGGATGTTCCAAGTAGCGTTCAAGATATATACCACCGTTTCCAAACGCCATCTCAGCTTCTACGCTTGCCATAGTAAAGCTGCGGGATAAATCAGTGGATGAATGAACTACCCTCATTCCTTTACCGCCGCCTCCCGCTGTGGCTTTCAAGATTACCGGATAGCCAACTAACTCAGCTTGTTCAACTGCCTCATTCTCGTCTTTAATAATACCGGCGCTACCGGGTAATATTGATACTCCGGCATCCGCAACGGTTTTCCTGGCAAGGGCTTTATCACCCATCCGCACGATAGTATCCGGATCAGGTCCTATAAAGGCAATTCCGGAATCAATGCACATCTCGGCAAACTGCGCATTCTCTGCCAGGAATCCATAACCAGGATGAATCGCGTCCGCGCTGGTAATCTCCGCTGCGCTTATGATGCGAGGAATATTAAGATAACTATCAGAACTTCTTGGTGGACCGATACATACTGCTTCATCAGCAAATTTAACATGAAGTGCATCTTTATCAGCTTGACTATAAACTGCTACACTATTTATGCCCATTTCACGACATGCTCGAATCACGCGTAGTGCAATCTCGCCTCTATTTGCTATTAAAATCCTTTTAAACATTAATCAGGTTCAATTTCAAAGATCGTCTGTCCAAATTCAACCGGCGAAGCATTTTCAACCGGAATTTTTACTATCTTACCGGACACTTCAGCTTCGATCTCGTTCATTAACTTCATGGCTTCTATGATACATAATACCTGCCCAATATTAACATGATCTCCGATATTAACATAAGAAGGGGCTTCAGGTGATGGAGCGCGGTAGAAAGTGCCGACCATTGGTGAGATTACTTTAGTAAGGTTATCAGAAGCAATCTCTGCGCTTTTACAAGCATTCAACAATGCGGTATTCTGATCTCCTATATTAACAGCAGGTGATGCCTGTCCAGAAAAACCTGCTGGGAAAACAGTCTGTACAGGCTGTTGATAGCTCATTGCCTGCTGTTTTACAATCTTAATGCGAGAGCCCTCTTCCTCGATCTCGATCTCCGTAATTTCGCTTGTTTCAACAAGCTTTACCAGTCGGCGAATTTCCGCTATTTTCATCCTTCACCCCAGCTTAATCTTTGGCTCTTTCAAGATAAGTTCCGGTTCTGGTATCAACCCGGATTAACTCACCTTCTTCGATAAATAACGGCACCTGAACGATAGCTCCAGTCTCAAGCGTAGCAGGTTTTGTTACATTAGAAACGGTATCACCCTTCATACCCGGTTCACATTCTACAATTTCAAAATTAATGAAATTAGGCAGTTCAATTATAATAGGTTTACCGTCATGCATAGAAACTCTTACAATTTCACCCTCTTTCATAAATGGAGCAGCATCTTCAGCCAAATCACCTGAAATAGGTATCTGATCGAAGGTTTCCTGATCCATAAATATATATTCCTCACCCTCTTTATAGAGAAATTGCATATTTCTATCTTCAAGCCTGACCATATCCAGTTTCTCTCCGGATCTGAACGTCCTGTCAATCACGCGACCAGTTATGACATTCTTCAGTTTTGTACGTACAAAAGCTCCGCCCTTACCGGGTTTTACATGAAGAAATTCTACCACAGTAACCAGTTGATTGTCAAGCTGTATTACTAAGCCGTTTTTGATATCCGCCGTTGTTGCCATTAAAAATGTCCTGAAAAATTTTACTAAATTTAAAAAATCGTAAACTTTGATTTATTCATCCTTAATCTTACTAATAAACTGCTCTTCATCAAGAATTGCCACACCGAGTTTTATGGCTTTATCGTATTTTGAACCAGGTTTTTCACCTGCCACCACAAAATCGGTTTTTTTGCTGACCGATGATGTTACCGAACCTCCTTTGGCCCGAATTGCATCAGTAGCGCTGTCACGAGTGTATCCTGATAGAGCGCCTGTTAATACAAAAGTCTTATCTTTTAATGTCTGAGGCGTCTCTTTCCTTTTAACTACCTCGCTAATCAAACCTGCCTGTTTAAGTCTCTCAATAAGTCTTTGGTTGGTATCTGAGCCAAAGTACTTTTTTACAGATTCTGCAATTGTTTCACCAACTTCTGGGATCATTTGTAGTTGCTGAACATCTGTATTAATCAAAGAATCCAGGTCATTATAATTTTGTGATAGAACACGCGCAACGCTGATACCAACGTGACGAATACCCAATCCGAATAATAACCGTTCAAAAGATCTGTTTTTTGACGCTTCAATACCTTTGCGTAGTTTTTCTGCTGAGACCTCACCCATCCCATCGAGTTGTGCTATTCTATCATAATCAAGTTTATAAAGATCGCTAATATCCTTAACAAGCTCTTCATCAACAAGCATTTCAACAGTTTTAGCGCCTAAGCCGTCAATATCCATAGCGCCGCGTGAAGCGAAATGACTGATACGTCCCTTTACCTGAGCAGGACATTCATAATTCGGACAGCGAAGAACAACTTCACTTTCATCACGAATAAGCTCAGTACCACATTCCGGGCAGGTTTTAAGAAACTCAATTTCCTCTGCTTCATCAGTTCGTTTTTCTGGAATAAACCTCAGAACCTTGGGAATAATCTCTCCACCCTTTTCAATCTCCACATAGTCATCTTTTCGTATCCCAAGCCGCCTGATCTCGTCTTCATTGTGAAGCGTTGCTCGTTTAACTACTGTGCCAAGTAATAACACCGGTTCAAGCTCTGCTACAGGCGTAACAGCGCCTGTTCGTCCAATCTGCCAGGTTACGTCAAGCAGCTTCGTCACAACCTGTTCGGTTGTAAATTTATAAGCCACCGCCCAGCGCGGGCTTTTTCCGGTAGCGCCTAACCTATCCCAGGCTTTCAGATCGTTTAGTTTTATCACAACACCGTCAGTATCATAGGATAAGCTGCGACGCTTCTCACTCCAGATATTTATATATTCAATAACTTCATTTAGCCCTTGACAAACATTGGCTTCTTTGTTTACCGGAAAATTTCCTTTTTTTAATAGATCAAGCGCTTCCGAATGAAGAGTAAGATTTGGTATTTCACTTAGAAGCATATATGAAAAAAATCTAAGCGGTCTTTTCGCAACTTCCTGTGGATCGAGCATCTTTAAAGTTCCTGCGGCGCCATTGCGTGGATTCATAAACGGCTTAAGACCATCTCGTTCTCGATCTCGATTCATCTTCTCAAATTCAGCACGTGGATAATATATCTCACCACGAACAGTAAAATTGGATAGCATAAACTCCGGTACAGACAGCGGTATTGAACGTATAGTTCTGACATTATTAGTTATATCATCACCTATCTGTCCATCACCGCGCGTTACCGCAAAAGCTAACTTTCTATCTATGTAAGAAAGCGAAACAGCTACACCATCAATCTTTAATTCACATACATATTCCGGTTCATGCCCATATAATTCCCTCACACGTTGATCAAAATCATTCAGTTCTTCCGTATTGTAAGTATTACTTAAAGAAAGCATCGGTACTTGATGCTGAATTTGTGTGAATCCTTCAATCGGTTTTCCACCAACTCGTTGTGTGGGGGAATCAGGCGGAATCACATCAAGCCAGACTGTCTCCAATTTCTGGAGATTACGCATTAAAGCATCATATTCCTGATCGGATATTTCAGGTGACGCCTGAACATAATAGAGATGATCGTGTCGGTTGATTTCCGCTCGCAGCCATTCGATCTCTTTAATAGCAGATTCTCTATTCTGACTCAATTTAATACTCACAAATTACGGGAAATTGTAAATTTAATGCAAGTGATCTTAAATTGCAACTCGGATGGCATTTTTAGTAAGGTTGCACTAAGCTATCGTATGAGGTTTCCGATTCTTCCCCAGCGAATCTTTTCATTTAATTTAAACCAAGCGGATAGATGATCCCATGAAAAATATATAATCAGCGCTTTACCGATTATCAAATCACGTGACAGGAATCCCCAATAGCGGCTGTCAGCAGAATTATCGCGATTATCACCCATAACGAATAAATGACCTTTGGGAACAGTTATTGGGCCAAAATTATCGCGATTACGCATTTGAATATTTCGAGGCACAATAGCTCTTTCAACGTAAGTTTTAGGATAGGTGATTTCGCTTACGAACTTAGATCGAGGAGGATTCTCGAAAGGAATCCCATCAACAAAAACCTGTTTATCTCGAATCTCAACTGTCTGTCCTTCAGTCGCAACACATCTTTTTATATATGAAAGGTGTGGATCAAGAGGATATCTGAATACAACAACATCATTCTGCTTTGGTTCCTTGATACTTGGCAAACGAAAATTAGGGATGAAAAATCCGGCTTTTGTAAAGGGGATACCTACCCAGTCCGGCGATCTCACCCCATAAACGAATTTGTTTACAAGTAGAAAATCCCCGACTAATAAGGTGTCTTCCATACTGCCGGTCGGTATTCTGAACGCTTCGACAACCGTCAATCGAATAAAGAACACAACAATAACAATGCTGACTATCAATTCTATCCATTCGCGAGTAGCATTTTTCGGTTTATCTTCCTGATGAAAAAATACTCTTAAAAGCATTTCAGGAATGAACAGAATTCCAAGCCAGATTGCAAGCACTAAACTCGCCCCTGAACCGTTTTTATTTCTCAACAGCCATAACCGTTTGCGATATGTCTTCAGACATGTATAAAATGATGTTCGGGGCGCTGGTTTTTGATTGTTATTATTTGTAGATTCCGTTTTAAATCCTATTTTGTGAAATTTGGATTTTACCTGCTTTGAGAAATTTAAGTTAAGTTATCAGTTAAAGTGTCAATCATAAGGAAATGTTCCCAAGTATTGAGGAATAGGCTTCGTTTCCTGTCACGTGTGGACGAAACAGCGCTCCTATTGCACCTAATATCTTTATTAATCCGACTTCAGTATAGCCATAAACGCTTCCTGTGGCACTTCCACGTGTCCTAACATCTTCATTCGTTTCTTACCCTCTTTCTGCTTCTCAAGCAGTTTTCGCTTGCGGGTAATATCACCACCATAACACTTTGCAAGAACGTTCTTTCTGAGTGCTCTGACCGTCGCTCTTGCAATAATCCGGGAACTGATTGCCGCTTGAATTGCCACCTCGAACATCTGGCGGGGAATTATCTGAGCCAGCTTATCGACAACCCTACGACCCCAGGCATAGGCTTTATCCTCATGTACAATTACCGACAACGCATCAATTAACTCACCATTTAAGAGTATATCAAGACGAACCATTTTGGTAACAGCCCAGCCTGTATGTTCATAATCGAACGATGCATAACCCCTTGACATGGACTTTAATCTGTCATAAAAATCATAAATAATTTCTGCTAAGGGCATCTTGAAATGGAGTACCGCGCGCTGTGGGTCTAGATATTCCGTATTCTCGTATATTCCACGACGCTCCATCGAAAGCTGCATTATGGCGCCGATAAATTCCGGCGGCGTCACAATCTGCGCCTTGACAATTGGTTCTTCAACCTCTTTTATTGCCATTGGTGATGGTAAATGAACAGGATTATCCACATACAGAATTTGGTCATCAGTGCATGCGATCCTATATTTAACATTCGGTACGGTTGAGACCAGATCAAGATTGTATTCTCGCTCAAGGCGTTCCTGCACGATCTCCAAATGTAACAAGCCGAGGAAACCACATCGGAATCCAAATCCCAAAGCGCCTGAAGTTTCCGGTTCATACTGAAGCGATGCATCATTAAGCTTCAGCTTCGCGAGAGCATTCTGGAAATCTTCATATTCGTCGGCGTCAGTTGGATACAATCCTGCATAAACCATCGGTTTTGGTTCACGATAACCAGAAAGTGGTTTGGGTAATGGATTTTCAACATCTCCGATTGTATCGCCAACGCGCGTTTCTCCAACCTCTTTACAACCCGGAATTATATAGCCAACTTCACCTGCTGCAAGTTGTTTTTGAGGTTCTCTTTTAAGCCTCAGCAATCCTACTTCATCAACCTGATATTTTTTTCGGGTTGAATGAAAAAATATCATCTGATCGGGTTTTAATACACCACTAACAACTTTTATATAGGGAATAGCCCCGCGGTAATTATCAAAAATTGAATCAAATATTAATGCCTGGAGTGGTTCATCTTCAATGCTTGAAAATTTGTCTGAATATGGTTTTGGTGGAGGTATCAAATCTATTACTGCATTTATAACCTGATCGATCCCTATTCCCTGCCTGGCGCTGATTCTTAGGACTTCATCTGCTTCACAGCCAATTAAATCCATAATTTGCTGTTGTACTAAATCGGGCTGCGCAGAGACAAGATCAATCTTGTTGATTGCCGGAATAATTGTCAGATCATTCTCTAAAGCAAGATATACGTTAGCGATTGTCTGCGCTTCAACACCCTGAGAAGCATCCACAAGCAATATAGCCCCTTCACATGCAGCAAGTGAACGAGATACTTCATAGCTAAAATCAACATGTCCGGGAGTATCAATAAGATTTAGTACATACTCAATCCCATCCGCTGCTTTATGATTCATAGTTATGGCATGCGCTTTAATCGTAATCCCGCGCTCACGCTCAAGATCCATATCATCAAGGAACTGAGTTCTTTCACCTATAGACGCAATTAGACCAGTAGCCTCAAGCAGTCGGTCAGCAAGTGTTGATTTTCCATGATCTATATGTGCAATTATACAGAAGTTTCGTATGTTCTTCTTAATCATTCCAAATCTAATTTAACAGTAGGACAAGCATTCCCCTGCCTACGCAGGGACAGATCTGGTTGACATTGAGAGTGGTGCAGGATGTCCTCATCCTGCATTGTAGTAGAGTTTCTTCCGCTGGGTGAGAACACACCTCTGCGGTGCTCAAATCCCATCACTCGTAACTCGCTACTCGTAACTCATAACTTACTTCTCATCTTTAATCCAAACCAATCCACGATTGATCACTCCGACTGCTCTTCCGGTTAATTCCATGCCATGGAAAGGAGTATTTTTTGATTTGGAATTAAACAAATCTCTATCCACTCGCCATTTTTCATCAGGATTGAATAATGTCAGATTAGCTGTCTCGCCAGCTTTAATACTCACATCACTTAATCCCATCACTTTTCTTGGCGCGGAAGTCATTGCTTCGATCATTCTTTCGATGGTGAGCTTTCCGGTTAATACAAGTTTTGAGTGAATAATTCCAAGAGCTGTCTCAAGTCCGATCATGCCAAAGGGAGCCTTGATAAATTCAACTTCTTTCTCATCAGGCGCGTGCGGAGCATGATCGGTCGCAATAACATCGATTGAACCATCCGCCAAACCTTCCTGAAGAGCAATAACATCTTCTTTAGTGCGAAGAGGTGGATTAACCTTGTAATTACTATCGAAACCATCAAGCAGACTACAATCTAGAGTTAAATGATGAGGCGTCACTTCTGCTGTTACATTGATTCCATTCTTTTTAGCGCGCCTGATTATTTCCAATGACGCAGCGGTTGAAATGTGGGCAATGTGGAGCTTTCCGCCAGTAAATTCAGCAAGACGAACATTGCGGTCAATGGCAATCTCTTCACCAATTCCAGGCCAGCCAGGCAGCCCTAACCTTGTTGAAACTGCGCCTTCATGCATGACTCCACCCATGGTTAAGGAAGCATCTTCGCTATGCTCACTTATAGTCGCTCCGAACATATTAGTATATTCAAGCGCCCGACGCATAAGATCCGCAATCACTATAGGTGAACCATCGTCTGAGAAAACCATTACCCCCGTATCGACTAACTCACCGATCTCAGATAGATTCTTACCCTTTCTGCCGAGAGTAATTGCTGCAATGGGATGAACTTCTACCGGAAATCCCACAGCTTTCTCACGTAATATATTCACGAGTCCAGGGTTGTCTATTGCCGGATCAGTATTTGGCATAGGCGCTACGCCAGTGAAACCACCTGATGCTGCAGCATGACAACCACTGTAAATGGTTTCTTTATGCTCATATCCAGGTTCCCTCAGGTGCACGTGCATATCGAAAAGACCCGGACAGGCAATCAGTTTGCTTCCATCAATTATTTCCCCATCCCAACCATCCGTAATCTCACCAATCTGCTGAATGATTCCGTTTTCGATAATCAAATCCGCTCGTTTCTTAAGATTCTGAGCCGGATCTATCAACAAAACATTACGAAGCGCTAACTTATCGCTGGAATAGGAACGCCAGCCTTTTGGAGGCTGTGGCTGTGTCTGTGTATTTATTTTATTCAATTGACTGCTCCCGACCTGAAATTAAGTATAAAACCGCCATTCTGACCGCCACACCATGAGTAACCTGACTAAGTATTACCGAACCTGGTCCGTCAGCGACATCGGAATCAATTTCGACGCCTCTATTCATCGGTCCCGGATGCATTATTATCTTCTCACCGCCAACTCGCTCAAGGTGGTTTCTGGTTAATCCAAATGAGCGCTGATACTCACGAAGCGACGGAATTAAACCCTCATTCTGTCGTTCAAGCTGAATGCGTAATACATTGACAACATCACACCAGTCAAGTCCCTCTTCGAGATCATGCGTTACCTCGATACCCATACTCTCAATCTCGCGAGGTATTAATGTTGATGGACCGCATATTTTTACATTCACACCCATCGTAAGAAGACCATAGATATTTGAGCGAGCAACTCTGCTGTGTGCTATATCTCCAAGAATGAGTACTTTTAAGCCTTTCAAATCTCCCGTCTTGCGTCTTATTGTCATAATATCAAGTAATGCCTGAGTCGGGTGTTCGTGAGAACCGTCACCGGCATTAATAACTGCTGCATTCACTCTGTCAGCAAGAAAATGTGGTGATCCTTGAGCAAAGTGTCTTATAACAACAACATCGACTTTCATTGCTTCAATATTTCTTGCTGTGTCAAGTATTGTCTCACCTTTGTTCATACTTGATGAACTTGCAGTGAAGTTGACAACATCAGCGGAAAGCCTTTTCTCTGCCAGTTCAAATGAAATACGCGTCCTGGTTGAAGACTCGAAAAACAGATTTGCTACTGTCACACCTCTTAATGATGGTACTCTCGGAATAGGTCTGCTCAGAACTTTCAGAAATGCTTCAGCCGAATCAAGAATTTCCGTAATAACCTCGCTGCTCAGTCCTTCTAAGCCAAGCAGATGATTAAAGCGAATTTTGTTCATCTATCTTCCTCATATGAAGATTCAGCCTGCATTTCAACGAGTACAACTTCATCCTTGCCATCAACTTCGCGTAATCTGACTCTGACCTCCTCACCAGGCAAAGTCACAAGTCTTCGCCCAATAAAATCACCTTGGATAGGCATTTCGCGATGACCACGATCAATCAGTACCGCCAGTTTAATACGCGCTGGTCGTCCATAATCAAGGATTGCGTCGATTGCAGCTCTGATTGTACGTCCCGTAAATAACACATCATCAATGAGCACTACGTTTCGATTATAAATATCAAACGGAATTTCTGTCGCCTGTACACGCGGAGTCTTTCGTGCAGTTAAATAATCGTCACGATATAGCGTAATATCAAGCACGCCAACCGGAACATCTGCACTGTTCTCGATTGTGGAAATGAGCTTCGCCAAGCGTTCAGCAAGCGGAACACCACGCGTTCGTATGCCAATTAGCGCCAAACCCTCAGTGCCAGGATTTGCTTCAAGGATTTCATGTGCCAATCTGGCAAGTGTACGCTCAAGACCCTGTTCATCAATTATTCGCTGTTTAAGTTTTTCCATCAGTTTTAAATTATTCCTCCAATTCCATTAATAAACCTTCAACTTTAGCTTCAAGTTCACTAATCCTTTTCATAAGTTTCGTAATCTGACTGATACTTGCATCTCTTCTAAGTGATACTGAATGCTGTCTTGCCGGATAGCCGGATATAACTCCTTTGATGTCAACTGATTTTGTCACGCCAGACTGAGCGCCCACTATCATTCCATCACCGACTTTTATATGTCCGGCAACTCCAACCTGTCCACCCATAATTACACCCGATCCTATAGTCGTCGAGCCGGATATTCCGGTTTGAGCGGCGATGACAGTATTTGTTCCGATTTTAACACCGTGAGCTACCTGAATAAGATTATCCAGTTTGCTACCTCGTCCGATACGCGTTACACCTATTGAAGCTCTATCAATACAGCAATTAGCGCCAATTTCGACATCATCTTCGATTACAACAGTCCCAACCTGAGGGATTTTAAAATATTCTCCCTGATCAGGTGTATAACCAAATCCGTCAAAACCTACTATTGTACCGTCACCAATTGTGACTCGATTGCCAAGTTGAATATCACTACGAATAACAGCATTAAAACCAATAATACAACCGGAACCTATTTCAACATTTTGCCCTATATAAGCGCCGTTGTATATAGTACAATTTTCACCGATGGTAACTCCGGCTGAAATTCCAACAAAAGCGCCTATTCTTGCATTTCCACCAACTATGGCAGTTTTATGAATTTGAGTGCCAGGATTTATTCCAGCAGGAATATCCGCATCAACAACAGGATAAAAAATTTCCAGCGCACGCCGAAAATCTTTATAAGGTTCTTTAGATATTATTTTAACTATGTCAGGAGATGCTTCCATATCGGAAGAGATAATAATAGCGCCTGCTCTGCATGAGGTAAGTTGTTTCCTGTAGCGGGGATTTGCAAGAAATGTCAGTTGATCAGGCTCGGCTTCTTCAATTGTGGCAATGCCTTTAAGCATGAGAAATTGATCACCCTCGATATCACAAGATAATCGTTCAGCCAAGTCTCCGGTAGTAATTGATTCAGCGTTCACAAAAAATCTCCGTTTTTACTGATTTCTCAGTTCCCACAAAAAATTTACTCCTGCAATTCTTCCAATACTTTATCGGTAATATCAAATTCCGGTTTTACATAAACTATATTACCTGATATAGTATCAAAAACCATATCTAATTCCTCGCGTTCAGCAACTTTCCAGATAGCATCGTTCACTCTTGAATCAATTGGTTCCATTATTTCTTTTCGATACTTCACATATTGACTATTTTCATCGTACCATGTTTCATGTCTGAAACGCTGCAAGGATTTACGTGCTTCAATTAGATCGTTCTCTAATTGTTTTTTCTGATCACTACTAAGAATTAGGCTAAGCTCTTCAAGATCATTACTTTTTTCAGCAATATCTTTCTCCATATCTTCCACTTCTCTAAGCCATTTCCTGTTTTCAGATTGAAGAGCGTTATCTGCATCCTGATAATCGCGGTATTGTTGCGAGATCACATCTGAACGAACGTATCCTATACGCAGTCCCGACTTTGACCAGGGAAAGCTTCCGCTACTCGTCGATGATGAGCCTG
>JAIPJL010000093.1 GCA_021734165.1 bacterium | reverse complement strand
TTAATGAAATAAAAAAGCAGATAATGAATGCTGTTGCACTGTTTTTTTTAATCATGTTTGATAAGTATCGCTAATTATTTAAGATTACTTTTCTTAAGTTCTGTTCTTACTTATCCTGCAAATGACGCAAAAGAAGATCAGTTATGTCTTCCGGATTTTTCGCATAGACTACGGTGCCATTACTGGCGTCGAGGATGAAATCAAAATTATTTTCCTTACCAATCTCCTCGATCGACTCATTGACAATTTCAAGAACACCTGTCAGCAGTTCAGCTCGCCGCGTTTGAAGACGTTCCTGTTCCATTGCCATCTGCTGGTTTATTCTCTCCTGGTAGTCTATTTTAAGAGAATCGATCTGACGTTGCATATCAGATTTCTTTTTAGGAGTAAATGTATTCTGACCGGCAATAAGCCTACCTTCTAATTCAGTAATCTCCACCCCAATTCTCTCCATATCCGCTTCCCAGCCGGCGCGGTCAGAACGCCAGGTTTGCGCTTCGCGTTCAAGTTGCTTTTCAGCTCGACTGAATTCAGGATAACTCTGAAGAACCATCTCTGAATTGACCATACCAATCTTCAGATCACTTGATGGTAAAACAGGACCTTGCATCGGCTGTGCGTAAATCCAACCAGTTGATGCTATTGTAATTATTATGAAAAGTATAAGTTTCTTCATCAAACCTCCAAATTAAAAAGATCTGCCAAACTGGAATTGAGGCGTCCAGCCCGGTACTCTACCCCGGAAATCGGGATCGAGTCCATAACCAAAGTCAAGACCAATCATTCCAATCATTGGCATAAATAACCTGATACCAAAACCCACTGATCGATTTAAATCAAAAGGATCAGTTCTGTTAATATTCAACCATGTTCTTCCTGCCTCTGCAAACAGGAGTCCATAAATTGTAGGATTATTAACTATTTGCAGTCTTAATTCTGTTGATAGTTTCATCTGTGATCTGCCACCCTCTGCGCTCCTACCGCTGCCAACCGGACCAACTGTCTGCTCGTTATATCCTCTCAGAGGTGTTCCGTAAGCAAGCCCGCTTCCACCCATATAGAACTTATCGGAATATTGAATATCTAATGAATCACCAGTCAAACTTGCCATAAAGCCATATTGAAAATGATTGTAAATAACCAGTTTCGGAAAAATTGGAGAGTACCAATCAACCGAGAAGATATGCTTATGGTATTCATCATTGCCAAGTAGTGGGCCTCCTGCAAGTTTGCTGGAAAGACTAACTACCGAACCTTGCGTTGGGAATTCTGCAAAATCACGACTGTCTCTGGCGAATATTTGTGTGATTGAGCTTGAAATTCGCACGTTTGGATCAATATAACTTACAGCAGATGAATCAATGTCACTATACTTGGAACGCGCTATCTGATATATCCAATCCCCTCTGAAATAATCGTCAGGCCAATACAGACGTCGCCCAAGTCTAACCGAACCACCTATACTTCGTTCAGTAAATCCTTCCGACCAGCGTCTTTTCAGGTGATAGAAAGAAACACCCACCAGAGTTTCGGTATCCCTGAACCAAGGTTCACTATAACTCACCGAAAAAGAATTATAACTTGTGCCGAAGCTCCAATCAAAACTCGCCTGTTGCCCTGTTCCAAATAGGTTAGGCGCTGAAAATCCCAACGAACCAATCAATCCATCCTGCTCGCTGTATCCTGTGGAGACATTTGCCTGATCGGTTGGCTTCTCTTCGACATTTACCCAAAGATCTACCTCATCTTCACTAATATCTTCCAAATCAGGTTTAATATCTGCAAAATAATTTAGAATAGCAACTTCCCTGATCGAGCGTCTGAGCTTTGTTACATCAAATGTATCACCAGGTTTGAGTACAAACTCTCGACGAATCACTTTTTCGCGGGTTTTGGTATTACCGGCAATATTGATCTTTCTAACACTGAATTTATTGCCTGGTTGGATATTGATTTTTACATCTAAGGTATCGCCACCAGCCGGAGTAAGTGAAGCTTGGATTTGAGTGTAGATATAACCCTGATCATAGAACTTAGTACTTAACCTGTCTTGAATCGATTGATCATATTTCTTCTGACTGAAAACATCACCCGGTCTGAACATCATCTGCTGTCTAAGCTCATATTCACTGAAAAGATCGGATCCGGTGAAATTAATCTTCCCGAAATACAGTTTATCACCTTCTGCAACGGTTACGTTAACAAACATCCTTTTCAAGTTCTCCGAATACCAGATCGAATCCGAGACTACCCGAGCATCTCTATAACCGTTATCTCTATAGTAAGCCAGCATCAGATCAAGATCTTCCTCAAACTTCGAGCGTTCAAATTTACCGGAACGAAATATCCACCACTTCTGTTTTGTATCTTTGAATTGCTTACGAAGTTTCTTATCAGAGAAAGCTTCATTGCCATCAAACGTGATCTTCTTGATACGGACTTTTTTCCCTTCACTGATCCGCACATAAAGGCTGGATAGACCGTCAGATGAGCCATCATTGATCAGCACTTTAATATCTGCTAATAGATAGCCTTTCTCGTTACATAACCTGCGTAGTTTTCGTTTAATTGCTACTGCATCTGAGGGTCGTAAAACCTGTCCTTTATTTATATTAACAGCTTCTTCGATCTCATCTTTTCCAACTTTCTTCCCACCGCCAATATCAATAAATTCAAGTCTCGGAAACTCAACAACTCTGATTAACAGATAAACACCGCTGCCTTCCTGTTTCTCCGCAATAACCTTGATATCAGAAAAAAGATTCAATTGCCAAAGCTGACGAATAGCGCTTTGAACCATCTCACCGGTAAGAGGTTCGCCCGTCACTAAACCGCTGGTTGCCGTTATAAGACCTGTATCCGTGCGTTTGTTACCTTCTACAGACAATCCGTAAAGAATTAGTTTTTCCGTTGATTGTCCGAAAACCGTAACATTTAACAACATCAGAATTACAGATATTGAAAAGTGTATTCTTCTATTTTGCATATCGAGTTAAGTTAAAAATTTTACTGCTCTGAAACAAGAGCGAACTGTCTTAAAGAGCGTATGAAAACAAAGTACTGCAACTATCTACGAAAAAGACCTTTTCTCATAAAATCCTGCAGACTGAATATGTAACTAAACCTTAGAAAGATTCTATTGTCTTGATCTTGTGAGAGGCTATCATACTGGTAGCGATAATTAAGAGTGAGGTTCGGAGCTATCTGATATAATCTCAGCATTAAATCCCAGTCATGTACAATACCAAGTCTCGTAACATCAAAGACATCCGTTTCGCTTAGTAATGAACCTGTATAACTAACAAACACACCCTTGAAAACATACTTTCCTACCGACACGCGCGAATGATCCAGTGTTCTTAAATAACTGTAATTCTCTTCTACACCATCAATACCACGGTCAGGTCTGCTGATCTGTCTTTCGACAATATTACTGGCAACAGTCGATGTAATATCCACCCTGTCAACTCCGAGCCATCTTTCAACCTGGCGCTCTAAATCTTTCTCCCAGCGGCGCAGTGGAGTTATATCAGTAACAAGTTTACTACCGAGTCCGGCGAGTTTACCCGGCATTCCTTCAGGGCTATAACCAAGCAAAGCAAGTATTTGTTCCTGTGAATTACCATCATCATCTTCGAGTACCAAGGTTATTTCACTCCATCTTCCTCGATCCTGTATTGTAGATTGCGTTGTGCCTGTAACCCTATCCAGTTCGTCCGCTTTCTTTCTGACCACCCACCTTATACTATGATGTATTCCCAATGAATCAATTACTTCAGTGCTCATTCCTCCGTAAAAAATTGGCTGCAACTCTACCGGATTGAAAATAACACCAAGCTCATTGACATCAAATGAAAGATCAAGATATTCAACCTTTCCTCTTGTGGACGTTAATTGACCGCGAATCTTGAGTGTATCATCAAGCGAACCGGTAAAATGCAAACCTTCAGGATTATCATCAACCATTAAATCAGCATATAATTTAAGATCAAGATCTAAAAACTCGTTATTCAGATCGGTTACACCAGTTAATCCGGAGACTTCTCGTGAATATGTACACCCCTGCCAGGGAATCAGATAAGCATCCCACCTCATTCTTTTTAACACATCTAAAATAACTACTACTGCTTTTGGAGATTTTTTACCAGTTGTCAGAAAAGGATAAGTGAAGGTTGCATTTGTAAGCCTGATCTCGCCAATACCTATAGGATGCTCCGCTGGACCTTGAAACTCAAAATCACCTTTTTCATTAAAACCGGAAAATCTTATATTACCACCCCACTCATCTCGCATAAAGGATGGAATAATCGCGAAAATTCCCTCTTTATTCGTTCTAAATCCTAAAATTCCAAAATTATAATCACCAATAATAATTGGTTGCTCCAAGTCCAAATGACGACGATTTGTAAAAGTAAATGGAGTACCATTTCCTTTTCCACTAAATTGTTGAAATGTGACCTGCCCAGCGCTGTCAAGTTCAATATCAACGTTTAAGTTATCGATCCTTTCCACAACATCATTCAACCGCATAGAACCTTCAGTGAGCTTTAAGCGAGCATTCATAATTCGTGGATTTAAAATATCTCCACCTATTTTACAGTCAATCTCACCATATCCACTTGTACGAGAGAAGAATTTATCAATCCTGGGAAGTAAACCTAACAGATTACCTTTCAGATCGCCATTAACATTAATTTTACCATTTTTCTGAAGACCGATAGTACCACTGAAATAACCCTTTGAATCGTCCATATCCAAATCAAGATTGTTCAGTGTTAGAAGAGTTGAGTCCTTTCCAAAATTAGTTATATCAAAATTACTTGTCAGTGTGTCAAAATTAAGTAATATCGGAGTAATTTGTCCTGAATACACCATCAGATTAGTTCTTAAAACCCTCTCAAAGTCATCATTTCTCAGGCGTATACTGATATTACTTTTTCCAGTGAGTGGACCTGGTTTTCCTGACAGTAATTGAATCACAGCGGAAATATCGACATCGTCCGCATTAAGCCTTAAGTCGTATGTGGTATCATAACGATCAATATTACCAGTAACATTTATCAATTTCAGGACATCCCTTCCGAGATCAAGTTGTTCTAAAATATACAAATTGTCCTTAGTAACACTCCGTAAATTCATCCAATAGCTGGAATTGCCTTGAATAACAGCATTCGACAAACGTACATCAGAGGTGATTTCCGGGTGTTTTAATGAACCTTCCATCTCAATACGTCCGTTTAATCTTCCATCTATTCTCTTTGAAATATCAGTATTAATTATGTCCAATATTCTGCCAATTGGGAAATCCACTGCCCTGATCACCACAGATTTCAGGCTATCTTCACCAAGATCGACTTCTCCTTCAAACGTGAATATATCCTTAGATTCAAATTCATTTACTAACTCGAATTTATCAAAAGAAAGATTTTGCTTTATAAAAGAGCCATCAATACCACCTGATAATCTTAGTCCATCGGAATAGTTTAAAAATAACTTACTGCGCCAAGTAAGACTATCGTTTGTACCTTCAATATTAATATCAACAGCGCTGTTGCAACCTACCGCAAAATCCGGCTTTATAAAACGTATCAGAGATGCAGCAGGCAATTCATGAGTGATAATGTTCGTTTCAAACGTTTTACTTTCAATAGGAGAATATTCTATACTTCCCATCAATATTTGCTTATCATTGTCATCATTTAGAGCGATATCTTTTATGAACAGATAATTATCGCTTAGATCTAATTCCGACCAGCCTTTCAAAGTACTTCCATTGTCAAGTAAAAGTCGAATCGTTCCTGCTGATTTCCATCTGTCACTTTGTTTATAAACATCCGCCTGATATAATCCTCCTCTTATCCCATCTTTATATTCCCATCTAAGATCAATTTTAAATTGTTTGCCATTACCATCAAGGTCGAAGTTTATAGAATAATCATGCAGGAACTTAGGTAGGAATTTCTGATTAAGAACTCTTTTCAATGCATATTGAGGTTCATGTGTGGAAAGTTGATAATTAAATAAACCTGATTCACGACTTACAGACAGTCCTAACCAACCCTCTTCGTCCGGAGAAATTATTTGTGATGATAGTCTTCTATTCTCCAATTTCAGTGTACCAGTGAGTAATTCACTACCATTACCTTCAATCAGTTTTCCTCTGCCTTTTCCACTCCATTTACGCTTAGATTGTTCAAATCTTCCGTTAAGCTCAAGCCTTAGGGAATCATCGTTGAAAACCGTTTTTGCTTCTTCACCAATCCACTCACGATTGAAAATAACATCGACCATTGAACCATCATCTTTGAAACTCAACATTCCTTTTGACGACAATTCACCACCATATACTACTGCATTCAGATTATTTACTTCCAAACCAACCGAGTCTATTAACGCTTGAAAATCAATATCATCAATCTCAGTTTCCTCAACTAAAAGATTGCTGCTATTTGCAGAGATTAAACCATACCAAATACTGCCTTGTCCATTAAAAACGCTATTAAGGTTAAAGAATCCACTGATCTTTGGCAAGCCGGATAATTTATTGTCAAGCTTTGACAGATCGACGTCGGCGGCAGCTATTTCAGTTTTCCATTTAAGTTTCAAGATATCCGGAATATCAGCGGTAAAGGGAAGTTCTACATTGTTTAGCTTAAATATTCCCTGCATTCCGAGTGAAGAGCCAAAAAGCTCTCCCCTTATAAAACCGTTTCTAACCTGAATTCGATCACCGACAGAAAATGCTAAACTATCAGTTTCTACAACACCACTTATACGAAGAACATCAGATCCTCTTGCTTCTAAAACAACTCTTGCAGATCCACCTTCGATCTTCATTCTATCATCTTCGTCCTTAAGCTTCCAACTGCTTATATCATCTGTAATTGCTTTTGAAACAAGAAGAAAACTACCTTCTTTGAGATTTAGTGTACCATCAACTTCGACACGGGCATTTGGAATTGCATTAATTCCACCTATCATTGACAGATTTACATTAGTGATATCGGTAAGGTCAAAACGACCATGTATAGAGTCTGCCAGTATAATATTGTTCTCACCGGCAGAAACGCCTGCATTATGAATTGTTATTCGTCTGATAAATTTTAGTTCGGAAAAAGGTTTCAGTGGATAAGGACGATAGTTGAACCTTCCCGACTTGGAATCAGTTTCTACTCTTTCTGATATGCTTAATAACGGTGAAAAAAGAGAGATTTCCTTAACGGCGCCAGACATCTCAAGACCACTCGACAGCAGCCTGAAAACTGACAGTCTGATAAATACTTCCTGAAGAGTCAGAGTCATTTGAGGTGTCAGTTCGAGATATACTTTTTTAACAGAAATTCCGTTGAAACTTACGGAAAATGACTGGATTTCTAACGTGTTATTAAGGCGGGTTTGCAGGTAATTACTTAAAGTCTTGTGAGCAAGCTCTCTGCCTTCAATGATATACCAAATCAACACACTGCTGATTAGAATAATCAAGATTGCCAGAAAAGCGATTATCTTTTTTTGACGGGCTTTCATACCCGGATATGTTTTCAGATACCGGCTTGCATTCGACCAAAAGGATCGAATATTTTACGCCAATGTGGATCAAACTCACTTACAGGCAGGTTTTCTCTGTCTGATTCTATCTCCCTGTTAAAAGAATTCTTTGGCAGACATCTAAAAATAGCTTGTGTTATAACACCTATTGCTCCATGACTGCCTGTAAAAAAGTGCTTTAAATCATAACCCGCTACATCTTTAATGCATTGTCCTCCGAATTCAATAACTTCACCTCCTGGAAGCACAACTTCAAGCCCAAGAAGAGACTGTATCCATCCATCACCATTATTAAGTATTGGATGAGACGAAACACTTGCCAGGCGTCCTCCAATAGTCCCATAGTTGAAACCAGCAAGAGAGGGAATAATAAAACCCGCATCTTCTAATTTTCGGTTAACCTCCTCAACTGGCCATCCTGCGCTGACAATAAGTGTTTGATCTATATCTGAAACACTGAATTCTGATTTTATAAAACTTGTCAGCAGCACAAGCACATCTCCACCAGGAAAAAATTCATCAGGGAAGCTTGATCCGTTTCCAACAACCATAATCATTCCAGGATGTCCTTTTAAAAGCCTGGAAACCTCATCAGAATTAAAAGGAGTAACAGCTGGGTACTTTCCATCCCATACCCATCGATCAACACCAAGGATAGATTCAACACGGGAACGTAACTCGTCTAATGGATTCGTTACTTTATTTTGATTAGAATTGCTCTGCAGATTAATCATTTTGACACCTGCTCACTAGTAAGTCCAAACCTTCGCTCGCGATTAAGATAGATTGCAACTGCTTCATATAAATCATACAGCGAAAAATCTGGCCAAAACTTCTTTGATACCAATATCTCGCTATAAGCAACTTCATAAAGCAGGAAATTACTAAGCCGATATTCACCTGATGTTCTGATTAATAGATCCGGGTGAGGCAAACCGGCAGTACTTAAGTATGCAGCAAAACTTTCTTCATCAATTTTATTTACTTTAGATGCAATTATATTGTTAACAGCATTAACAATATCGCTCCTTCCGGAATAACTGATCGCCAGAACTAAGACTAACCTTTTATTGTCCGCTGTTTCTATAATAGCTTTTTTTAAAGCTTCACGAGGTCCTTGAGGCAGAGCGTCAAGATTGCCAATTACTCTCAAGGAAACCTCGTTACGTTTGAGATCCTCTAACTCCTGATTGATGGAATTGAGCAGTAGCTCCATCAACGCTGAAACTTCTTGTTTGGGACGCTTCCAGTTTTCCGCCGAGAAGGTATAGAAAGTCATAACTTTGACGCCGATTTCAGGACCGGCTTCAACCATCCTGCGAACCGTTTTGACGCCCTGATGATGTCCAGCAATACGTGGCAGCGCTCTTTGGTGAGCCCATCTGCCGTTACCATCCATGATAAAGGCTATGTGTTCAGGTTTTCCGCGTAGGGACAAGATGTAGTCCTTAAGCCCCGTCTCATCATCAGGATAAGGCTTTTTCTGTAAAATATTTCCTCTAAACGAAGTCATTCAGAAGGTCTATTCTCCACCGGTAAGAGCTTTTAACTTGTCACGCATCACATTACCGTCAGCTACCTGGTCAGTGTTGTAATATGCTGACATTAAATTAGTGACTGCCGCAACATTATCAGGATCAACTTCATGCGCCTTTATCAGATATGGAATTGCTTCCGTATATTTTCCTCTGTTACAGAAAATCGTGCCTATAGTAAGATTCGCATCGATATCGTCAGGTTCCTGTTTAAGAACATCCTCATAAATATTCATTGCTTCGTCATAATCCTTACGTCTAACCATAAATATCGCCAGATTCTTTTTTAAAACTAAATTATTCGGAAACATTGCCAATGTTTCTTGAGTAGTCTGAGCCGCAAGTTCTGTTTCACCCAGCGATTCGTAGGCATTGATCAATTCATCGAAGGCTTGCAAGTATAGGTTTTGAACGTCATTATCAACATCAACCACTCTCATTGTTTCCTTTGCCCATTTAATTACCGCTTCGTTATCACCTTTCTGCCTGTAAGCCTGCATTTGAATCGCTCTCATTGCAGGATCATTGTTGCCTTCAGTTTCAAGATCAATAGCTTGTTGAGAGTATTTTATAGCTTCATCGGACAGTCCACCGTCGCTGGCAATTACGGAAGCTCTGATGTAAAGATCTTTATTATGTGGATCAATAATGATTGCAGTGTCAAGACTTGATAATGAATTGCGGTAAACCTGAGATGCGTCTGTTATTCCTTTTGCAGCAAGGTCCCACATTTTCTGATATTCGCTCAAATTAACGATTTCCTCTTGAGTTTCACCGTTTCCGGAGGATGTTCCAACGCTGAATTCAGCAGAAAAAATACCGGTAACTTTGTTAATTTCATTTAGAAGTTCAAATCCACCTTCCGCCTTCCACTCTTTTTCCGCTTGTATTTTTGCTTCTCTAAGACGGTTGATCGTTGATTCGACTTCTTTTTCATCATCTTCACCCAACATTCCTAACTTTTTAGTTCCATCTTTCAGCGCCTGAGCCCAATCTGCAAAGTATCCGAGTAAAAGAGCCACAGCATTTTCCTGATCTCTGACAGATCTGACGTTTTCCATCAGTTGTTTTGTGGAGGTTAGAATATTTGCTTTTTCCAACTCAGATTTAACACTTTCAGCAACTCCCTCACCATACTTCGCTTCGACTTCCTGGATAATTCCATTAAAATAACCGTCCAATTCTACTGAAAGATATTCTAATGCACGAGACAGAATAGCTT
Source organism: bacterium (assembly GCA_021734165.1). Lineage (GTDB taxonomy): Bacteria > Electryoneota > AABM5-125-24 > Hatepunaeales > Hatepunaeaceae > JAIPJL01. The sequence goes on along the minus strand of JAIPJL010000093.1, from coordinate 4,775 downwards.
CGGCTCCCCCTTTCTCACCATAAGCTTTCATCGATTTTGCCACATCCCAGCTTATTATGGAACTGTTTTGATATCTGATTACCAGACGTTTACGGCTTTTATCAATTTTATCCTTGAATTGATCTGAAATTTCCAGTGATTTTTCATAGTTAAGGGACATATTTACCAAGTCAGACATCTTTTCGTAACAAAGACCTCTTGTATAATAAGCCTCCGCATTGGCAGGATTACGTTCTATCTCGCTATCAAGAGCTTTTAATGCCCTGTTCCAGTCTTTCTCGTTCACAGCAATACGTGCTGTTCGTAATTCGGGTGAAACGCAACCCAGCAATACAAACATGCACAAAAAGACTGCAATTAGTACTTTTATTGTTTTCACTGTCTCCTCCAGTGTTTTTACTTTCAAAATTTGATCTTTTTAAATTACAACAGATTCTCATAAATATAGTGATTTCAGTGCGAGGATTCTACTGATAATTACATAAATAAAGGTTTTTCAACTCCATTTTCGGTAATTATCCCCGAAATCAGATCAGCAGTTACTAAATCAAAAGCAGGATTCCTGATGTTAATTCCCTCAGGTGTAATTATTTCTCTACGTATATTAAAAACTTCCTCAGCGGGACGTTCCTCAATCGGAATATAATCACCGTTCATACATTTAAAATCAATTGTTGAAGTTGGCGCTGCCACATAAAAAGGTATGTTATGCGCTTCACATGCCAGGGCAAGCTGATAACTGCCGATTTTATTCACCGTATCACCATTGGCTGCAATTCGATCAGCTCCGATGATACAAATATCGAATTCTCCTTTAGCCGCCAGACTCGCAGCAGCAGAATCGACAATTAAAGTAAATGGAATTCCTGCCTGTTTTAATTCCCAAGCTGTCAGCCTGGCGCCCTGCAGCAATGGACGAGTTTCGCAGGCATAAACATGAATGTTCTTACCGTCATCATGCGCTCTATAAACCGCTGATAAGGCAGTCCCGTCACCTGCAGTTGCAAGGAAACCGGTATTGCATATTGTGAGAATACGCGCATTATCCTTGATCAGACTTTGAGCGTTACCGCCAATATAAGAGCAACAATTACGGTCATCCTCAAGTATTTCGAGGGCTTCATTAACAATAGATTGAGTAAGTAAAGATTGATCGAGCTTAGTATTTATTGCTTCTTCAACAATTTTACTCATTCGATCCAATGCCCAGAACAGATTCTGTGCTGTTGGACGGGTTTTGCGAAGTCCATCAATAGCAGTTGTAATTTTGTCAGAAGAGCCGGATGTTTTCACAGCGGTTGCAGCAACAGCAAGGGCTACCGCCACACCGAGTAAAGGAGCCCCTCTTAATCCCAGACCTTTGATTGCTTCAGCAACAACCTGCCAATCATCAGTTTCGATAATCCTATATTCTTTCGGCAAAAGTCTCTGATCAATAAACCTGATATGGTTATCGTCCCAGATAATTGATCTTCGCGGTGGTAGAATCTCCAAATGATTTTGCTTATTCATAGTGATTTATCTCTTGTAAGTGTATATATGAAACCTAAAATTATCAATTACTCTTAATACCAAAATGTTTTTAAAATTCAACCATCGTTCTGAAAACTCTAACCCTCTCTTCTATATCATCACTTGTAATCTGTTTCAGTCTTTCAATACTGAAGTCTTCAACTGTAAAAGAAGCGGTAATTGTACCATAGATTATCGAACGTCTCATATTAAAATCTCCAAGATCATCAGTCGCTGCAAGGTAACCCATCATAGCGCCTGCGAAAGTATCCCCTGCGCCCGTTGGATCTTTTGCTTCGGCGAGAGGAAAGGCAGGACACAAAAAAGGCGGATCATCCCTGCTGATTAAAACCGAGCCATGCTCACCCTTCTTAACAACTACATAACGAGGACCCATTTTGATTATTTTAGATGCACCCGCAAATGGTGATATTTCACCAGTCAGAAGGGTAATCTCTTCATCATTAATTATAACTAGATCAACCTTCTTTATCAACTCCAGAACTTGTTCTCTGGCAGTTTCAATCCAGAGATTCATGGTGTCAAATGCCACAAGTCGGGGCTCTTCCATCTGCTCAAGAACGTCAAGCTGTAATTCGGGATGGATATTAGCAAGAAGCAGATATTTAGCCTCAGCAGCACCAAATGGCAGTTTAGGCTCAAATCCGGCAAATACACCAAGCTCTGTGCTGAGTGTATCCCTGATATTCATGTTTTTATGGTAACGTCCCGACCAACGGAATGTATCCCCCATTGCGGTTTCCAGTCCGTCGAAATTGACATTTCTTTCACGCAGAAACTCAATCTCATCAAAGGGAAAATCATCGCCGACAACGGCAACGATATTAGTAGGCGCAAATAAACCGGCTGCAGCGCCAATATAAAACACAGATCCTCCGAGTACGTCTTCAACTTTACCGTGAGGCGTCTCAATAGTATCGAGCGCAGCCGAACCGACTGCCGTTAATTCTTGTTTGTAATGCAATTATATTCCTTAAATAGGGCTTTTTTTTGCTTTAGACTTTTGTATTGCTATCTACATCACTTCGGGTGCGCTGACGCCCATAAGATTCAATCCTTCTTTCAGAATATTGGCAACACCCTTACAAAGTACTAATCTTGCTTTACTAAGCTCAACTTCATCACCTACAACTCTCTGCTTTGCATAGAAATAATGAAAACTGCGCGCCAATTCAATAAGATAAGTAGTTAAAAGATGCGGATCAATGGCGCGGACAATCGCTCCCAGCGTCCAGGGAAAACGCGTCATAGTTCTTAGTAAATCAAGCTCCTCCTCAGTCGAAAGAATACCCAAGTCAGTATCGATATCCAATTCAATCCCTCTTGATTCCGCCATTTTGAATATCTGGTTAATCCGGGCATGAGCGTACTGCACGTAATAAACTGGGTTTTCATCGGTATGCTGTTTTGCGACATCCATGTCGAAATCAAGATGACTGGATATACTCCGCATCAGAAAGAAGAACCGCGCCGCATCGACGCCAACTTCTTCGATCAATTCATCCATCATGATCCCAACACCGGCACGCTTCGACATCTTAACTTCCTTGCCATCTCGCTTAAGGTTGACCTGTTGAACAATGATAGGATGGTAAAAGTCATCAGGAAGTCCCAGCGCCTTCATGGCAGCTTTCATGCTGATGCTTTGTCCATGATGATCCGGACCAAGCAGTGTCACAGCTTTGTCAAATCCACGCTCACGTTTGTCAAGATGATAGGCTATGTCGGGAACAATGTAAGTGAAGTCACCATCAGATTTCCTCAGAACTCTATCCTCATTATCACCATATTCAGAAGCCTTAAAGAACAAAGCATCGCTCTTTTCATATACTAACTCACTCTGAGTCAACATATTAATCACATCTTCAGGTTTACTTTCTTTATACAAACTACTCTCTGTAAACCAATTGTTAAACCCGACACCAAATACATCCAATAGCTCTTTATTAATATCTAAAAGCATCGTAGCAACTTTCTGTCCTGCAACGACATTATTCTCCTGCAGATCAGCGTCACTTATTTGAGTTGCAATACCTTTCAGGTATTCACCATGATACCCATTTTCAGGGATTTCAGTTTTATCGAAAATCGCTCGAACGGATGCTCCAAGAAGTTTTATCTGATTCCCGCGATCATTCACATAGTACTCGCTTCTCGCATCGTATCCTCGTTTCCTGAACACTTTAACCAGCGTATCCCCTATCGAGGCAGCCCTGGCGCTGACAACATTCAGAGGTCCTGTCGGATTGGCGCTGACGAATTCAAATATCCAGCGTTTACCATGACCTTCATCCGAGGAAGCAAAACTTAAAGTATCACTCGCAATTTCCTTCAACAGGTTGTGAAAGTAAACCTTAGAGAGTATAAAATTCAGGAAGCCCGGTCCGGCGACTTCGACAGCCTTCACTCCGTCTGAAGAAGTTGGAAAATCAGCAGCAAGTTGATCAGCGAGATCGCGTGGTATCATCCCAGCCTGTTTGGCTGATCTCATTGCCACATTACAGGAGTACTCACCATGACCCTTCTGACGTGGTATCTCAAGCAAGACCTGCGGATCCGATATTCCAATACCCATGCAAAGAGCGGTCAACTCATCTTTAATCCTGTCTTCAATCGACCTGACGCTCACTTTTCAAGTTCCTTGATCTTCACCTGTTTGGCGTCACCCCAAAGACGCTCCAGCGAATAATAGCCACGTGCGTCAGGTTGGAAAATATTCACAATAATATCTATATAATCCATTAATATCCAGCGGCTGTTCTCTGTTCCCTCAACGTGTCTTGGTTTCCATCCAATCTTACGTAAATGATCTTCGATATGGTTGTATATTGCTTTTACGTGTACATCGACGGCGCCGGAACAGATTACAAAATAGTCAGTGAAATCGGTTACTTGACGCAGATCAAGAACTACGATGTCAATAGCCTGTTTCTCAAACGCATGAATCGCTGCTCTTTTCGCAGCGGTGCGAGGGGTAAGTTGTTTTATTTTTTTATCTGCCAATAGGGAGCCGTTTACAGTCTTTACCAACGATTAATGTTAAATCGACCTTGGGTTTAGGTCCTGAACCTTGTCGTGAAATACGATCTTCACTCACACCTAACAATGAAGCAAGCTCTCTCGCTGCCGTCAGGTTACCACTTCTGTCAACAACGGATGTTAACTTATGATCCTGTCGATCAGCATTACCTACATCTTCGATAACATAGGCGTTTTTTTGAAGCCATTTTGCCGCTTTACCG
>JAIPJL010000092.1 GCA_021734165.1 bacterium | reverse complement strand
GTTGTATATTGCTTATGAACATCTAATCCTATATATTCCATTTGATGCACCCCTTTTGATGGTTTATGGATAAATTGCTTTTACCCAATATAAAACCGATTAAGGTCGGTGCATCACTTTTCTTTCATGTAGGCTGTGAGTAAACCTGTAACTCGTTACTATAATATGTAATTCGTAATTCGTAATTCCTAATTCGTCACCGTTCCGTCACGTTCCGTCACATTTCCGTCACACCCTCTAACCCTTACTGGATAAGGCTTTCCGCCGATTCTGTGACGATGTGACGATAATTTTGCCTACCCGGATTCTTTGCCGAAGACTGCGCCGAAATTTGCCCTCTCATTTTATCAGTATTATTTTCCTCGATTGACAAAACCCTCCCGTTTCCATCCTGCATATATACAACCCCGAAGCCATTTCCATCCCATTCCAGACTGCACGGTGGAAACCGGCTTTGACTTCTCGATCCACCAAAGTCGTAATTTCCCGTCCCTGAATATCATAAATCCTAATCGTTACCTGAGCCATCTTTGGTAACTGATATGATATCGTTGTAACCGGATTGAAAGGATTGGGATAAGCTCCTTCCAAACCATAAGTCAAAGGCAAAGCCGTACTAATTGCATCGGTCGAAACCACAGCAAAACCATCGGTTAGATAAGTTCCATTGCCTTCAATCCATTCCGTCTGAAGCTCCGATTCAGCAGAACCATTCCAGCAGCGGAATGATAGCTGATCGTTTTCCAAAGCTCCGTCAGTTTCATCAGTCGTCGGATCGTCACCCCAGATTGCAATCCCACAAGGTTCGTCATCAGTAACGACACCAGCGCCTACACATATTCCGTTCTTCGTAAAGACTCCAACCTCGTAAGAATCTCCAGTATTGAGAATTAATATACTCATATTACAGCCTGTAGGAGTCACTGATGAAAAATGAACCGGAATAGCTCGCTTCTTAAGGGAATAATCAGCAGACGCTGCCCGATCATCAGGCACATTCCAAACCAACTCAACTGCTTCATTTACATTGATTTGATAACCCTGACCTCTTCGTAGGGTTTCCATACTTGAGAATTCATATTCGGGAGTGTAGAAATTGCCTTTGACGTCCTTTGCGAGAATTAGATGATCTTCAATATTTGATAACGCTTCCTGAACGGCAACCTCCTGCTCAGGATAGTACGCCGCTATTGACCATCCTGCCGGTAAATCAATCGGATGATCAGCTCGCAGAGGCTCTCCAGCTATGTATAGCCTACTCGCGGTATTCATTTTAACTTGATAACCGTATCTTACGTCCCAGCCGGGGATGTTATTATAGTTAAACTCCACCCACAGGAACTGCCCCAGATGATCCTTCACCATAGCGAGATAGCCTTGCTCCAAATGATATGACCAGATCTCCCACATATCGTCATCGGGAGGTTCAACATAGGATGAAATCAAATTCCAACCTGACTCTAAAAGGATTGGATTTAGGTTTTCACAGAAACACAGCGCTCCCATATCAGCCCTTGTGTGATCAATATCTTCCAGTGTACGAGGATCTCCGGTATCGATGCAGGGGCTGTTTCGTGTCAATCTGTAGTCGTGATTATCCTCATCGGCAAAGCGGGGATCTTCATCGATATTGCTCTCATCCCAATTAACGTAACCATTTCCGTTCTGGGCAATATCATCCTCGCCGCCCTCAATATCAGAATAATCAACATAAAGATAACTTTGGTCGAGGTCTGATCCGAAATATATCTCATTTGGTTCATTGCCTCGTATGATAGTATTCACGAGATGAACATTTGAGCTGGACCACAGGAATAGACCTCCGCCACGCTCTGTTGTGTTATCGACAATTGTACAATTATAGAAATTTGGGAAAGAATTATAGCAAAAGACGCCTCCGCCGCCATTTTCTGCCTGATTGTCATAGATGACGCAATAGCTGATGGTTGGAGATGAATTGAAGCAATATATTCCACCTCCCTCAATATAGCTGCCGTTACATATAGTAAATCCAATCAGTCGCATATTCATATTTTCACGACTGTTGAATTTCGCAACCACATCGTTTGCATCACCGTCAATGACAGTTGAATCAATATAGGCAGGATCTCCGGTAGTTAAAAACAAGCTGGCAAGTGTTATGTCAATACCTCTGAAGTCAAGGTTTTCAACGTAAGTTCCAGGACTGACCAGGATTGTATCCCCCTCCTGAGCCATGTTTATCGCTGTCTGAATTGTTTCAAAATCGTCAGGCACATAGATGATAACAGGAGCCCTTTCGATAACATGAGGATGATAGAAAGCGCCCATATCAGCCGGTGTACCATCAGGGTCGAGGGGACTCTCCGGATCGCCACTGTCAAGGCAGGGGCTGTCTTCGGTCAGATGATAATCATCCTCATCAACATTTACGAATAAAGGATCAGCATCGATGTTACCCTCTCCCCATTCCAATTCACCATTGTCGTTTATATCAACGCCATCTTCACCTTCTGTAATATCGGAATAGCTTATTGTCAGAACATTTGGTTCGCGATTACCATTGAAGTAAACTTCCTGTGGGATATTTCCCCATATAATCGAATTCGCAACATTAGGATGAGAGTTATTCTCGCACCAGAATCCACCTCCGGATCCGTCTGCTTCATTTTCGCTGATTGTGCAGCAGTAAAACAATGGTGAAACACTATTGATGCAATAGATTCCTGCCCCGTTACCACCGGTAGAATTGTTTGTGATTACACTGTTTGAGATTATCGGTTCTGAATTATCTGCTATAACCAATCCACCCCCCGAATTAGGTGCATAATTATTAGTTACTATGCACTTTTCGATTACAGGATTTGAGTTTTCACCACAAAACACACCACCACCTCTGTTTCCGACGCTGTTTTGATTAATTATCAATCCGTTCAAGGTTGGATTAGCGCCATTAATATTCACACCGCCACCGCTTTCAGCTCTGCCGTTAATGAGTGAAAATCCTGTCAGTATTGCATCTTCAGTTTCATTATGATTGATTACCACCACGCTTCCTTCTTCATCACCGTTTATTACGGTTTCCAGATTGAAATCTGCTCTGCCTGTGCTTAATAGACGACTTGCTACAATGATATTCTTTCCATTAAAGTCTATATTCTCGTGATATTCTCCCGGCTGCACCAGCACAATGTCACCATCATTAGCCTCGCCAATTGCTTCATTAATCGAGTCAAACATATCAGGAACATGAAGCGCAAACCTGCCATTTTCATCGTGGAAATAGAGCGCTCCCATATCAGCGATTGTTCCATCCGGATCAGGATCGCTTTCAGGATTTCCGGCGTCGATGCAGGGGCTGCCTTCTTGTAAGCGATAATCTCGAATGCCGGGATCTACGAATTGAGGGTCCTGGTTAATATTACCGACCACCCAATTAGCCACGTCAGCATCCCACAATTCAACCTCTTCACGTCCGCCGTCGATATCTGAATTTGAAACATTGATCTGGGTAACATTATTCGCAAAAGCAAGCTGAATCTCGTGAGGATGGTTTTCCCATAAAATACAATCGTACAGGCGAGCGACGGCATCCTGGGTCAGATAGATTGCGCCACCTGTGTGTAAAGCCCTGTTATTGGTTATAGTTACATGATTCAAAGTTATTTCAGAGCTGTAACCGTGAATCCCACCGCCGACGTGATCCGAATAATTTCCATATATTTGACAATTGTTAAGAGTGGCAGTCGAATTTCCGTAACAGCCAAAACCGGATCCGACATACCCGCAGTTGTTATCACGCATTATGACATTATTGATGGTTACATTTGAGAATTGTGTGCAGTAAATACCTGCGCCGTTTCTTTCGACTGAGTTATTCTGAACAATCAAATGACTGAGGGTCGGACTTGCTCCCCTGATGTAAAAACCACCACCATAATCCGTTTCGCCGTTTTCAATTGTAAAACCGGTAACGAGTCCTTGCTCACCGTTACGAATAACCACGACGCTGCCGCCATTGCGATCACCATCGATGATGGTTCGTTCGATGAAATCTTCGTCACCTGTAGTCAGGAACAGTGAACCCAAGATTATGGATTGCCCGGCAAACCTGACGTTTTCCGTATATCTGCCGGGTTGAACCAGAACAGTATCACTTGCCTGAGCATCGTTTATGGCGGCTTGAATAGTATCAAAGTCATCAGGAACGTTGATGATTCTTGCGTAATTAGTTGAAGTAAAACAAATAAGCAGCGCTAATAAGATGGGAGTGTGAACTATCTTCATAATTATCCTCTAAAAGGAGTTTGGTTAATCTAAATATGCTAAAATTTACATCATAAGCAATGATTTGGATCACATTATGCATTTTCTCTCGTATTCTTATTACATTATATTGGATAAATCGAAAAGGTTTCACCTTGTCGTAAAATATTTTGAGGAGAGAATGACAAGCAGCACACAGGTATCCATGTTTGATCTGATGATGAGTCTTTCTATGGCTATGGATATAATTAATCCGACTTTGATGAATCACCATAAGCAGGTTGCTTATTTATCTCATGCGCTTGCGTTGGAATATGGTTTATCCGATAGTGAAAGGAAAAACCTTGTTTTTGCGGGATCCGTACACGATATAGGCGCTCTCAAGCTTAAAGAAAGACTGGAATTAAAGAACTATATGCCCGAAAATCCGCACGAACATGCCGAATTTGGATACAGACTTCTAAAAACTATGGAAGCCTTATCGCCTGAAGCCGAACTTGTCAGGTTTCACCATGTTCATTGGGACAAAGGACAAGGATTAAGGTTTAAAGGAAAAGACGTACCTTTGGGTAGTCATATTATTCATTTATCGGACAGAATTTCAGCTTTAATTGATCCATCAAGAAATATTCTTGGTCAGATGAAGGAGATTAAAAACCGGATTATCGAGCAAAAAGATAAAATGTTTCATCCTGATCTAATTGATGCTTTTTTGAGTATGTCTGACAAAGAGTATTTCTGGCTTGATCTGACCTCAAATTTCATACAGGATATTTTGAGTAAAGAGCTTGATTTCGAATCACTTGATCAGGACAATCTACTTGATTTAGCAAAACTTTTCGCTCGTATCATTGATTTTAGAAGCCCTTTCACTGCCACTCATTCAAGCGGACTTGCAGCAGTTTCAAGGGGTATTGCAGAATACTATGGATTTCCTGACCATGAATGCCTGATGATGGAAATTGCCGGATATTTACATGACATTGGCAAACTCGCCGTTCCCGCTGAAATCCTCGAAAAGCCTGAAATATTAACTGCTGAGGATATTCACATAATTCGCGCTCATGCATATTATACTTATCGAATCCTTGGGCAGATTGATGGATTAAAAGAAGTTAATGAATGGGCTTCTTTTCATCATGAGCGGATAGATGGAAAGGGTTATCCGTTTCACATTAAAGGTGAAAACTTGTCTGTTGGGTCTCGAATATTAGCTGTAGCTGATGTTTTTACAGCGCTTACAGAAGAGCGCCCCTACCGTGATGGCTTGGATGAAGCCAAAACCATGAAAATCATTAAGAGTATGGTTAAATCAGGCGCCTTAGACGTAAATATTGTAAACCTTATTGATTCTAAGTTTGAAATTATCAATAAATCCAGAGCTGAAGCTCAAGAATCTGCTTGGCAATTGCACAGAGAGTTTCATTCTTACAATAATTAACATTCTGAACAGATCGCAGTTTTTTAGTAAATTTGAACTAAAACCTTTTAAAATGTTTCTATCTGTCAAATAATAGTGGCAAAAGCTGAAAAACTATTTATATTATAATTACAATAACCAAATATGTTAAGACTTTTTCACTACAGATAGACTCGCCGGTAGAACGTTATTACTGATTCCTAATTTTGTTTCACCAGCGAGTGCAGTTCAAACAAAACCTTTCACACTTTGAAGTTTTGATTCACTGACAGATTGAACAACTTGTACGGTTGACAGATAACCGATTAATCTCCACCACAGATTTTTAGAAATTCACAGTACAGACAACGCAACCTTGAACACGGAGGCATTGTGATGCTTTTTCGATTATTCGGAAGATTAGCTTTTTTGTGTAAAATTGTAGCAGGATTATATCTTGCATTGGTATTATCAGGATGTAACAACAGCAAACTCACTGTTTTACATTGGAATACTAATGGACACAGTGACGTCTCAGATGTTTTCTACTGGGATTCAGCAGATGACGCCTATCTCGCAGATATGAGAATTAAATACGATCTTATTGCACTCACTATAAATGATACTACAGATTTAGACAGGATTGCCACACTCTGTGATTTAATCAATCATAGATGGGATCATACGGAAAGCGATTTAAATATTGCCAATGATCCTATGTGCATATTACAACAGAGTGAAGTTGATGGAAAAAAGCTCACTTGTCTTGAAGAAGCTTATGTGTTAGCGGGTTATCTTAGCAGTATTGATATTCCCGCGCGCGTGGTAACATTAATTCCAAAGAACATTACGGAGCGCGAGAAGAATAAAGCTCACTTTATCGTTGAGGCATACCCTAAGGAGATAGGAAAATGGATTATGATAGATCCGATTCTGAAAGAAATTCCATTATACCATGACAAACCGATTAACGCTGTACAATTACGACGCGCTATTGCCACTGATCCCAAAGGTTTAACAATTAGAAGCAGATTTGGCAGGCATAAATTTGATTATAAAAAATATATTAGTGATTATCTGTATTATTTCGAGATTCCCATTGACAACCGACACGAAGGAACAGAAATTCAGGATCGGACTCAAAAGTCTGTTCTTTTATACCCATTAGGTAGTCCGCGACCATATTATTTTCTTGATAAGAACCAGGATAACATCCTTTATACAACTTCCCTACAAGTGTTTTACAATCCACCGGTTTTCAATAATAGCATTCCCGGCAATCCACTTAAAATAGTGATGGATTCACTCGTCTGGGATAGAAATTATGTACAATCTGATTTGATCTTCAAGTGGAATCGAACTGATGATCCTTATCTGATTAAACTCCGTGAGCAATATTGTATTGATACATTGGTAACCGATTGTAAAACCTCTTTGGATTCCGTTCTTAGCGTAATGCACTGGGTGCATGGTCAGTGGGAGCATTACTCTGGGAATCTACCCGAAATGAATGATCCTATAACTATTTTAAAGAAAGTAAGAAAGGGAATGAGATATAGTTGTCTAGAGTATTCTGCCGTTCTCGCAGGCTGCTTGAACAGCCTGGGATTTACATCCAGAGTAGTTGATTTAAATCCGGTTGATGTTGAGACAAAAACCGATTCTCCTGTTCACGTTGTTGTTGAGGTTTATATCCCTCAATATAATAAGTGGATTTATGCAGATCCGCAGTGGGATGTGATACCGATGCTTTACGAAAGACCTTTGAATGCGGTTGAGTTTCAGGACGCCTTATGGAAAACACATCCCGGTTTAAGATTGGCAAGTCATTCTGATGTTTACCTTGATGATTATACCACCTTTGTTGCAGAGTACTTATATTTTTTTGTCGTTTACACCGATAATCGCCACGCAGGTTCTATTTTTAAAGACAGAAGTAATCAAAAAATAATGCTTGTGACTGCTGGCGCTGACAGTCCACGTACTATTCAGGGATACGTCTTAAAAATGGTGCATTACACTAATATACTTGCTGAATTCTATGTAAATCCTCAATCTAACCGCATGTAGTGATTTAGAGGATATTACTTAATATTTCTAGTAAATCTTTCTTTAAACTGCTGAGAATTTCTTATTTGTTTCTTCAGTACAGTAGTCTGTATTTCAAGTTTATCGATTCTTGTGTCTAATTCATCACGCGTGTTAAGCCATGCTATACTAATACCACCGCGTCCTGTTAATGCGCCGCCAAACTCTTCGCTCAATCTTCTCAGAAAGCGTTTTAAACCATCCGGATCATAACCCGCACGCGCAAGCCATACAGTTGCCGCTGAATCGGCAGTTAGCTCAATTCCAATATCGTGTTTCCGATTCACCATTCGCAACACTTCGCCAGCAAAATTCTCAAGCTCCATAGTCTCTTCATCATTTACAAAACCAGTTTCCGCATCAAGCTCACGAAATACATCATCTGCAGCTATCTTATGCTGTTGTCTTTTTAACGCTTGTTCACCGTGTTGAAAAACAGCATGAGCAAGTTCATGTCCGATCACACCGGCAAGTTCAGATTCATCTCTGAGTTGCTTCAGAAGCTCTCCACCGATAACTATCCACCCACCCGGCAGACAGATCGCATTACAGCCTCTCTCAGCAACAAAGGCATGGGGTAAAATATTTGTAGCTCCCGCTCTATCAGCCATCCATAATAAAACCTGATTACAGTATGGTTCGACGTCTATCGCTCTACCACCCCAGCATTCGAGAAGCTGACCGGTCAGGACTGGTGTTATTGCCAGATATTCAATAATTATTGAATTAGCTGTTTCCATTGAAGATATGGGTATGCCTACGTCATTTGTTACAAATCCATTTCTGAAGCTTTGAACACTGCTCTGATTAACTCCAGGTATTGGCTCGAATGCACTTCCAACGTCGATAGTAATATTATTGTCTAATTGCAAGCCCTTTATCATTGCTCCGACCGCAATCCGGTTGATACCGACTGTTTGATTAAGCGATGAGTCTTTTTTAACTGCATATATTGGCTCTTGAGATGAAGATGAACTTACCAGTGCATTTGAGCTGATCCAGCCGATTTCATTATCCGAAAGGGTGACTTTCAGCCATCCCGCATTGCTTTCCAGAATGTCAACTTCTGTATTTGCTTCAAGCGCTTTCAGCATTGGGTAGAAGTTACCGGGTCCTTCTCTAAGGATAACGCCGGCTCTGACCTTCTGTGATGAATATCCTGCATTAACAGCGATAAGCATCAATGTAAGAAACATCATGAGCAGAGTTATGAAGTGATGTTCAGACTTATTTTGATGAAAACTTGCGAACATAATCATCTCCAGTTCCGTTAATGAATTTAACCATGTGAGATAATAATATCGGTAATGCCTTATCTTCTTTCAAATCCGATTTTAAAGATTCCCATAGGTTATACGCCTCCTGTCGCTGATCAGCTTTCCATAACTCCCAGGCTTTCGCCCACTTTTCCATGCACTCATCTGGTTGCTTATCAATTAGCAATTCAAATACAATCATGGGTATATTCTGACCCTTTAATTTAACCTTTCCTAACTCTCTGCGTGCGATAACATTTTCAGTAATACCTTCACAGAAATCCTGACTCACAAGATTCCTGGTTCCAAGTAATCGTGTTGCTCCTTCCAGGCGACTCGCCATGTTAACGCCGGAACCAATAGCGGTATAATCCATTCGCTTGGGATGTCCGATATTTCCGACCACAACATTATCAGTATGAACACCGATGCGAACATCAATAATCGGCAGACCTTTACGCTTTCTCGCTTCAGATAGAGCATCGACGGATTGATGTATTGCTTTTATAGCCTTGGCAGCGTTTAGCTGCGATTCTGCATCCTCTAAAGGCGCTCCGAATAGCGCCATTACAGCATCACCAACGTATTTGTCCAACAGACCTTTGTTTTTAAGGATCGCTTCAACTACAACGGTATGATAATCGTTTAATACCAATACTATCTCTTCCGGTGACAAACCCTCACTCATTGGGGTAAAACCAACCATGTCGGTGAATAGAATAGTAGCTTTACGATTGACGCCAATCAAACCAAGTTCCTCGGGATTATCAATCAGGCTCTCGATAACATTCTGATCAAGATAGCGACTGAACATATTATGTAGCATCAAACGCTGTCTGCCTTCAAGTCGCCAACCTGCATACAGGTATATTCCCACGCTAAGGAAACATGCCAATAAAGGAGATACTACTGATAATAACCAGCCTGAATTAAATAAACCTAATGTGAGGAGGAGGATAAATGCAGCAATACAGATAAGACTGACAATCTGCTGCCAGATATTCTTGAAGACAGTAAACGCTGCCAAAGCAAGCATCCCAAATAAAAGTGTTAAAATAAATGACGCTGCTTTCGGTATATGTCCAAGTCCATCTTCCTGAAGAAGGTTTGAAATGAATGTGGCGTGTATTTCAAAACCCGGATATGGATAATTAACATCTGCAACCGGTGTTGGTTTATAATCCATCAATCCGGCTGCATAACCACCAATAATGAGTATTTTTCCCTTTAATGAATCTACCGGATAATTCCCCATAATCAGATCACCAGCTGCCTGATAGGGAAAAGCGCCGCCCGGACCTCCTTTCCCGTAATACCTGAGAAGAAACCGGTTTTTATCATCAAGTTTCAGATTATCAACGTTTATATCATCAATAAGAGTAGCAGTTCTGTAACCAAGTGTGTAGAGTTTTTTACCCACTGACTCGTATAGCAACGGAACTGATCGGTAAACTCCATCATCATCTGCAATAACATTTGTCAAACCTATATTAGCTTTACGGAATATCTGGTTTGGGAGAATTAGTTTATGATTTGGCAGCGAATATGTTGGAACTTTAGTGTTTTCAGCGAGGAGTTGAGGAGGAGTTTCATTTAAGAGTTCTTCACCAGGATTAAGAATTGACGCAATTATTGTAGGAAAATCATCGGATAATCGAGCTGCGAACAGTGAGTCTGCGACGCGTGCATCGCTGTTTAATCTGTTTATACCGGGATCATCAAAAAGAACATCGAACATCACTCCCGCAGCTCCGTCTCTTTCAGCAAGATATATCAAATGAGCCCAGAAATCACGGGGCCAGGGCCAAAGTATTCCATGTGACGAGAAATAGTCCATACTTTCTTGGTTAACGCCTACCATAAGTATTCTGGGGTCGGGCTTATGCCATTTGCATGTAATTCGAGTGCACAAATCCCAGGCATTAAGGTCGAATCGTCTGAACTGGTTGGTCAAACTCAGAGAAGCAATTATCAGAATAACCACAAAACCGGCAGCCAATGGCATTATATGTTGTTGTTTACGAGTTAATCGCATTATCAAATTTGCTAAGAGTGAATTTGCACATCTTTAGATTTTTTTGGCAGAATTATGATATTATTTGTAAGCGGATTCTAATATCTGTTTTAAGGGGCAGACGGATATTCAACCGCATAATCTAACCAATATGAAAATATACTAAAATATATTGTACAAGCAAGCATAACTCTCCATCAAGAGTATTCTCTTGCGGTATATCGTTAGTATCATCGAATACCGGAATGATATGAAGCGAATCTACTATTTACCGAATTAAAATCACTTTCTGAGTGGATATTTGGTTAGATGCTTTCAGTTGAACGAAGTATAATCCCGATGCAAGATCGTTTGCATTCAGGTTAACAGAATGGAATCCTGCCTGCCTGTAACCGTCAAACAACGTCGTCACTTCCCTTCCTGACAGATCATAGACAGCTATCCGAGTACGAGCAGGTCTATCAAGCCCGTAGGAAATGGTGGTTGTGGAGTTAAAAGGATTGGGATAAGCGGGCGCTAATGAGATTTCATCTGGAAGCAAATTTTCGGGGTTATTTGGAACATTGACCGGATCCGTATCAGTTACAATAAGCCATGCATCCGCTCCACCTTCACCGAATGAACATGTATATCCTGCCAGAGCATACCCGCCACTTTCTGTAGCCCTTATTTCAAAACAGTTATCCATCTCTCTGCCGCCATAATTTAATTCCCACAACCCTTGACCATCCTCACCTACCCGTAAAACGTAGAAGTTACCGCTATTGTAATCTGCTCCGGCAGAGCCGGCAATAGCATAGCCTCCTTCAGATGTTCTTATCAGCGCGTTGCAGGTCTCATCACCCGCCTTAGAATAGTCCTCTCGCCAAATCAATTCTGCATTCTCATTGATGCGGATCAGGAAAAGATCATATCTGCCATTATCGTATGAATATCCTGCCAGCGCATAACCACCGCCGTTCGCTCTCGCAACAGCGGTACACAAATCCCAACTGTCGCTCTCTAATATATGTGTTGATAATGCTCTTCCATCCTGATCAATTTCCAATAGGAATGCGTTATTTGTTCCCGCGTTGTCGTTTACGCTGTAACCAACTATTAGAAAATGACCGTTATCCGCTGGAGTCATATCCATGCAATACTGTTGATTATTATAGTTATATGTATGCTCCCAGACTGCCTCGCCACTTGAGTCAACCTTCACGGCGTAGAAATTCGCTTGATTAAAATCGCTGTTGATCGAGGAACCGGCAATTATAAAACCTCCATCATCCGTTTTCTCAAGCGCATAGCATTCATTGTAGTAGCCACTGCTGAAAGTATTCGACCATATCGCTTCACCCTCTGTGTTCGTCCTTAAAAGACAGTAAGAAGATCCTCCGTCGGAGCCTGTGATTCCTCCTAAAACGAATCCACTATCGTCGGTTTGAACAATATCAGTGCAGTAATCCCATCCACCGAGATCGTAGCTGTCCGACCAGATTTCCTGACCCTGATCATCGGTGACTACTAAGAAAATATCACATTCTTCATTATCCGTTTCGCCACCTAACGCAAAGCCGCCATCTTGTGTAATTATCATTGCACCACAATATTGACTGCCCTCACCGCCGTATGTCCGTGACCAAAGGGAATCAGGCTGAGCGCTGGCTTTGCCTGCTAATATCAATAATGCAACTGTGAATAATTGGAATGTCTTGCTCATGAGCTTTCCTTTGTTAAAAATTAAAGAATGCGAAGCTGGTAAGTTAATCGGTTATTTCAATCTAAGTATAATTCAACCTTAAATCAAGTTTAGTTCTGTCAGTTAATTAATAAAAATCACTGGTTTTACAATTTTATCTTTATTATATTCTATGTCTCTTCCCTGTTTTGTATGGGTAAAGGATTTAAGTTTTTCATTAACATTTATTGACAGTCCTTTCTGGGCATATTTGGATATTAGCAAGTTATCCATACGAAACGGTGAAGAACCAATTATAATAGAAAAAACATGGGAATCTGTTTGAAAAAGAGAAATCTCCTCATAATCCTCATTTCATTACTTGTAATTATTCAAGGCAATGCAATTGCTGATAATGTCGCTATTCGAGGCTTTGTAACAGATGCTACTAACGGTGAACCCCTGTTAGTTGCATCAGTGATGATTGAAGGCACAGAGCGCGGCGCCAGCACTAACCTCGATGGTTATTTTATTATTAACCACGATAAAAGAGGAAGCTATAATTTAATAGTAAGCTACCTTGGTTATGAAAGTAAAACTGTGCCTATCGAAGTCATATACGATCTGATGGAGCCGTTGCATATCGAACTTCAGCCTGCCGACGTTAAACTTGAAGATGCAGAAGTTACGTTGAAAAAGAGTGAATTAGATGACACACGCAAGCGCGCTCGCGTATCGACCGTCCCTGTCAGTGGCGAGGTGATTCGCACCATGCCCTCACTCGGCGGTGAAATGGACGTGCTTCGCGCGTTGCAGACTATTCCCGGCATAAAGGCTTCGTCGGATATATCGTCAGCGCTTCACATCAGGGGTGGCAGTCCTGACCAGACGTTAATCCTGATGGATTTCAATACCGTTTACAATCCCAATCATTTATTCGGTATTTTCAGCACGTTCAATTCAGACGCCGTTAAACACATTGAGCTGATTAAAGGTGGCTTTCCTGCTAAATATGGAGGTCGCAGCGGTAGCGTTCTTGATATTGTGACCAACGACGGTAATCGCAAGGAATATGAAGGGCTTGCGTCTGTTGGTATCTTATCGGCAAGAGGTTCTATCGAAGGTCCGCTTCCGAAAAACAAGGGCTCTTGGGCAGCGTCATACCGACGGACTTATCTCGACTACGTAATAGATGCTGTTCGAAACGTCAGTGATATGGACTTGCCGGACTACTACTTCTACGATGCAAATGCAAAGGTAAATCTTGATCTGACTGACAGGACGACACTTACGCTTGCCGGATACTGGGGCAATGATGACCTTCTGTTCGATTTTGGCAGCTCTGATTCCCGTCTGAAACTGGGGCTTTTCTGGGGTAATCAGACATTCTCAAGCCGTCTGAGGCATGCGCTTGGGGAATATTCATATATATCCTTTGGCGCTGCCGTCAGCCGTTACCGCTCGCAATTTATGATGACCAACGAAGGAGTTTTAATTGACAAATTCCATGAACGAATTTCCGACTATTCCTTAAAAAGCGATTACGAATACTCCGGATTTCAAGATCATCAAATAAAAGCCGGATGGTGGCTTAGCTATTATGATACTCATTTTTACGAGCGTAATGAGGACGTTACCTGGGTTGATATAGATACTTCTACATATAACTTCTCGATCTATGTTCAGGACAACTGGCGGGTAAACTCATTCATCGAACTGCTGCCGGGCTTAAGAGGTTATTACCATGAAGCGGGTAATCATACAGCATTAGATCCCCGGCTGGCAATGGTTTACCATTATGATCCCACTCTCAGGCTCAAGGCTGCTGTCGGCAGATACACACAGTGGCTGAACGTGATGTCGGGTGGAGCGGAGTTCAGTGTATTTGACCTCTGGTTTCCGGTTGACAGCTCAATTGAGCCATGCTACTCTAACCAGGTTGTTCTCGGTTTTGAGATGGATCTGAAATACGATCTTGAACTTACAACTGAGACTTATTATACAGACATGCACAATCTTGCACAATTCTTACCAATGGTAGATTCGGGTCAGCAGAACTCCGATGCGTTCGGCATTGGAAATGGTTATGCTTATGGATTTGAGTGGATGATACGTAAAAAAGCCGGCAGGTTGAACGGCTGGCTGGGTTATTCGTTGTCCTGGGTTAAAAGAAAGTTTCCAACTGAAACCTTTATAAATGAAGGAAAATGGTTCTATCCTAAATGGGATAGAAGGCATGATTTTATCGCTGTTGCTAATTATAAACTAAACCGAGCTTGGGACTTTTCAGCATCTTGGCGTTACAACACCGGACAGGGATATACGCAGTGGCTTGGCAGGTACAGGGAATATGTCGGATTCGTTGATCCTGATTATACATGGGGCAATGGTGACAGTTTTCTTCAGGGCAGCCTTAATAACTATCGCTTGCCTGCGGATCATAGACTTGATGTAAATGCTGCATATAACCATCTATTTTTTAAGAAAGAGGCAAAGCTGACATTCAGTATCTTTAATGTTTACAGCCGCAG
>JAIPJL010000091.1 GCA_021734165.1 bacterium | reverse complement strand
CCCTGTTTGTACCCCCCAAATTAGGGTCAGTAACACCTTGATCCCCGCCTTCGCGGGGAGATTAAGCCCTGTTTGTACCCCCCAAATTAGGGTCAGTAACACCAACCACAGCTTTAGCGTCTGATCGTCCGTGCCTGTTTGTACCCCCCAAATTAGGGTCAGTAACACCTCCGTGTCTGAAGCCTGTGCTGCATACGTCCCTGTTTGTACCCCCCAAATTAGGGTCAGTAACACCTTGATCCCCGCCTTCGCGGGGAGATTAAGCCCTGTTTGTACCCCCCAAATTAGGGTCAGTAACACCTACGAGCATTTGAGTATGCTGGAGGCGGTCCTGTTTGTACCCCCCAAATTAGGGTCAGTAACACCCCTTAGTGAAAAGCAGTGCGTAAACTTTGTCCTGTTTGTACCCCCCAAATTAGGGTCAGTAACACCATTACGTCGTACCGGTAGAACCGCGCCATTCCTGTTTGTACCCCCCAAATTAGGGTCAGTAACACCGCCTTTTGTATTACTCGTTGAGGATACAGCAGTTAGATGTTATCTGTTCCATAAAAAATGGCAAATAATTATAATGTGGGGTACTTGTTGAGTGGTTTTTCTCAAAATAGAGAACCCTTCTCAACCTAAGGCTGAAACAGTCAGCCCTCGAAGATGTACAACCGCTTCCTTCAGCTTTGAGGCTGATTGGCGGCTGCGTTATCATCTTCGCTTATTTTTGTTTCTTTTATGATTTTAGCAATATCTATGGTCGCTATGTTACGCGCTGCGTTATAATCAGCGTCAAATGTCTGACCACAACTACAGCACTTAAACTGACGTCCGTTGCGATTGGCTTTTTCAATGTGTCCACACTTTGAACAGCGCTGAGACGTGTATTTAGGTTCAACCGTTTCAACGTAAATCCCAACTTCATCAGCTTTCTGCTTAATCATGGTTTGTAATTCAAAATATGTCCAACTACTCAAAAACTTATCTTCAGCATGTTCTTCCTTAAAACCCTCTAAATTCTCCATGACAATTACACCAGCCCGATGTTTCAGCGCAAAATTAACCACTGCCCTTGACAATCTGTGATTGGCTGTTCTACGGAAATTATTCTCTAATTCACGAAGTTTCTCGATGGTCTCAATTTTGTGCTTCCTGCCGTGACCGGAGCGGCGCTCCAGAATACCTCGTTCGTTCCTTCTCAAAGCATTGCGACGACGTTCAATTTGACGGCGAAATGATTGAATAGATTCACCTTCTTCTTTCAGATATGCTCTGCCATAGCCGTTATTGACTGCCAGACAAACAGGTACAGCCAAACCCAGATCAGCCCCAACTCTAACATTTGGATCAAGCTCTTTAACTGATTCCGCTTCAAATGAATAGCTTAGATTAACAAACCACTTCTTTTTGCGTTTGTGATAAAGAAGTTGGATTGTGCCAAGTTTATATTCACCTGAGCGCAGCCGATTCCATATTGCCGTTCTTGATTCATCAAAAGAGCGATTACTTAAAATAAAGTTATCAGTAGGAATAATATTATTAGTTTTAGGTTGCAGTTTTATATCTATCGAACGATTGATAAACTCATCAGCGACTTTTTCTCGGAGGTTAACCCCTCTTGCTCTGACAAAGATTGGGCAGTCCCTTCTATATGAAGGCAGACTTTTTTCACCTCTCACCATCACATCAAACCAGTCGGTATTCCACCTTTGTCTTGCAATATTATCAATAGTGCCATATACATAGCTGTTGAATACTGATCCGAACATGCTGCCGAGTTCCGCTGTATTGGACTGCTTACCTTTTACTGCTTTGGCTGTGATTTTTTCATTGCGTCGTTTTAGTTCTTCAACCTTGGGCGCAGCTTCGAGATAATACTTCCTTATACAGTGATTTAATGCCTGAGCGGTCGCTCTTTGCATTTCACGCAGTCGGGAACCGACTGTTTTCCAGTCGTCGTTTGCAGGTTTGAGTATTTCGAGGCGTATGACTTTAGTTAACTTCATACTATCTTCCGTTTATTATAAATCTACGCAATTCCCATAGGGATCATTTCCTATATTACCACAGAGATACTACAAAGTCAAGTGATGACAGCCATGAAAATCCATCCTGCTAACTTCTGCCCAATTCCCTCCAATCTTCAATCAACTCATAACTTGCAAACTTATGTTCCTATCTTCTTTATCCGCCTGAGACGGGTTAATCTTGTGAATCCCACTTGCCCTTGTAACTTGCCAACTTGCAAACTTGTCAACTTGCTAACTTAATATATCATCTTCCCACGAATAGAAGCACCCCTCCCGTCCATGTCGTTTCCTCGCTCCCAATGTTTCCATAATTTTTGAAATCTTCTTCATACTGTTATTTTTCCTGCATTCATAGCTCAGCTCCTCGTAAATAGCCCCCAGCGTCAACTTGCTAATCCCATAACTGTTTGCCTTTCGCAAGATTCTCATCACCTGCGCCTCCGTTGTATTGTGCAGCGTTTCACAGTATCTCATATTCATGCTTTCCATATATATCTCCATCTCCTTCCGGTAATCGATCGGCGTTAAGTCAAACAGCGGCTGCACCACCTGTCTCACCCGCGGCTCCCAGTGTTCCGGCGTCTTAAATGCTTCGCGTCTGAACACCGACGTATCACGTCCGCAGTCTGCGTATTCCATCCTCATGATTAATAATTTGTTCCGAATAACCGCTGCCGCATTTGAAATTTTCTCATCGCTGAAATTCACAGGTTCGGTTATTTTACGGTGAGGCATCTTGATAGTCAGGCAGCGGCTCTCTAAAGCCCGATCGTCAAACTCTTCACGCGTGGCGATAACCTTAGGTCCGAAAGGCTCGAAAGTTTCAGGTTCGTAACGTCTCCCTATCCTGACCACCGCCACTCCTCTGGAGTAACCATGGTTCAGAATATGAATCACCTGCTTGTACCACGGGCTTCCTTGCATATCAGCTTCGTCAATAACCAGGGTTCCTTGGATCTCTTTGATAAGCCTGTAAATTGGAGCCGGTGATACAACTCCCGATATATTCACCGCGCGGTAGCACAGTTCGCTCAAAGCCCGTAGCGCTGTGCTCTTACCGTTGCCGTAATCACCCAGGAATCTTAGGTAGGGTACAGTATCGTAACGAAACGCAAACCATGTCATCATACTGTATGCTGCTATTGCAGTATATTCCCCTTCGCCTCCCAGTATCAGCGCTCGCTTCAGCCACATTAATATAGCTTCGAATATCTCTTCGGCGTCCCTGTAGCTCCCCGCATCCGACGGACATGAGACTATTCCGGCAGTCACGAGCCTGCGGTATTCCCTCTTGAGTGTAGCATCACGTTTACCGATGAACAGCCGTTTGTAGTATTCAAGACTTCCATTATTTCCGCACAGATAGAACCCGCCCTCGTCATTTTGTATATATTCAACATAAGGTCTTGATTTTCGCAGCACATGATAGGGACCGGTTTGGTAGTTAGCGTCGTACGCAAGTATAAGTTTTGGTGAGGTTTCCATTAATTACCTTTGCCTGTTTATTGGTGTCATAGTGTATGTTATTACTGAATTTCAGATGAACAGTCGTAATTGTATTTTGTAAATCCTGTTTATACTGTAAATCCTTGTCAAAATTTCCGTCACATTTCCGTCACACCCTCTAAGCCCCACCCACAAAGGATTTCCGGCGATTATGTGACGAAGTGACGCAAATTCTACATACACTTGACGGCAATATACAACATTTTTTACAAAAAAGCAACCCTAAATAAATATATATACCATATTATTCAATTTGATTTCCCCCCTGCAAGCAGGGGGGAATATGATTACACTAAACCATCTCTTCCGGTCTGACCTTATCGTCGAACTCTTCCGCAGTCAACAATCCAAGAGCAACCACAGCTTCCTTCAAAGTGGTATTCTCAGCATGTGCCTTCTTAGCAACCTTTGCTGCATTGTCATATCCAATGTGAGGATTGAGCGCTGTTACCAGCATCAGGCTCTCCTTCATCAGTTTTTCAATACGATCCAGATTCGGCTCTATGCCAACCACGCAATTGTCAGTGAAGCTAACGCAGGCGTCACCGATTAGTTTGATCGACTGCAATAAATTGAAGATCATCACAGGCTTAAAGACGTTAAGTTCGAAATGACCGGTAGCGCCTCCGAAGTTGATAGCGACGTCGTTACCCATAACCTGACAGGCAACCATAGTCATCGCTTCAGACTGAGTAGGATTAACCTTGCCGGGCATGATCGATGAACCGGGCTCATTCGCAGGAAGTACCAACTCACCAATACCACAGCGAGGTCCTGATCCGAGCATCCTGACGTCGTTGGCGATCTTCATCAAACCAGCAGCAATAGTCTTTAACACTCCGGATGCTTCGACGATAGCGTCATGAGCAGCCAATGCCTCGAACTTGTTAGGCGCTGTTACAAATGGTAACTCAGTAATCTCAGCGATTTTTGCCGCTGATTTAACTGCAAATTGAGGATGTGTATTCAAACCGGTTCCGACAGCCGTTCCACCAAGCGCCAGCTCATACAGACGAGGCATGACGCCTTCAGCTCGTGTAATGCCCATCGTCAACTGGTGAGCATAACCGCTGAATTCCTGTCCGAGCGTTAAGGGAACTGCATCCATTAAATGAGTGCGTCCGATCTTGATGATATTTGTGAACTCATCAGATTTTGCCTGTAGTGCATCCCGTAACTTGGTCAGGCTGGGAATCAAGTGATGAACGAAACGCTCGGCTGCGGCTATGTGCATGGCTGTAGGGAATGTATCGTTGGAAGACTGGGCTTTGTTCACGTCATCATTCGGATGAACGGGAGTCTTGGAGCCAAGCTCACCACCAGCGAGTTCAATCGCGCGGTTGGAGATGACTTCATTGGTGTTCATGTTGGTCTGAGTACCGCTGCCGGTCTGCCAGATGACCAGCGGGAAGTGCTCGTCAAGTTTGCCTTCGATAACTTCGTCGGCAGCCTGAGAGATCAGGTCAGCCTTTTCCTTTGGCATGGTTCCCAGTTCAGCATTTGTTAAAGCGGCGGCTTTTTTCAGGATACCAAGCGCTCGAATTAATTCACGCGGCATCCGTTCACCGCCTATTTTAAAGTTCATCAGGCTGCGGGCGGTCTGGCAGCCATAATACTTGTCGGATGGAACTTTCAGTTCACCCATTGTATCGCGTTCTATGCGGTAATCCATTAAAACTCCTTCGTTTAAGGGAGCAAGCGATCAAGTAAGCAAGGGAGCAAGTAAGTTATCTTCTATTCGCTGCTTTGCTTCTTTTTTTACCTGCTTATTTTATTTATATCATTTTCATAAGTTCACCGACGGCGTTTTCAATACCGTCAGCAACTTCAGAAATACTTTGCCCCAACATGTATGCCGGAGTTGAGATGACCTTGTTTTCTTTATCGACAGCAACGCCACGCACGTCCTGATTTTCGTGGGTTCCTCCCAGGGCTTCAATTCCTGCTGCCGTGTCGGCGTCGTTACCAATCGTTAGCTTCGCCTTAATACCCTTATCGCCAAGAGCTTTGGCAGCAACTGCCGGAGCGATGCACATGGCGAGAATCGGTTTACCTGCAGTATGCATTGCCCTGATAAGCTTAGCTACACCATCGTCGATCTCACATTCAGCGCCTTTGATGGCGAATGTGCATAGATTCTTAGCTGCTCCGAAACCACCAGGCAGAGCCAGAGCATCAAGCTCATCGGATTTGACTTCAGCAACACTTCTCACAGCGCCGCGTGCGATACGCGCTGATTCTACCATGACATTGCGTGTTTCGTCTTCAGAAACTTCACCGCTCTGATGATTGATCACGTGCAGTTGGTTACGATTGGGAGCCATTATGGTAACTTCTGCTCCGGCGCGGTCAAGTGCCAGGAGCGTGATGACAGATTCGTGAATCTCAGCGCCATCATAAACTCCGCAGCCAGCGAGAATTACACCTACTCGTTTTGCCATTTTTCTAATCTCCATATTTTATATTTCAATATTCAATAATTTTATTAAAATAATGTGCTGAAGGCAACGATAAAGTCATAGTAATATTTACTTGAAAATAAAAATGGTTGATTAAAGCGAAGAATCACTTTAGAGAATGCAGCTTGTTTTGTATATTATCAACTTAAACAGTGAGGACTATTCTTACTGGAATTAATAAAACTTGAAGAAAATATGTCTATTTACAAAACAATCCTGTTCGATCTTGACGGTACCTTGACAGACTCAGCGCAAGGCGTCACAAACTCCATTCGATATGCCCTGTCAAAGTTTGACATCACAGAGGATGATCCTAAAAAACTCCTAAGATTTATCGGTTCAGGACTGGATGATTCGTTCCGAGATATATACTCATTTTCGGATCAACAGGCTTCGGATGCTGTGGATTATTACCGGGAGTATTTTAGAGAGATAGGTATAAATGAGCATACTATCTATCCGGGAATAAAAGATTTACTGAGCGATCTTTCGGAGCAAGGCTGCAGATTGTGCACCGCTACCTTAAAACCGAAAATTTTCACGGAAATCATCCTTAAGCATTATAATATTTTTGATCTATTTGAAGTAATCGGCGCTCCGGAGTTAGATGAGAAGCGAATTAATAAATCAGTGATCATCAAACGTGTTCTTGAAAAACTGTCGGATGTTAGATTATCTGAAACAGTTATGGTAGGTGACCGCGACCATGATATAGAAGGAGCGAAAGAAAACGGAATTACCGGCATTGCCGTTAGATGGGGTTATGGATCAGAGGAAGAAATCCGCAATTCCAATCCTGATTATATTGCTGGTAATGTGCAGGGATTGCGAGATATTTTAATGTATTAAACAAATCAGCCAGAACTTTTTTAAAAGCTCTGGCTGATTTTAGTAAAGAAATACAGTTAGATTGTCAGACCATTACCTAAACCTAACGACTGTATTGTGTACACGTGGATCAAAGCGAATCCGGTTTGCAGGAGCTGTGTATCGTAATGGACCGGCGTTGTTTTCTTCTTCTTCGTCGTAAGTGTATTGGACAAGAAGATCATCAATCCAGCCATTCTCCATCATGACTCCAGCGCCACTTAAGGTTTGAAATAAAATAGTATTTACCGGAATATTCTGCATACAAGCCCAATTGTCTATTAAGAGTTGATCATTAAAGGACATGCTGTGAGCGCCACCAGCCCACTCTAAAGTCACGAGGAACCAGTCTTCATTATCCCAGTTACCATTTACTACATTCCAGCCTCCACCCTGAATACCGAGCATGGAGCCGTCATTAGCCAGTTGTGTGCCGAAGATAATCCAGAGATTTCCAGCGCCATCATCACTTAATCCGTACCATCGAAAATACCCACCGGGAGTTAGTTTTATCTGGAAAGTAATTTCACCATCGGGTATTTCTGCAAATCTCGTATAAACATAAGCACTTGCAGCATCACCTTCAGGATCAACGAAGTGAAGGCTCTTATCTCCGCTGTAAGACACTGTGTCTGTCACCAGAATGGCTGCGGGAGCAGTTGCAACATAGGTCCATGGGTCACCAAGTGGTTGGTCAGTTTCTAAGTCTTCAAATCCCTCATCCAACTGTATAATAAAGGGCGTCGCACCGGAGGTTGCTTGAGACCAATCAGACTCGTGAATGCCAACAACAGCCTTTACACGATACCAGTAAACAGAAGAATCAGGCTGCAATCCATTGTTGTCGACAAAGTAGGTTGTATCTGAAGTTCCAACTTCAGCATATTCACCCATTTCAGTATCACTGCGTTCGATTACATAGTTTACTTCGTATGGATAATCCCATTCAACCGCAAGAGAGGTTATTCCCGCAACTTCCACGGTTAGATTTTCAGGAGGATTCAATGCCGGAGTTGTAACAGCAGCGATATCAGACCAGTCTGACCAACCTCCCACATTGACTGCGCGAACATGATACCAGTAAGTATGTTCATCTGGCTCAAGACCCGTATCGTGATAAATAGTGTTGTCCAGACCTTCAACTTCAGAGAGGTAATTGAAATCATCATCCGGACTGTCGCGTCTTTCAATCTCGTAGTAGTCGATGATATCGTTAAAGGTAGCAAATTCCCAAATGAGATCAACTTCTGTTAGATTGGTTGTTTCAGCTCTCAGATTAATCGGAGTCTGAGGAGGAACGGGAGGCGTGGTAACTCTCAACTCGACAGACCAACCGGATCCACCTGAGCTGTTATATGCAGCGACATGATAAGCATACGTTGTGCTGCCTTGAAGATCGTTACGATCGCTGTAGATTACAGTGTTTGTTTCAAGTGTATCCAATACTGTATAAGCCCATAGTGGAACTGTGCGTCTCTCGACAATAAAACCTTCCTCATTATCAGAGTTATCATCCCAGGCAATTGGGATTCTGACAAGCGTAGGATTACCATTAATAATAAGATTTGTAGGTGGTCTTGGTGGAGCTATCAGTGATGTGGCAGAAACAACATTTGAGTAGCCAGAGTTACCTGCCTGGCCGAATGCATAGACTCTGTAGTAGTAATCCGTGAGAGGATCAATGATACGGTCATAATAGTAACCTGTATCAGCAGGCATCCTATCATATTCTGCCAATGCATCAGCAGATCCGATGCTTTTTTCAATCACAAATCCAAATTCGTTATCGGATACATCATCCCAAGTAAACTCCATGTGAGCATAACCAACCTGCGTAATCGTAAGATTCTGTGGCGCAGCGGGAGGACCATCCGGAGTAACAACTGATACTATCGCTGAAGTGTCCGAATTACCACTGTCATTGAATGCAAAGACCTTATAAAAATACTGCACCTCTTCTTCAAGACCAGTATCGGTATATTGCTCAATATCAGCCGCAGTTGACTGTATCTCCGTATATACACCGTAACGTGAAGAACCTCTTAGAACTTTGAAACCAAGCTCGTTATCCGAGTTGTCTATCCATGTGAGAGCAACGGTGGCATAATCAACTGCTGTACCGCTTAAATCCGTGGGAGGATTAGGTGTTAATTTGGAAGTAGTAGCTGCTGCAATATCTGGACAGGCGGCGCTGACTTCAACAATATTACCTTCGTCAACAGTAACACTTGCTACAACGATGATCTTGTAGTAATATGTCTGGTTGCTTATCAAGCCGATATCTGTAAAGCTCACAGCATCAGCATCAAGGATGCGATAACCTTGAAAGTTACCTTCAGCGCCTACGCGCCGTTGCAGTTGGTATTTTATTTCCTTTGAGGAATTATCTGACCAAGAGACATTGATTGTGGTTGTAGTGTTTTCATCCTGCTGTGCGACAAAGTTATCAGGAGCTATTGGCAGTGTTATTGCCATTACAGTTTCAGATGGATCAGATTCTCCGGACATAATCACAGAATATACTCTATAATTCCATGCGGTAGCTTCTTCAAGTCCTGTATCTGTGAAGGTTGTAATGCCGGTTTCTAATTCTGCTGCCGTTACCCATTCATCCGCATCTAAAGTTTTTCTTTCAAGACGGTACTCACTGCCTGCGTCTTCCCAGGTAAGTAGTATTTCGCTGTCAGAAAGTACTTCGGCAGTTAATCCGGTAGGAATAGTTAAAGTCGTGGCTGTTATCTCATCTGACCAGGTTGAAACCAGATCATTGAATACGGCTCGCACACGATAATTATAAGTGCTATTTGCCATTACGGTTTCATCAATATAAGAGTTAATGTTTGATGCTGTAGTGGTAATGGTTTCGTAGTCTTCTTCAGCGTCGGTAGGCATCTTACGCTGGATTTCATAACCGTCTTCAACGCTTGATACGTCTGTCCAGCCAAGGGATATCGAAGTACTGGTGGTTGCATCAACCATCAGAGCCGTTGGTGGTTTTGGAGGCGTTGATGCACCTGCAGCGGCAGATGGATCAGATGTTTCAGCGTTTAAGACTGCTTTAACTCGGTACTGATATGTTTTACCCTCGTTGACGCCGGTGACGTCAGTATAGGTTCTAACACCTGCCTGAACTTGGGCATGGACTCCCCAGCCGCCATCACTGCTGTCGGTTTTCTCGAGTGTAAATGTAGCTTCGTCAGAAGCATAGCTCCAGTTAAGCACGATTTCATTATATGATTCCGCAACTGCGGTTAGACCGGTTGGGGGATCAATGGTCGGACTTGCTGGAGTGGTATTATCATCTCCGCTATCACAACCTATAAATCCAATGAATCCTGCTAAAAGGAATACTACAACAAAAAATGAAAATCGTTTCATGGTGTGCTCCGCATTTATTTTCCCAATTCAATGAAAGCCGTTACTGCAATCTCTTTCAGTACAAGACAATTGTTGAAATCAGTCACAATATCAGATGAAAATTGTTGCACTTGCTATCATAACCAACCTATTTCATCTGTTTATTATTATCTGATGGTGGGTATGTTAATGTCTATTGTGTTTTCTACAATAGAGAAAGCATAATAAATACCTGCTAAATAGACATTTATTATACTCAATTCTATCGTGCCGGACAGAATACTCACAACTTCTGAACATACAAATATAACCAGTAAAGAGCTATTACCGCAAGTCTAAATCCTCAATAAACTGATTTTTAACTCCATTCGACAGTTTTTTCTCAGTTTTGATTTTTAACTTCAGAAAGTTCTTTTCGTTATCACTGATGCTTACATTATCAATATATGCTCTTTCAATATCCAGGTCAACTAAAGTCGAGAACAAAATATTACAATTCCCATCGTGATCATCAAGCATTAAAACAGCATTCTCAACAACGATTTCATCATCAAACGCAATTGAGTATTGCTGATTATTGACATTAAATTCAACACTTAATTTAAACCATTCATCAACCGGATATCCATTATTAGAATCCAAATTGTCACCATTCTGAAATTCAAAAGAATTATCAGCATTAAAAAGAATCCGAAAAGTAACATTATCTCTACCATCAATACCCTGAATATTGAAATACCCATTATCCGCCATTTTCAGGTAACACTCAAACCTGCCGTCTCTAATAATTTCATGTTCAGCCTTAAGCATTGCATAACTGCCTTCCGTACCATGTGGATCATAGAAAAGAGTCGATTTTGAGCTTTGGTGTGCATCCCTATCTGTAACTGCTACAAACGATGAACCTTCCCGAAGGTAACTCCAATCCTCGCGTTCCGGAGGCAAACCTACCTGATAGCTTTCAAAGTTATCCCAGAACGCGCGATTTAGTTGAGTTCTCGCGCTGTCAATATTAGACCAATCCGATATACCAAAGTCATTGAAAGCTCTGACACGGTAGTAATACAAAGTCCTACTCAACAGATTAGTATCATCAAAAAACACTTCACCATATCCGTTTTCTGCGATTATAGAGAAATCATTCTCAAATTCTGACATCCTGGCAATTCTATACCCAGTTTCGTTGTCTGTACTCCTTGTCCAAATTAGATGAATCGAGTTCCAGCTTAGCGGATTTGCGTGAAGATATAATGGTGTGCCTGGAGGTCCATCAGGAGTGTTAACTATTAACTCCCTTGTCCACGCAGATCTGCCTGCTTCGTTGAAAGCCGCAACTCGATAGCAGTATGTTTCATTGAAATTAACTGTACCATCAATAAAAGATTCTTTTTCTCCGTCTGTTAAACCAATTAGTCTCCATTGATAAAGCGGATACATACTGCGCTCTACACGAAATCCCGATTCGTTATTAGAATTATCTTGCCAGGCTATTTCTACTGATGAATACGTGACTTCAATCTCACGAAGATCTGTCGGATTAGCAGGTATTTCTTTTGGTGTGGTTATTGAAATCAGATCTGAGTATGGTGAATTACCATATCCATTGTAAGCATAAATTCGAAATGTATAAGACGATTCGGAGGTAAGTCCACCTTTATAAAACAGAATGGAGTTTACAGGTAAAGTATCTAAACAAGTCCAATGGTTATCTGCCGGTAAGATACTCTCAACAACATAACCGAATTCATTCACAGCATTATCAGTCCATTCAAGTTTTATCAGTGTCGCTGCTATTGCTTCTGCGGTAAGCTCAGTGGGTTTTAATGGCAGAAGTACCTCGGTGTACATGCTGTCAAGATTTGACCAATCTGATGTTAAAGTGTCAAGCAAGGTTCTGACTTTATAATAATACCAACTATAAGGTTCAAGTCCTGCATCCCGAAAACTTGTTGTATTGATTCCTAATAAACCAACCGTTTTAAAATCTGACTCATATTGCCTTTTTCGCTGGATTTCATATCCGGTCTCAATGGATGAAACATCATCCCATTCAAGGAAAGCAGCAGTATCACTATCAACATCCTGAATAACCCTGAGGTTTACCGGTGAAAAGGGAAGCGTAAAAACCGTTGCTCTCTCACTTGGAGGAGAAAGCGCTTCATTATAGAGTACTCTTATCTGGTATCCGTAGGTTTCACCTTCGCTAATATCTGAATCTATATTTGAGGTTGTATTCCTATTTAAAGTTATCTCTTTGTCGATATTTTCATCTTTGTATCGCTCCAGTAAAAAACCTGTTTCAAATTCACAGTAATCACTCCAGCCTAACCAGACAGTCCCGTTGGATCTTACTTCCGCTATCAAACTTGTAGGAATCAGATTGGTTGCTGCAATTATTTCGTCTGACCAATGAGAATTTTGATTGTCCATTATGGCGCGAACTCTATAATAATAACGTTTGTTACCGAGCAGTCCGGTATCGTTTAGAGCTGTACAGTTAGACGGCAGCAACGTTTGATAATCATATTCACCATTGCTGCCTTGCCTGCGCCAAAGTTCATAACCAGTCTCAACTTCTGAATTATCAACCCAGGTTAGATCAAGGGTTGAACCTGTAAACGAGAACACAGAGAGATTATACGGAGCTTTGGGTAGAGTTCTTACAAATGCCGGATTTGATGGTTCGGAAGTGTCAATCTGTGAGATTGCTAATACTTGATATGTATAGTCATTTCCTTCAGTTAAATCTGTATCTGTAAATATAAACGGAGCATAACTGAGCTTAACAACATCCGTCCATGATTCAACGTCATTTGCAGATCGTTGCAGTATAAACTCAAAACCTGGTAGTTGTGGCTCAACAAACCATTCTATGTAAACGGATTTATCATCAACAGCCTGTGCTGAAAGCGCCTGGATTTCAGGAAAATATGTATCATCAGAGTTTAATGAATCGTTTTCACAACCACAGATGACGATGGCGATAACAGATAGAGATGGGATCAGGTGATATGAAAAGACAGTATGTATTTCGTATCTTAAAAAAGAAATAATCAAATTGAATCGGGCTTCTAAACTCATTTACTATCCTGTTGAAAGCTGAGCTGAAATACGCATCTTAACCAAGGTAAAATAAAAAATGAAAATCACACCATTTATAAATATATAAACCTGATATGTCTTTTCAAAGATCATACTTGCATTTTGTGCTGTATCTACTATTTTAATCTACTAAGGTTCAGAGTTGATGGATCTGCATAGCAGTTTTTTCAAAATCTGTTATCTCATATAATAATAAGTAAATCTTTAATATTAGGAGTAAGATTTGGATCATCTTAAACTGGTTACATATTGTGGCTTGTATTGCGGACTTTGCTCGCAGAAAAACAGAATCCCGAAACAGGCGGTTAAGCTGAAGGATTCGCTCGAAAAAGAGGGTTACACATACTGGGGTAATGAACTGCCTGATTTTAAAGAGTTCTGGAGGTTCCTTGAGGATTTAAGCGATCCAAAGGACAACTGTAGCTGTAGGCAGGGAAACTGCGGGCCGCCTTATTGTAGTATCAGAAAATGCGCTCAGGAAAAAGGAATTGAAGTTTGCGCATTCTGCGATGAATACCCGTGCAACAGAATAAATGGGCTTGCAAAAGGTTATCATACGTTGCTTGCCGATGGTAAAAGAATGGTTGAAATTGGTATTGAAAACTGGGTAGAAGAACAGGAAGCGCGCAAAGATACAGGTTTTGTGTATGCTGATATTCGTTGCTATCCGTATGATATACCCGAAAAATAAACACATTTTGTAGAGACAATAAACCCGGCTTTATAACTTGCCGGGTTTATTAGTCGTTCTAAAACTGCTTTATAATGTATTAAAAATTATTCCTTAGTCTTTTCTTCAGTTTTTTCATCTTCAGCGCTATTCTTCTTTTCAGATTTTTCCTTTGGCTTAGCAGTCTTTGCAGTTGTAGTTTTTTTCGCTGCGGTTTTAGCTGTAGTTTTCTTAGCCTTAGCTGCCGGTTTCTTTTTCTCTGTTTCCTCTTCGGATTCTTTTTCTGCTTCCTCTTTCTCAGTTTTTTTAGTTTTTGCTGAGTCTTTATTAGCAGATATTTCCTTAGCTGATGCGTCAGATGTATCCTTTGAAACCACTTGAGACTCATCTGGAGCTTCCGTAGTTTCAATCTCTTTAGCGTCTGCTTTCTTTGTTTTATCTGTAGGTATATCTATAACCTTTTCCTCAGGAACTTCTATTGCAGTTTCTTCGGGTTTCTCCATCTTTTCAGATTCTGTGATTTCAATTGACGAAGTATCTTCGGCATTTTCAGGTTCTGTTTTAACATCCTCTTCTTTAGCCTCGGGTTTTGAGTCCGGTTCAGGAGCTGTTATTACTTTCGTAACAGTCTCAATAACGGATTCGCTATCCTTCTCATCTGTAGTTTTGACTAAATCTTCAGATCCTGTTTCTTCTTTTATTTCAACCGTTTTTTCGGGACTATCTTCAATAGTTGCTTCCCGCATAATATCGCCTATGGTCGGCTTTGCTTCCTCGCCACTCTCACTATAAGAACGGATTCCATTCTTTTCGTTTTCCCTTTCAACAACCGAGTGTGAAAGTACTATACGGTGATTTATCTTATCAAACTCTATTACTTCGAGTTCCATATTATCACCGTCTCTAATCTGACGTTTGTTATCACCGGCTAACGTTCTACCAAGTTGCGAGTTAGGTATGAAACCTTCAACACCGAGAGGGAGCATGACTACAACACCTTTTTCGAGCACTCTAACAACTGAGCCTTCAGTTCTTGCTCTAATTGGATATTCCCTTTCAAAGTTGTCCCAGGGATCAGATTCAAGTTGTTTGAGTCCAAGCGCAATCCGTCGTTCATTCCGGTCGAAACTGAGAACGACAACCTCTAATTCCTGACCTTTCTTATCAATCTCACCGGGATGCCTGACTCTGCGAACCCATGAGAGGTCAGAAATGTGGATCAAGCCACCAATATTTTGTTCTAATTCAACGAAAGCTCC
>JAIPJL010000090.1 GCA_021734165.1 bacterium | reverse complement strand
CCCCCCCTGCTATTGCAGGGGGGGTAAGGGGGGGTTACCTTATGAATATTAAAATATATCGAATTGCTGCCAGGTTTCAAGCGAAGCGACCCTGGCAGATTTAATAAAACTTAGTGTTCTCTGTGTTCTTTATGCGCTTTGTGTTTAAAAACTTGTCAACTTGCTAACTTGTAAACCTGCTAACTTTTATTTTAAAACCATCACCTTCTGCGTCACAATCTTCCCTGATCCCTCCAACTTCACCAAATACAACCCCGACGCCAGATCACCAGCGTTCAGATTCACCGTATAATATCCCGCCTGCCTGTACCCATCGAACAACGTCATCACCTCCCGACCTGTCAGATCGTAAAGACACAACCGCGTAGGGGCTGATTTATCAAGCCCGAAAGTTATGGTGGTTGTCGAGTTGAAGGGATTGGGATAAGCTGGATTAAGGATAAATGTTGAATTTTGAATGTTGAATTCTTTATCAACTCCATTAGGATCGGTGAAGCGGTATATGCTCACGTTTGTTCCGTCCGCAACATAAATCAAGCCATCTTCCGAAAGAGCGACACCATTTGCAGAGCCAGGAGTGTCGTAGTATCCCACCTCAACCGGATTTTCGGGATTGGCAACTGAGATAACTCGCAAACCACCCCATATATCAGCTACATAAGCATAGTCACCGGAGACAGCGATGTCACGAGCGCCCACATCCGTAACGAAGTATCCAATTTCCTCTGGATAAACGGGATCAGCAATGGAAATTATCCTCATACCGTTGCTTGATCCATTCGCTAAATAGGCGTAATCGCCACATACTGTAACACCACGAGCATCACCAGAAGTATCGCAGTATCCGACCTCTTCTGGATTTTCAGGATCGGAAACTGAAATTACACGTAATCCGTTTTCTAGATTAGCGACATATGCATAATCGCCGGAGACTGCGACATCATAGGCTTCCACCCCGGTATCAAAGTATCCAACTACTACAGGATTTTCTGGATCGGTAACAGAAACTACATACAACCCATAGTAACCCACTAGATATGCATAATCACCGGAGACAGAGATGCCTTTAGAAATATCAGCAACATAGCAGTCTCCGACTTCTTGAGGATTTGCGGGATCAGCCACTGAAATTACACGTAAACGTAAACCACTTCCTACTACGTAAACAAAATCGCCGGAAATCGCGATGTCATAAGTAGGATATGGATTATCAAAATAACCTACTTCTTCCGGATTTTCAGGATCATGAATAGAGATAATACGTAAACCGCTATTCTTGTCTGCTATATAAGCATAATTACCGGAAACTTCAATATTAATTGCATTCCATCCAGTGCCAAAGCGTCCAATCTCTATTGGATTTTCAGAATCTGCAATTGAAATCACACTTAAACCATTAGTCCCATCCACTACGTAAACAAAATTGTCGGAAACTGTTACACTTAAGGTACTCACGAAATAACGACCATCGAAATATCCTACTTCTTGTGGATTTTCTGGATCAGCAACTGAGACAATACGTAATCCGCCGTTTCTGTTCCCCTCGTTAAGTTCTTCCGCTACATAAGCATAGTCACCGGAGACAGCTACGTCACTAGCAAACCCTTCGATATCGATATTTCCGACTTCTTGTGGATTTTCAGGATCTGCAACTGAAATAATACACAAACCGTTGTCATAGTCAGCTATGTAAGCATAGTTGCCAGAGACCGTTACGCTATTAGCGCGACCCTCAGTATCAAAATTTCCAACTTCTTGCGGGTTTTCAGGATTAGCAATAGAGATCACAAACAGACCGTTTGCTCCACCCGCAAGGTACGCATAGCCACCGGAAATTGCAGCGTCACGGGCAAACCCCTCAGTATCAATGTGTCCGATTTCTTGTGGATTTTCCGGATTAGAAACTGAAATTACACGTAATCCGCCATTATACCCGTCCGCTACGTAAGCATTGTCCCCGGTAACTGCAACGCTTCTGGCGTCTCCCGCAGTATCATAACATCCGACTTCTTGTGGATTTTCAGGATCCGCAACTGAAATTATACGCAAACCACCTCTCCCGTCCGCTACGTAAGCGTAATTTCCGGAAATAGTAACGCCATTTGCATATTCTGGGGTATCACAATTCCCTAATTGTTCAGGTTTTTCCGGATCTGATATGTCCAGTATTTGGAGACCGGTAACTCCAGTTGTAACATAAGCGAAATTTCCAACAACGAAGACATCGTTGGCGTCGTCCCATTGATTAGATACTCTTCCAACCAGTTCTACATTTTCATGCTCCTGCGCGAAAACGCCTGTGTTTGCAAAGAACATGATACAAACGATTAGTGGTAAAAATGTCTTCTTGTACATGGGTCGATCCTCCTTTGGTTACTCTCCTTCTTCGGTTCCTCCTTAAAAGATGGAGTCGTACTTGTTGAGCTGAAAGTTATTTGTAAAATGATTTTCTCTCATTTACATTTTCATCGAGATAGAGTTTGTTATTTAACTGAAGTTTGGCAAGATCACGAGCTCTTCGATAGAGCGATAAAAGTATTTTCAATACTGCCAATTCGTTGTTTTCTGTTCGATTATAAAGTTGCGAAAGTGTTTCTTTTCTGATCCCAATTACTCGAGAAATATCTTCAATGGACTTTCGTATGAATTTCTGTTGTTTTCTAAGAAGCTTTAGTTCTTCATTTCGTAGGTTGATCTTCGATAGTTCTCTCTCTTTGATCCCCTTTTGAATAGAACTATAAGTTTCATTGACAGCAGATATTGCTGAAGATATATATATTACAATTTGAGCAATATCATTTGCAACACCCACAAATTGAGATAGTTCAATGAAACCCGGAGAGCTATATTGGATAGATTTTATTTTTGGTCGAAGTTCTCGTGGTATTTTATAAAAAAGATCATTGTAAAAATTGACAGCACTATAGCCACCGCGCCATGGGTACTTCCCATAGATGTACTGGAATTCCTCTTCTACGAAATCTTCAGATGTTTTTAAAGAATATAAAAGACTGTATATTTGAATATAAACCCGAGTGAGAACATTAAGATCAGTAAGTTCCCATCTGCCATCAAGATGAAGTTTTATATCTTCTGTTTTCATTATCTCTTCCTTCTTTCTCTAGTTTAACGTTCTGAACGAAATCTTTGCTTTACGCACTGTATTATTGAAGTATAAAATACCGAGAATAACATGACACAAACGATTAGCGGTAAAAATATCGTCTTGTACATAGGTCGATCCCCTGATTGATTAAACACAAAGATCACAAAAAACACTGAGATGACTCTTTTGTTTACTTTGTGTTAATTTATTGTTACACCCGATATTAATTATCAAATCCCCCTTCGATTCCCCCTATACAAAAGGGGGAGCTTATCTATCTGCTAAATCTGTTTCATCTGCTGTGAATAATACTCGTAACTTGTACTTGCAATTCAAAATTCAAAATTCAAAATCCAAAATTTCCTTTCGAATCTTTGTGTCTTCGTGACTTTGTGGTTAAAACTTGCTCACTTGATTACTTGATCACTTGCTCACTTATTTGTAACTCGTTACTATAAAAGATAATTAAACAATTTATCTGAGTAATCTGCGTAATCTGTGGATAAACTTCCATCACTTCCGTCACATTTCCGTCACACCCTCTAACCCTTACCCGGTAAGGCTTTCCGGCGATTCTGTGACGATGTGACGATAATTTTGAGTGCCCTGATTCTTTGCCGAAAACTGACTCGAAACTTGACTCTTGTGGAGAAATGTTGTATATTGTCAACATATTGCTTTGAGTACTGGCAAACGGGACGTTTTACGCCACATGGCTGATTTTAATATCTTCTTATACATAATCTCACTCCTTACCTAATAATTCACTCTCCCTTTTCCAAAGCCCCCAGCGGACAAGCCGGAATGCACAGCCAGCATTGAATGCAGTCTTCCGCAATTATGGATACTCCTGAGCCGGACATCTCGATGCAGTCCACCGGGCATACGCCAATACACGATCCGCATAAGTCGCAAATCCCAAGGTTGACAAGTATTGGGTTAAGTGTTGTTACTTCTGATGTTAATGTATGATCTGTCATGTTGTTTTCAGGCTTTATTTGTTCAGAGTTCAACCTTTAGGTTGTCTTACACACTGAAGTGTGAACTCTATACTTTTTCACGATCCAAACGACGGATACTTTATCCCAAACCTACGCGAATAATACAACCTCGCAAGGACAAAATATACCGCAATGATCACAAGATACACCGGATAAATCACTCCAACCGCAATCGACAATCCGAAAATTCCGATCTTATTGGCAGTTACTGCTAATGCATCGTTCTTTTTAAGCCAGCTCCATACTAAAGGCAGCAGCGCAATTCCCGACGGAACAGCAATGATCAAATCCCTGTTAAAAAA
Source organism: bacterium (assembly GCA_021734165.1). GTDB lineage: Bacteria > Electryoneota > AABM5-125-24 > Hatepunaeales > Hatepunaeaceae > JAIPJL01. Next base: position 10,902 of record JAIPJL010000090.1, on the reverse strand, counting down.
TCCCCATCCACTCGTAATGATAAAACCAAGCATCCCGAACAGTATCGTCTTCTGAGCGCCAAACACCACAGCAAAAGTTCTCTTATTCTGAGCTTCATCACCCTTTAGATCCGGTAGGCAGGTTAAGAGCGCAACCGATGCAAAGCCAACCACATAAGGCGCTTCCATCATCCAACTTGCAGACGATCCTGCAATCAATGAACCAAACCGTATCAACAGCCAGCCGCCGATCAATCCCGATAAAATCCCTCCAAAAGGCTGATTCTGCAAAGCTATCGGTGAAAAATTATACAATATCCCAGCAACGAGAAACATCGCCAGAATCCATAACATCAGGCTTATAAAGCCAGCAAGATAAAAGGCTATCGGCATCAGCGCTATCAGGAATCCGGCTTCAATCATTAATTGATTTTTACTCAGAATCCTGTCCGAGACGAAAAACAGCTTGCCGTTTTCCTTATCACTTTTACAATCACGAATCTGATTAAGCAGATAGACCACACCAAACATAGCACAAAGCCCAATCGTCAGCATCACCCATTGCTGCGTCGTCAGTAACCTGGTATTTGCTGTTAAATGATGACCGGCAAGGATGATCGTGAACAGAGGAAACATCAAAGTCGGTCTCAGTACGAAAAATCCATCGAAGACTTTGGTGAAGTTTCCCCCTGTTGATGAAATCGCTATGCTTTCTTTAGCTGTATCTGATCTGATCATATTTTACTGTTCGATCTTAATCGGATAATCCCCCGTGAAACAAGCTGTACAATACCCCTGTCCGTTATTATGCGGCACGGATGCAAGCAGCTCTTCCGGAGTCAGATACTCCAGGCTGTCAGCTTCCATGTGATCTTTTATCTCAGGGATAGTCCTCGAACTGGCGATCAATTCCTCCTGAGTTGGAAAATCCATACCGTAGAAACAGGGTCTGATAATCGGAGGAGAACTGATTCTTACATGTACTTCAGCAGCACCGGAATTTCTGATATGCCGAATGAGCTTTTTAAGCGTCGTGCCGCGCACAATTGAGTCATCTACAACAACTATGCTTTTATCCTTCAATACTCCCGCAACGGGATTGAACTTAATCTTAACCCCAAAGTCGCGCATCCGCTGCTCTGGCTCGATGAAAGTCCTGCCAACATAGTGATTTCTTATAAGAGCCATTTCATAGCGCAATCCAGATTCATGCGCGAATCCCAGGGCTGCCGTATTCGATGAGTCAGGAACTGAGATTACTATTTCCGCGCCCTTTGCTGGATGTCCCATGGCAAGGTAGTGACCAAGCTTGCGACGGGTTTTATCGACGTTATCTCCGAATATTCTGCTGTCAGGACGTGAAAAATAGACAAACTCGAATATGCAGTGAGCCCGTTTCTTTGAATCTGCAAATTGAAATTGCTTCAAACCGGACTTGTCGATAACGACCACTTCTCCCGGTTGTATATCTCTTATATAGGTTGCATCAAGCAGGTCAAGTGCGCAGGTTTCTGAAACGATAATATAACCGTCACCAAGCTTGCCAAGACACAAAGGACGTATTCCAAAAGGATCGCGCGCTGCAATCATCTGATTCTTGGTCAATAATATGAGAGAATAAGCACCTTCAATCAGACGGAGAGCCTCCATAAGTCTCTCAGGCACCGATTTCGCATGAGAACGAGCTATAAGTTGGAGTATTAACTCGCTGTCACTCGAAGTGCTGAAAAGTGAGCCGTCATCCTCTAAGAAACTCCTCAAGCTCTTGTAATTGACAAGATTGCCATTGTGGGACATGGCAATCGGTCCGAAACGATCCTCAACTAAAAGTGGCTGGCAGTTATCATGGCTTGATGGTCCTGTGGTCGAGTAGCGGTTATGTCCAATAGCAGCGTCTCCTGGCAAACTCTCAAGTATTCCCTTGTGCTTAAACACATCGGCAACCAGACCACTCCCGGCGTGACGATAGAGCTTCCTGCTGTCCATTGAGACAATCCCGGCAGCCTCCTGCCCACGATGCTGCAAGGAATAAAGACCAAGATAAGCCATCGTTGACGCCTGCGGGATGTTCCATGCGCCGATAACGCCACAATTAGCGCGGGGTTTGTCTATTTCAGACTGTTCAGTGTTCATTTTCCACTTAGTCCAAGCTCGTCTGCGACGCTTCGCATAGCTATTAAAGAAATCTCAAGGAATTCACTTAATTCCAGATTTATTTTGCTGCATTCCATCATTTGTTCACGATTCGCTCCGGCTGCAAATCTTTTATCCTTGAAACGCTTTTTTATGGACTTCACCTGAAGCTCGGCAAGATTTTTAGATGGATGCATTAAAGCCGCGGCAGTGATAAGACCCGTAACAGGATCACAACAGTATAACGCCCAGTCAAATTCATTCTCAGCTTTTACATGTGCCGGATGCGCCAGGATAGCATGTAAAGCCTCCGGTGGTAACTGTCCTTCCAGCATCTCACAAGTTCGATAACCATGCCTTGCGAAATTATCAAATGTCTCAGAATAATCAAGATCATGGAGAAGTCCGGTGATTCCCCACAACTCAATATCAGCATTCAACTTTTCAGCCAAAGCGCGCATTACCGCTTCAACCGCAAGGCTGTGCTTGATCAGATTGTCGTTGTCTATATTATCATGCAGTAGGTTTAAAGCTGAAGTTCTATCTATCAAAATGTTCTCCAGGAAATTGTTAAATTTACACCGCTGCCAAGGAAACCGCCTCTGCCTGATTTATGCGAGAGATCACTTGACACATCGAAATTATACAGGTGGGCGTCAACGTAGGCGTCCATCGTTGAAACTATCAATGCCGCAGCAAGATACCATGCCATCCTGTTACGATTGTTTTTATAGAAATCAGCGGCGCCATCATCTCCTATGGATTTGTTATACTGATAGAGTTTATGCTCGTGATAAACTCCATACATAAATCCCTGCTCAATGCCACCGTAGATTACCGCTTTTAACGGTTGTCGAGCATAGACCTGCCCCCAGCCGGGGAAAATCAGCGATCTGACCGCTGCCCCCGTTGGTGATGGCTGCCAATCCGGATTTTTTAAGTCTGCCGCTCTGAGTGCATTTAATCCGAGAATGCCAAAAATGACGCTAAACAGGAAAACCTTTATGTTGATGCAGCGATACAATCGATTTCTATCAAAGCTCCCTTGGGTAAAGCCTGAACCTGCACTGTGGAGCGTGCCGGTGGCTTATCACCGGTGTACTGGGCGTATATTTTATTTACAACCTGAAAGTCATTCATATCTACAAGATATATTGTGACCTTAATTACTCTTTCAAAGGATGTATATGCTGCCTGGAGAACTGCTTGCAGATTCTCCATAACTCTTTTAGTCTCCGCAACTATACCGCCTTCGACCAGCATACCTGTCTGTGGATCCATTCCAATCTGTCCGGCGGTGAAGACGAGTTTACTGTCAAATGATACCGGACTGTACATGATAGCCTGGCTGTACTGACCGATAGCCTTTGGCGCATCTTCAGTCTCAATTACTTTCCTTAATGGTGGCATTTAAACCTCTGTTTGCTTGGTTTAATTTAAAATGATGCATTTATTTCGTTAATGCTCACTTCAACAAAACAACCCTCTGAACGTGAGTAACATCATTAAAGTTAGCTTGTAGTAGATAAATCCCTGCCGGAATACCCTTCAAATCTAACTCGTATGTATGATAACCCGCTGAATATGCAGAATTATCAGGATAAACTGAAATAATTTTCCCGTTCAAATCATATAGTTGAAACTTTACCTGACCAGATGAAGGAATCCCAAAACTTACCGAAACAAAACTGTTAAAAGGATTCGGATAAGCGGGATAAATTACGAACTCCTGTGGAATTAAACCCTTAAACCTGTCCTCATCGATAGAATATGTCGCGAATATCTCAAAGGGAGCGTTGGATGCAATCACGTGTGCCGAGTCGTCAACTGCAATCACATACCAGTGGAGAACAGTCATTGGATATGGATACCACCAGCCCAGACCGTCAGCAATATCACTCACGAGAAGTTCACGTTGATTTTCAAATATATCTGGTATGATAAGACTGTCTTCAGTTTCAGGGACACTTTTGAAAACCATTGAATATCTCACAGTATCTATCTCATATTCGTTCTGTTCGGCGGTTTCCCAGTTAAACTCAAACATCCCCATCAGCCAAATATCAAAATTGAATCCACCATCCGGAGAGATCAAATCGAATTCACCCGGCGGATCGTTCAGTGGATGCACGATCATTGTAAAATTGAGTATTGCGCAAAACCCATGCTCCGTAAATAACATAGCGTTGACTTCAACACCGGGATCAGGTGCGCAAAAATCTGGAATCGGCTGTGCGGATAACATATTGTTCTCATCAATCTGCAGCCGTAAAGGATCATCGGGATTACCCCGAAATGTGATCTCTCCTGGAATTTCTTCAAATAGATCATCAAGATCATATAACTCCGTTCTTTCGCAGTCTTCGATCAATTCCTGTTCGGGGATAACATTCTCATCATCAAGTATAAAAATATTCACCGTGATCTCATCATATTGCCCTCCAGAGTCGGTTGCTCTGAAGACCGGACTGTATTGTTCTGCCCTTGCGTAACCAATTCCTACATCCCAGGTAAAGACAGCTTCAAGAAAATCATTTTCGGAGAACTCCCAGCCATCCCCATTTTCACCGGGCAGATCATCAACATCCTCAATCGTCCATTCAAGATCGTTATCATCTTCGGGATCTTCCGCAAAAAAGATAATTTCAAGCTCAAGATTCTCCTGACCAAAAACATTGAGGATATCTTCGTTGACTGGATGTATAATCACAGGAGGATCATTCTCGCCATCAATTCCTGTACCAGTTAACCGTACTTCAACTCCCTCGTTCCCATGATCATTAGAAATTACTGTTAGTACTCCCTCGAAATCACCTACTTCGTCCGGTTCAAACCGCACAGGGACATCGCATGAGTTCTCTGCGTTGATGATTATCTGATCATCGGGTATTCGATGACATCCTCCTTCGGCAGTTAGTTCGACAGTTGAGAAACCATTTGGTCGAAGAACATCCGGACCGTCAGTAAACTCTGCTTCCGCAGCCACTTCACATTCAGTGCCCGGATCCCAAAACCTAAAAGACATCCTCATATTGTTTTGTTCATCTGCGAACCAGGCGGACAGACCTATCATTTGATTGGCTTCTTCCAGAGTATTTGCACAAAGACATAGATTCTGATCAGCGAGGAAAACTCCAACTTCGACCCCCTCCATCAGAATTTCGTCATCCCAGGTTGCGTCTATAACTAATATTAGGTGATTATTATCGTTTTCATCGTATTCAAAAAAAGGAATATGTCTGATCATATCAACATTATTATAACCAGCAGAAAAAGCATCATTATCAGTTTCAAATCCGGTTATTATAAGCTGTTCATCACCATCGTTTGCAATGCTAATCTCCTCCTGTCCGGTCTCATCAACCTCGACTTCACCGAAATCAATCTCTTCCTGCTCAACCTCGATGACAGGTTGAGCCAGCGTTGTAATAGTCGGAAATAAGCTTATCAAGCCGACAGTTAAAAGTACAAACGTCAACTTCTTTAACAACATGATGACCTCCCTGAATAATATTGTTCTTTAAAAGGACACTTATCACTGTTAGTACTAAAGACTTTATGTTAAAAACAAATTTCTGTTTAATAAGCTAAAATGCTTAATCTATATCTTTAAAATCCGCATCTTCAACATCTTCATCTTGCCATGGTCGTACGCTTTTTTGATCTTTCTGCTTTCTCATTGTTTTAGCGAAGTTTCCGCCCATTAATTTAACGATAAACCTGGCAAAAGTGAATCCGATGTAAAAAATCAGGATTAATGCTATCAAACGACCCATATCAAACCTCCGGGTTAAAACTTGTAGTTCCTGCCGGCATCTCATTAACTATTCTTAGCAATTCCGCCCGATGCCTTTCATTCTTCACGAAATCAATAGCGGTTGCATTCACAATCAGAAGTGGTGATTTATGCCACTGAAAGAAGAATCTTCTATATGCCTCACATATCTGTTTAAGATACTCCAGTTCGATAGACCTTTCATAGTCTATATCACGCACCCGAATATTCGTCATCAATCTCTCAGGATTTGACTGCAAATATATCACCAGATCAGGTTTTGGAATATCCCCCACGAGAAGCTGCTCAACTCGATTATAGATATCAAGCTCCCTGTCATCAAGATTCAGATGAGCAAAGATTCGATCTTTTTCAAAAACGTAATCCGTCACTACTGTCTGATTGAATAGACTGAGCTGTCTGAGCTGCGATTGCTGCCTGTGTCGCGCAAGTAAAAATGTCAATTGGGTGCGGAGACCAAATCCGCGTGGATTACGGTAAAAATCAGGAAGAAAAGGATTATCCGTTTCACCTTCCAGCACAGTGCGTGCGCTAAGTTCATGAGCCAGTATTCCTGCAAAAGAGGTCTTGCCAACCCCAATAGGACCATCAATTGCTATATACGTTCCAGGTGGAAGAGTCAATTAAAGCCACTCCCTTTTTATTTCAAGTACTCTATTGTTATCTCTACAATCTATTAAAGCCTGCTGAACACTGATATTTTTCCCGGCAATTATGCACTCAGGACAAAGCTGTGCAAGTGGTTCAAGCACAAATTTCCGCTCCAAAATCAAAACATGTGGAATAATTAGTTCATTTGTTTCAATAATATGATCTCCGAACATAAGAATATCCAAATCTAACTCCCGCGCTAACCACTTTGCTGAATCTAATTTCCTTCCAGCAAGGATTTCAATTGATTTCAGCGCTCCAAGCAGATTACTCGGACTCAGATTTGTTGTTATCTCAACAACACAATTTAAAAATTCAGGCTGCTCTTTAACTCCCCACGGTTCGGTTTCAAATAATCCACTTACTTTAGTAATATTAATATTAGCACTTTTTTTAAGCTCAGATACTGCAAAGCTTAAATATCCCTGTCTGTCTCCGATGTTTGAACCACAGGAAAGATATACTTTTTCTAAATTTTCACCCATTGGACTTACGCAGTATTTCAACTTCCACTGATTCTAATTCTCCTTCTACCGGTGGATTTGATTTCCGTAAGATCAATTTAACTTGTTTATTTGGATATTGTTTTAAAAGCCTGCTGCATATTTCTTCACCCAACGCTTCAAGCAGGTTATATCGAGTATTCATAATTGTATCAGCAATTATCTGGTAAATCTGATCAAAATCGCATGTATCATTCAGATTATCGGTTGTAGCCGGTTTATGCAAGCTGCCGACTAGTTCAACATCCACCTCGAAATACTGACCTTTCTCTACCTCTTCTTCTTTACAACCATGATAAGCAAAGAAACACATCCCATTCATTCTGATCTTATCATTCATAACTCATAACTCATAATTACCATCATCCTTTGATCAAACGCCCAAGGTAGCGTCCAACACCTTCAGCCAATCCTTTGAGTTCATAACCGCCTTCCAATAAAGTAATGACTCTACCCTCCGCATTTGCATCGGCAAGTGCCAGCAGGTTATCGGCGATAACCTCATAAAGACCACTTGAATAACGCATTCCACCGATAATATCTCTTATATGTCCATCAAATCCCGCTGAAACTAATATAATTTCAGGTCCATAATTCAGAATTTTGGGTGTTACGTACCTGTCAAAAGCTACTAAAAAAGTCTCGTCATCACATCCTGACGGCAGCGGAACATTAAGCGTAAATCCCTCTCCTTCACCATTGCCTGTATCTTTCAGCCTTCCCTTGTCGTAAGGGAAAAGATTATCACGATGCAAACTGATATACAACACTTTCGGTTCTTCCCAAAAGGCAGCCTCAGTGCCGTTGCCATGATGGACGTCAAAATCTAAAATACAAATTCGCTCTATGTTGTACTTGTCCAGTATATATTGAGCGAGTATCGCAATATTATTTAATATACTGAAACCCATCGGTCGATTATAAATAGCATGATGTCCGGGTGGTCGCGTAGGCGCAAATCCGATTTTAAACTCACCGTTCATAATACTGTCAGCTAACGTCAAACCGGCTCCGGCTGCTCTTAACGCTGCTGGGTAAGATTCCGGTCCTACATTGGATTCCATTGATGGCAGATACTGCCCTCCGGCTTCGCACAAACGTCTCATTGCTTCCACATACTTCGGATCGTGTATCAGCGCAATTTCATCTTCAGTTGCTACTCTTGCTTCAACAATTTTTACATGATCCCGCCATTGTGCATTTTTAACCGCATTCATAACAGCTTTGATACGCTCTGGACTCTCAGGGTGATCCGGACCCGCATCGTGAATCGTAAACAGCTCGTGATATGCAAGCAGTAATGGCTGCATATTAAGCCAGATAAAGTTGTTTAACTGACATGGAGTGCCCAGCACTTGAGGTACTCAGTCTCAGGATGCCCCGGCAATATCGGATGATCCGGTGAATGCCCTCCTGCTTTAACTAATCGCAGCTTTCGCCCTTCCTTGAGCGCCGCTTCTCCCATTAAAGCGAGATGTTGGTCACGACTCAAAAGATGTGAGCAAGAGCAGCTTATCAAATATCCTCCGTCTTCGACAACCTTTAAAGCATTCCTGTTCAGCGCTCTATATGCTGAAATACCTTCAGACAGCGTTTTACGAGATTTAATAAATCCAGGTGGATCAATAATGACTACACCATACTTATCACTTCGTGAGATGGCGTCTTTAAGAAATTCAGTAACATCAGCTTTTATAAACAGGCTTTTAGAGGCGAAGTCATTATCGGTTGCGTCCTGCATACCCCAGTCAATAGCCTGCTGTGAGCTGTCAACCATAACTGAATCAGAAGCTCCCGCTTTTAGAGCGCTCAATCCCCATGAACCGGTATAACAGAATAAATCCAGAACTCGATGATTGTGCACAAGGTCGTTGATTATCGTTCTGTTGAAATGTTGATCCAGATAAAAACCCGTCTTCTGACCCAATCTCGGTCTTGCAGTAAATTTAATATCATTTTCATTGAATTGTATCTCATCAGGAACACTACCAAAGAGCTCGCGCGTATCCCCTTTTAAACCCTCAAGCGCCCGAAAACGACTATCGCAGCGCAGCAATATTCCTTTCGGTTTAAGTTCCTCTATTAGTGCGTTGATGATTTGATCTAATTGACGCTCAATACCTGCTGTAAGTGACTGAACAACAAGGTAGTCTCTGTATTGATCAACGATCAATCCGGGTAATCCGTCACTCTCGGAATATAGCATCCTCTTCGCTTCCCAGCTTTTGCAGGCTTCGTTTCTGTAAGCAATCGCTGATTTAATTCTACGCGCGAAGAGTCCTTCATCCCATGCTTCGCTGCCTGTTGTTAGTAGTCTAACGGCAATCAGTGAATTTGGATTGACATATCCTCTCCCCAGCAGGCTGCCTCTGGCGTCACATAAAACAACGCCGTCTCCGGGCTCAAATTGTTTTAAATCCTCCGCAATCTCACCGGCAAACGCCCAGAGGTGTCCGCTTTTAATGCGGGATTCTCTTCTCGATTTAAGATGCAGTGTCTGCAAGCTTTGGACTCTTGGGTTGCTTTTTATTGTTCTTATACTCAAGCGCTGCTTTCACGAACAGTCTAAAGAGGGGATGAGGTTCTGTAAAACGACTCTTCAATTCCGGATGAAACTGACAACCGATAAACCAGGGATGATCAGGTATCTCAACCATCTCTACTAATTTATGGTCAGGAGAAAGACCTCCAAATTGCATTCCGGCTTTTTCGAATTGTTTCTTATACTTATTATTAAACTCATAGCGATGACGATGGCGCTCGCTGATTAATTCTTTCCCATATATCTCATACGCTTTTGATCCGGGTTGTATATGACAGGGCATAGCGCCCAGTCGCATCGTACCGCCCTTTTTAATAACCTTTTTCTGTTCATCAAGCAGTGCTATAACCGGATATTTTGTTCTGGGAACAAATTCACAGGAATTGGCATTCTTCATGCCGATCACATGTCTCGCAAATTCAACTACGGCGCACTGTAACCCAAGACATATTCCGAAGAACGGTATCTTGTTTTCTCTGATATAACGTACTGCGGTTATTTTACCTTCAATTCCCCGATCACCAAATCCACCTGGAATCAATACTCCCGATACGCCTTTTAGCTCATTGACTATATTTTTTTCATCAATAAACTCTGAATCAAGCCATTTAATCTTTACACTCGCATTATTCACAATCCCAGCATGTATAAAAGATTCGATTATACTCTTGTATGCATCGTGGAGTCCTGTGTATTTACCACAGATAGCAATAGTTACTTCATCAGATGGATTTTTAATCCGATTAAGGTTTTTTTCCCAGTTTTCAAGATCCGGCTTATCGCATTTCAGTTTAAATTGCTGTAAAATAATTGAGCTTAAACCTTCCTTTTCCAGATTCATCGGTACTTCATAAATACTGTCAGCATCAATTGCTTCAACCACAGACCTTGCCGGGACGGAGCAGAACATGCCGATTTTCCTCTTCAAATCGTGAGTCAACCGATGTGTAGTACGACAAATAAGAACATCAGGTTGAATGCCGATTTCCCGCATTGCTTTAACTGAGTGTTGGGTAGGCTTAGTCTTAATCTCGCCTGATGTTGCTATATATGGTACAAGTGTCAGGTGCAAGAACGCGACATTTCTCTGACCATATTCCAAACCCATCTGTCTTATTGCTTCGAGGAACGGCTGGCTTTCGATATCACCTACCGTACCGCCGATCTCAACAATAACTATGTCCCAACCGCCTTCGCTGTCAGCGACCTCAAGAATACGGCGTTTGAGCTCATCTGTGATGTGAGGGAGAACCTGCACAGTACCACCGAGGTAATCACCTTTACGCTCTTTCAGGATA
>JAIPJL010000089.1 GCA_021734165.1 bacterium | reverse complement strand
TTGCTTTCCTTGCAATGATATATTGATTGATACATAGCACATAGCTTAAAACAGCAATATAATAACCTATGTATTCTGTGCTTAAGTATAAGTGTAACATAATGACAATTCCTTTATTAAAGGTGTTTACCGACCAAATTCTTTTGATTCTTGATTCCCCGGATTGAGCTTCGCAGACTAACGCTTCGCTTAGTGGGGGAAATCCGGGCTACGTACTTTTTGATTCGCTATTACATATACTGTACACCTGTCCGCCTCACGGTGGATCATTGTCAACTTCCTACTGAATCGGAAGATAATCTATAAAACTGCTTTAGTCAAGTGTAGGCTTGAAAGTATTAGTATGGTTTGATTTATAATGTCTTTTTAACAGGGATATACAGGATATACAGGATGTTATGGATTCCGGTTTTCACCGGAATGACACACTTCAGGGTTGGGATGGTGTTAATTAACGCAACCGCCGGCTGACGCCGACGGCTATTCATGTTTAATCCCTACGGGATTGGCTGCGCTGGATTACTTCGTGATTCGTGATTTTTATCATACTCCGACAACGTTAAACTCTTTAACGTTATAATAGTTTAACGTTGAATTAATTTTGCCCTTCCATAGCTGTTACTCGTTACCCACAGCCTGTTTACGTATGTATCCAACGGCAATGTACACCGGAATCGTGTCCAGTGCGGCAAGCGTTAGTTTGACCGTCAACTGACCGATTATCAATGGCAGCACAGGCGCCACTCCATAGAATGCCAATACCGTAAATATAGTAGTATCTATAGTTTGTGACAAGAATGTCGAAAGATTATTCCTGAACCAGAGGTGTTTTCCTTTGGTCATATCCTTCAGTAAATGAAACATCCAGACGTCGTGGAATTGGCTGATCAGGAACGCAATGATGCTTGCTATTGTTATACGGGAAGTAGCCCCTACAACAGCCCTGAAAGCGTCAGAATTTGTATAATACGGTGCGTCCGGCAGTAAAATTGTGATTCGGATCAACACAAGAATCAAGATGTTTGCTATCAATCCGCAGATCACAGTCTGAGCGGCTTTTTTCTTCCCCCATATCTCCGCAATGACATCCGTCGCAAAAAACGTTAAGCAATAAGCGATCTCTCCGCCGGTGAAGTTTAAACTCAACCCGAAAGGCAAAGTCAGCGACGTCAGTTTACTCGCTAATACTTGTGCTATAACCAATCCGGCGATGTAGATCGTCAGTAATACTGCGTAGGGATCGACGGATAAGATTTTACGCTGGGCAAAAACGCCTGGGTAGTCTGATTCGTTTTGCATGACTTGATTCCTGATTTTTGATTCGAGATTCGTGATTGACAAGCAGGAATGCTTGTCCTACTGGATTTAGCAAATTCTATGATCGATTGTCGATTATCGATTAAGTATAACGATTTTGAAACAATTTAGCAAGAAAGACGCGGGATCGCTATACGCATATAATCCCTTGCATAAGTTGTTTGAAATATTTATATTGTAAGACTTTGGTAAACTACATTACAGACAATCAAGCGCTGGATTTATGACTAACTATATCGCAGTAAGAAAACTGGTTGACGATGCTGCTCTTAAAGCAGGTGGAAGTCCTGAAAGTATAACATTGGTGGGAGTTTCAAAGCGGCAGCCGATTGATAGACTTATTGCTGCTGTGCACGAGGGTTTAAGGGAGATCGGCGAAAACCGGATTCAGGAAGTGCAGGGCAAAAAACCGATAGTCGAAAAAGCGTTGATTGAGTCCGGATTTGATATATCGTTGCTTAGATGGCACATGGTAGGACAGTTGCAGTCGAACAAAGCTGCCAAGGCTGCTGCTTTGTTCGATGTGATTCAGTCGGTTGATACGCTGAAAGTTGCGAAGAAGATATCTCATACGGCGGAAGACCTTGGAAAAATCATTGAAGTCTTTGTAGAAGTCAACACATCCGGTGAAGCGGCTAAGGGGGGTGTTCAGCCCGATGGTTTGATAGATTTGGTTGGTGAGATGCGTGATTTGCCGGGTATTAAGCTGAATGGACTTATGACGCTGGGTCCTTTGACAGACGATAAAGTATTGATTCGCAAGGCTTTTGATCTGCTTGCTGAGTTGAGACAAAGAGTCGATGATAGCTTTGATATGTCAGCCTTAAACTGGCATTTGTCGATGGGCATGTCGGATGATTTTCAGGTTGCGATTGCAGCCGGATCGACCATGGTAAGGATTGGGACGGCGATATTTGGAGCGCGAACGCTCTGAAAGATTTTTTGATTTAGATTTTCAAAGGAATATTCATATAGCAGACTACATTATGTAGAGTGAGAATAGCTTGATGAAACCCCCCTTTTATTCCCCCCTACTGTGTAGGGGGGATGGGATAAAGAAAGCTGTTTTCAAAGGAATGACATGCTTTATATTGATTTGTCGTCAGGTCACACTACGACGCTCGTCGCATCAAGACCTGACGGAACAGGTGATTTTGTGTCAAGCGAGACGCATGACACCACTGATGTAATTAAAACTGGGAGGTTGATTTGCTCAGTCCCGTAGAAATAAAAAAGCAGGAATTCGGTCGTTCGGTGCGTGGTTACGACACTGCTGAAGTCCGCAGTTTTCTTGAGACAGTCGCTGAAGACTTTGAAACCTTGAGCAATAAGGTGAACTCTAATATTGCCGAGATTAAAGCCTTACAAACGGAGCTTATCACCTACCAGCGTATTGAACAGAACATGAAGGAAGCCCTGGTTAACGCCCAGGAAACGCTGCGTGACGCCAAGGAAGGCTCCAAAAAGGAAGTTGATTTGATGCGTCGTGAGGCTGAGCTTGAGGCGGAAAAGATAATCAATGCCGCCAATAAACAAGGTGAAGCTATCAGGCGTGAGGTTTCGATGCTTTCCGAGCGTCGTGACAGCTTTGTGCGTAAATTGAAAAACCTGCTCAGAACGGAGCTTGAGCTGATACAATTACTTGAGAACGAAGACATCAACAACAATAAAAACAAGCAGGATGATGGCAAATAATTCTGATAACCTTTACGATCACATAAATGAAGCAGTTGATTTTCTAAAGGGGCGAGGTTTTAAATCCGATTCTTGTGCTGCGCTAATATTTGGCAGTGGACTTGGCGCTATAGCGAGCGGTATGGAGATAGAAACAGATATTTCTTATGGTGAAATTCCCGGCTTTTCAGCAACCACACTTGAATTTCACAAGGGACGACTTCTGTATGGAAAAGTAGCAGGACAACCGGTTGTGGCAATGGATGGGAGGCTGCATTATTACGAAGGTTACACTATGAAGCAGATCACTTTTCCGGTCAGGGTGATGCATGGATTAGGCGCTGAAAATCTGTTGCTTTCAAACATATCTGGTGGTCTCAATCCAGAATATAGATCTGGTGATATCGTAATAATTACCGATCATATTAACATGATGGGTGATAATCCGCTGATTGGCGCTAATGATGACAGATTAGGCACACGTTTTCCTGATATGATGGAGCCATACAACCGCAAACTGATTGAACTGGCTGAAAAACATGCTTTAGAAATGAATATCAGGCTTGCGAGAGGCGTTTATGTGGCGCTCTCGGGTCCATGCTTTGAGACTCCTGCCGAATATAGAATGCTGAAGACTTTGGGCGCAGATATGGTAGGCATGTCCAGCGTGCCTGAGGTGATAGCTGCTGTTCATGAGGGGATGCGGATACTTGGATTAAGCCTGATATCGGATGAGTGTTTCCCTGAATGTCTTGCTCCAATTGAGATTGAGGATTTGCTTGAAAGGGCGAGGATTGGATCAGATATCATTAACAGGATATTTAGCGCCGTACTTGCGGATAGTGAATTTTAATCAACAAAAACACCAATAACAATAAATGTCAGAAGAAGATACAAAATTTAACGAAAAAACGAAACTCTGGAATGAAAAACCGGGTTTGGGTCCGGTTCCGGTAAATCCGAAAGTCAATTTTCCTGAGCTTGATCATCAGGTCATGAAACTGTGGGATGAGCGTAAGGTTCGAGATCGTTCGATAAGTGAGCGTGAAGGCTGTCCGCAGTATGTAGCTTATGACGGACCTCCGGGAACAAACGGTCAACCGCATTTCGGCAATATCATGCAGTCGGCGCTGAAAGACCTCTGGCCCAGGTATTTTACTATGAAGGGCTACCAGGTACTGCGCAAAGCCGGCTGGGATACGCATGGACTGCCGGTGGAACTTACCGCCGAGAAGGAACTGGGGCTTAAAACAAAGCGCGATATTATTGAATATGGTGTTGAAAAGTATATTGACTATTGCCGTAAGACTGTGTTTCGCTATAAAGACGCCTGGACAAGCGCTATTCGACGTATAGGCAGGTTTCTCGATACCGATAATTACTATGCAACGCTGACAAAGGACTACATCCAGACAGACTGGTGGGTACTGAAACAGGCTTGGGAAAAGGGTTTGTTGTATCAAGGGCATAAGATTATGCCCTACTGCCATCGTTGCGGGACTTCGCTGTCTGCACATGAGACCGCTCAAGGGTATAAGGATGTAGCAGATATTTCACTGTATGTGAAGTTTCCGGTTGTTGGGAAGGAAAAGACTTACTTTGTTGCCTGGACAACTACAGCCTGGACGCTGCTCTCGAATGTCGCACTGGCTGTTAATCCTGATTTGACCTATGTAACGGTTGAAGCAAACGGTGAGAATTTGATCGTTGCCGAAGCAAGGCTGGAAGCGTTGAAGGAAATACTTGTTGATTATAAAATTATTGGAAAGCAGGTCGGCAAAGATTTAAAGGGCATTAAATACAATCCACTCTGGGATTTTCAGAAAACGACTGATACAGAAGCGCATTATGTGATCGTTGATGAATATGTGACTGCTGAAGATGGAAGCGGGATTGTGCATCTGGCACTTTATGGTGAGGATGACTTTAGATTGATCAAGGCTAACGATCTTCCGTTAGTGCAGAACGTTGATGAAGAAGGACATTGCAAACCAAACACCGCTCAATTTGCAGGGCGTCTGTTTTCGGATAAAGAGCTTGATATTGATATACTGAAAGACCTTGCCGGAAAAGGACTGCTGTTTGGGAAGAAGAAGATCGAGCACTCGTACCCGCACTGCTATCGTTGTGATGAAAGGTTGATGTATTTTGCCACAAGCAGTTGGTTTATTAAAACTTCCTCGTTCAAAGATAAAATGCTTGCTGCTAACGAGGACATCAACTGGTATCCTAACCATATTAAAAAAGGCAGATTTGGTAATTGGTTAGAGAATAACGTTGACTGGGCTATTTCTCGCTCTCGCTACTGGGGCTCACCACTGCCGATCTGGACTTGTCAGGAATGTGGTCATCAGATATGCGTCGGATCGCTGAAAGAACTCGAAGAGCTTAAAGGCGAACCACTGCCGGATGATTTTGATCCGCATAAACCGTATATTGACAGATTTGAGCTGCCATGCAGTAAGTGTAATGGTGTCATGTTACGCGTGCCGGAAGTGCTTGATAGTTGGTTTAATGCAGGTATTATGCCCTGGGGGCAGTGGGGTTATCCCGCAAAAGAAGGTTCTGATAAGATATTTGAACATCAATATCCTGCTGATTTTATCTGTGAAGCAATTGACCAGACTCGAGGCTGGTTTTATACAATGCTGGCTGTTTCAACGATGCTGAGCGATAAATCAAGTTTTAAGAATGTTATTTGTACCGAATTGATTGCCGCTGAAGACGGCGCAAAGATGTCAAAATCTCGGGGAAATGTCGTAGATCCTATTGAACTTTGCGATAAATATGGCGCTGATGCGGTCAGACTTGGATTTTATACGAGTAACCCTTGGATTGCGCGAAGATTTAACGAATCTGAGTTGTCTGAAGGACTAAAACAGGTTATAATACCTTATTGGAATGCGTACAGTTTTTTTGTCACTTATGCTCGCGTTGATAATTGGCGACCAGGTCAGGTTAATACAGCATTAAAATCAACCTTAGATCGATGGATTCTATCGAGGCTTGAGTGGCTGCGTGTTGAGGTTGGATCATCTCTGGAAGCTTACGATGTCGCTTCTGCGGCGGATGTTATAACTCTATTCATTGATGAATTGACTAATTGGTATATTAGACGATCCCGCAGGCGTTTCTGGAAATCAGAGGATGATCAGGACAAAGCATCAGCATACGATACGCTTTACAAAGTGTTGAGCGATGTTAATTTGATGCTTGCGCCGTTTCTACCCTTTGTAACAGAGACTATTTATCAGAATCTGAACAGGGCTTATATTACAGATGCTCTTGACAGCGTACATCTTTGTAATTTACCCAGTCCAAACGCTGAGATGCGAGACATAGAACTTGAAGAGCAGATGGCTCTTACACGTGAAATTGTAAGTTCAGCGCGATCTTTACGTAATGAAGGTGGATTAAGGGTAAGACAGCCGTTGTCAGAGCTGGTCGTTCATGGTTTATCAAAACCCCTTGATCGGGAAATGACGGAATTAGTTCTTGATGAACTAAATATTAAGCGCTTGAAATATGTGGAAAATGATGAAGAGCTATTCAGTTATAGCGCAAAGGCTGATTTTAAAACGTTAGGACCCAGATTAGGTAAGAAATTAGGTGAAGTGTCAGTTGCTATTTCCAATTTGAATGATGATGAGATACGTCAAATGCTTAAATCCGGTGAGACAAAAGTCTTAAATGAAGATTTTAAGGTTGAAGACTTTATAATCAGTAAGATACCGGCAGAAGGATATTGGGTTAACAGCAATAATGGGTTGACCATCGCACTTAATCATTTGATTAACGATGATTTATATGATGAATGGCTTGCACGAGAGTTTGTACATTATGTTCAGAATCAGCGCAAGGAAGCTGATCTTGAAGTAACTCAACGTATAAATATTGAATGCAGCGCTGCAACTGAGCTTTCAAAGGCAATAAGGAAACACGAAAAATACATAAAGTCAGAAACATTAGCATTATCAGTTGAGACAAAGGATTTAAAACCAACTGAAAGCGCTTGTTCTGTAGGAGATCAATCCTGCAGTTTAAAGATTAAATTATCTAACTAACTTGAAACTGGGGATGGCAACTAAAGTAAAAATTCCTGAAGCAGCTCAGAAACAACAGGAACCGGAACGTTATTCTCCGGACGACAGCGAGTATTTCCGGAAATTGATTCTTGAAAGACGCGAGAAGATTAAAAAGGGCTTAAGCAAATTTGCTGAAGTATCTCGCAGTACTGTTCAGGAATACTCTGGTAATCACTCAACCTATTCACTGCACATGGCTGATCAGGGTACGGATGCTCAGGAGCGGGAGAAGACTTTTATGTTTGCTTCCCGTGAAGGGCGCTACCTGAAATATCTTGATCGAGCCTTAAGTATGATAGATGCAGGAACTTACGGTTATTGCGAAAGCTGCGGGCAGCTAATTCAAAAGAAACGACTAGAGTTGGTGCCCACATCAAGGCTATGTGTAGCTTGTAAACTGAAATTAGAGCAGCAGAATCCAAAATAGTGATTGGTAATCGTCTGCTATATCTGATAATAAGTTTCAGTATTATAATCCTGGATCAAGTAACGAAGTTTCAGATCAGGAGTATTCTATCAGCGGGTGAAATCATTCGTCCTTTTGATAATGATTTGATTTGGATAGTTCTGGTTATGAATCCGGGATTTGCCTTTGGGATGCGTTTTTTGCCTTCGGTAATCATTGCAATAATTAATATTGCTGCGATCGCCGGCATTAGCATCTACCTTTACAAGCATCCAGATTTGAAGTTCTTTCAAGGTTTGCCGTTTGCACTTATAACCGGCGGCGCTATTGGTAATCTGGCAGATAGACTTAGGTTTGGCGCAGTAGTAGATTTTCTGAGTGTTGATTTACCTGATTGGTTAATGGTTCGCTTTCCAACATTTAACGTAGCTGACTCTGCTGTTACTACAGGTGTTTTTTTATTATTAATAATGTCGTTTTTATTCAAAGATGAGAAGTAGTGGTTCGCTAATGGAGCAATTATTATGAAATTAACTTTCTGGGGTACACGTGGATCCATTCCAGCTCCAGGACCCGATACCGTCAGAGTAGGTGGTAATACAACCTGCCTTGAATTGACCGGTAGCGAAAAATCACGTATAATTATTGATGCAGGTACAGGAATCCGTAATCTTGGCGCTTCAATAATCAAAGAAAAGAATCCAGGAAAGATACATCTGCTGTTGACACATTCACACTGGGATCACCTTGCCGGTTATACATTTTTTGCACCTGCTTTCAATCCAGAATATTCAATAGTCACATACGGAAAAAAACTTGCACAAGAAGTTCTTAAACGGGATATATATGAGAGGTATGATAATCGCTATTCACCCGTGAACTTGAATAACCTGAAGGCAGAGATTAAATTCAACAAGACACTGCCGGATAATTTGGTTTTAGATGGTATAAATATCACGAATATCAATCTGAATCATCCGGGTAACGGTTATGGATATAAATTTGAGGAGAACGGCAAGAAAATTGCTTTTATAACAGATAATGAACTTGGATTGCAGTATAATAGTGGAAACTCACCATCAGAAATAAAAAAATTCTGTAAAGGAGTTGATGTACTGATTCATGATGCACAGTTTTTACCCTCTGAGATTGAAGATCATATAAGTTGGGGACACTCAACTTATAAGGAGGTTATAGATTTAGCAAGTATAGTCGGGATTCCATACATTTTATTGACGCATCATGCTCCTGAAAGAACGGACGATGAATGTGATGCAATAATAAATGAAGCAAATAGATACATTAAGGAGAAAGGTAGCCAAATCAAATGTGAACTCGCCATTGAGGGTAACAGTGTCGAGGTTTAGGTTTCTACATTTTGAATGGAGGTTAGTAAGATGATTAAAAGATTAACTATCTCAGTGTTAATAGCGTTAATGTCTGTTATGCTACTTACATCTCTATCGACGAACCTCTACGCATTTCCTGACTTTAATGCACGTGTATTACACAGCAGCCATCGCAGTATTCAACACAGGTTGAGCTATCATAACACTATAGATTCCATTTATATTGATAACTCTGGGGATGAAAATCTGGAATGGGAATTAGAACTTGTTGCAGAAGGGAATTGGATTTCAATAAACAGCACAGAAGGTACGGTTGAACCGAATGGAAGGAATTGGGTAGTTGTAACACAGAACGGCAGCGATGTGAATGAAGATTATGTAACGGCAGACTTGAATTTCACCTCAAATGATCCGACCAGGCGTGAATATAATATGCCTGTCATTGGCTGGAAAATTAATTATCCAAGGATTGACGTCAGTTGGCCTGAAGCCTGGGGTGAATGGTGGGGTATCGACATGAATAATTTTATCGATAACCTGGAGTGGGGGAATGAATATGAATTTGAGATTACAATCACCAACAGATGGGGAGGAGCTAGATTAGAAGTTGAAGATCTGCCTTGTAACAACGGATATTTCACTTTTGAACCGACAGAATTTAGTGTAAATAATAATAACACCGCACAAGTTACAGTAACATTTACCGCTGAAGAAGTCGGATATCATACAGCAACTATTACATCCGTTTCCAACGCTTGGGATCCTCAGGAGTTAGCATTCAGAATTGTATGCGATGTTGCGTCTATTTTTAGATTAGAATGTCCAATGCCTAATATTTATATGGATGAAGACGATGCTGAATTTTTAGTTGCTGATCTTGATACGGTTTTTCTAAGTTCGAGCAGAGGTGTTAATTATCAGGTTGTTGCTGCAAATGGAATGAATCCTCGTATAGAACGAGATGGTTCTTTTTATATAAGTCCACGTTTAAACTTTTTCGGAACTTCGGATGTTATCATTTCTGCCAGTTTTCAGGATTCGACATTAACGGATACATTCAGTGTATTTGTAAATCCTTTGCCCGATCCACCGGCTACTTTTGACTTGATAGCTCCTTCTGACAGCGCAGTTATTCATCCAACGGAATTTGATAGTTTATTTATCTGGCAGGCTTCAAGCGATCCAGATGGTGAAATAGTCTATTACGATCTTACGATTACTAATGTTGAAAATCAAACTTCTATCACATTCAGTGATTTGCGTGATACAACATATTCAACATTAATGCTAAGTGAGGTTATGGATGTTGAAGCAGGAGGTTTTTTTAATTGGTATGTAACAGCTCGCGACAGCTCACATGAAGTGCAATCCTGGTCGGTATTTACTAACAGGTTAGCGCCTCTGGGTGTTGATGACTATGTGAATATTCCAGTAACTGCCAAGTTTGCAGAAGCTTATCCTAATCCATTTAATTCATCTCTAAATGTAAGAGTGAATCTCAAGCTTAAATCCGATTTAGCGATTAGGATATTTGACATGAGAGGTCGTATGGTTTCAGAGATTTTCAATGATATGTGTAATGATGGGATTAGTTCTTTTAGTTGGAATGCACTAACGGTTCCGAGTGGCAGTTATATAGTTAGCATTCATTCGTCAGATCGCTATGAAGTTATACCTGTTACTTTATCAAAATGATTTGTTGAGGTGAGAATGCGTTTTTCGATATTAGTTTTGTTATGTTTTTCTTTAAGGGGTCTGGCATTTGCTGGAGTACTGATTGTACCTACACAGTATGAATCCATACAGAATGGTATTGACGCAGCAGCAGATAGTGGTGATATTGTGCTTGTTTTACCCGGTGAGTACACAGAAAATATAAACTTCAATGGCAAAGGAGTCATTGTTTTTGGAGGCGCCGGCGCTGATTTTACTATTATTAATGGTGGTGGTGAAGGACCTTGCGTGACTTTTGATTCACAGGAAACCGTATCGAGTATTTTAGCAGGTTTTACCTTAACCGGTGGATCA
The DNA here is from genome assembly GCA_021734165.1 of bacterium. Classification (GTDB taxonomy): domain Bacteria; phylum Electryoneota; class AABM5-125-24; order Hatepunaeales; family Hatepunaeaceae; genus JAIPJL01. The sequence continues at coordinate 4,671 of JAIPJL010000089.1, read as the reverse complement.
GGCAATAACGGCTTAGGGGGCGGTGTATATGTTAGTGGTTCAATGCCCTTGATCTTAATGAATACTTTCCTTGGAAATGAAACTGATGAAGGTGGAGCTGCAGTTTATTCAACATTGGGAGTTCCAACACTTTATAAAAATCTGTTTTTGAGAAATACAACCGATGGAGCCGGCGCAGGGATTAATCTCGCAGCATCAGCAGCAATTATTTTGAATAACACATTTACAGGAAATGAATCAGGTTCAGAAGGAGCAGCACTTTACGCAGGTTCGGGCGTTGGTATTCAGTTTATCAACAATATTGTTGTGCATAATTCAAGTGGTAGAGGAGCAAATGTTCATGCGAATCGGATGATAGCAATTGTAACGGCGCGATACAACGATGTCTGGGATAATGAAGGAGAAACTTACAGCAATGTTCAGGCTGGAGACGGCGCTATTTCCGATAATCCTCTGTTTGTTGATATTGACAACGATGATTTTCATTTAACAGAGGATTCGCCGTGTATTGACACCGGTGATCCTGATAATATCAATGATTTCGATGGTTCAAGAGCGGATATGGGTTGTTATTCCTATTCGCAGGGCGGGAATCTGATGGCTGTATATGCTGATCCAGATACAATAAATTTCGGTTCGGTTCAAGTTGATTCTGATAGTGTTATAACGATAACATTGATTAATCCAAATGAAGGTGATAATGAGATAAGAGTAGGTTTTGTGTCTATGCCCGGATCACCTTTCAGTGTTGAAGATTCATTTGTTAACATAAACGGCGGCGAGGAAATTGAACTTGATGTAACATTCGAACCCTCTGAGATTGAAGATTTTTCAGATGCTCTTATGATGATATCTTCAAGTATGATTTCTCTTGGGGATACGCTTGTTATACCGCTACCAGTTGGTGTTTCGACAATTCAGCTTAATGGGACGGGTTTACCTACTGAGAATGTTACTAATATAGTTGATCAGCCAATCAGCTTTGACGTAATTACCGGTTTTCCTAATCCATTTAACAGCACGATCGAATTGCGGGTAAATCTTGACCGAAATGATGAGATAACACTTCAAGCCTTTGACATTAATGGACGAAGCATAAGCAATATCTATGATGGATTTTCAATAAAAGGCAGAAATATTTACTATTGGACTCCAGATAATATTTCTGCAGGATCGTACATTATTCGATTGACAACATCAAACGTTGTATTTGAGTTGTCTGTACAATATCTTAAGTAAATAATTAAATTCCATAAGGAGTAATTTTGAGCGATACCGAAAACGAATTAACGCTTGCTTCAACAGATGATGTAAAGAGTGAACTGAAGAAGTTAAAGAGAGTTGATAAAAGCAGCATGCTCGATTGCGTAATCGAGATACCAGACCAGATTATTTCCGCTACGGAATCTGCTGTGAATTATGATGAGGGTGATATTCCACTTGATCAAAATAGAATCCACCTGCTTGGATTAGGTGGATCGGCAGTTGCAGGTGAATTGTTATCGGATATGCTTGGTTCAAAGCGATTAATATCAATTTATCGCGGTATAAAACCGCCTTCGGAAAAAAGTGGTTTGGTTATTTCAAGCTATTCAGGAAACACCAAAGAGATTCTGGACATTGCGCCTACAACGATAGGTGGTTTAAGAACGGTAGTTTTCATCACGTCGGGTGGAAAGTTAGCAGATATTGCATTTGAGCATTCCATACCCATCTGGCGAATGCCGGAAGATTATCAACCAAGAGCTGCCGTAGGATATTCAATGGGTCTTATTTTGGGGTTGATGGAAAAGTGGCGCATAATCAGCGGAAAGCAGAAGTTGTTCGTAAAAGCAGCCAAACGGATGAAAGCAAGTTTAAGTAATGGCAGCTTTGATGATCATGTTCTCGTGCGTGTCGCTTTATCCATTGCGACGTCTCTTAAAAACAAATATACAATAATCTTTCATACGCACCAGTGCGCCGGCGCCGGTATTAGATTAGCGAGTCAGATATGTGAGAATACCAAGAAACCAGCATTTGCGGTGACAATTCCAGAAGCGCTGCATAATACGGTCGAAGGCTTTGCCAATGGTAATCCTTCAAATTGGAATCTTATCTTTATGTCTGATCAGAGTGATGACGTCCACATGAGAGAAGCGATACAAAACGCGATGGTTTATTTTACTAACATTGGCTTTAATTGTGTTGCTTATCCTGCCGCGGGCGATGATCCATTTGAACTTACGCTTTCGAGACTTTTTGTTGGTGATATGATAAGTTTATTCATGGCTGCAAGGTATAAGATAGATCCTACTCCACTCGCAGCAATTACCGATCTTAAGAGCATGCAACAAACTGAAGACGAAAGTGAGGAAGAAGAAGTTGAAGAGGATGAAGTTGAAGAAATTAGTGATATTGAAGATGAGGGTTGATAAGTTAGCTACTAAGGGGCTGTAAAAAATGAAGGTTATAATTCCTGCAGCAGGTCTCGGTAGTCGTTTGAGACCGCTGACATACACTGTGCCGAAAGTGCTTCTGCCGGTAGCAGGAAAACCTATTCTGGGACATATACTTGATCAGGTTATTTCTTGGGGAGGTAAAGAGATAACTTTAGTAGTCGGTTATATGAAAGAGCAGATTGAGGATTATGTCAGTAAGAATTATGATCTTAATGTAACCTTCCGTGAACAGAAAGAAATGCTTGGATTAGGGCATGCAGTACTGACCGGACTTGAATCGGAAGACGAAGAACTGTTAGTTATTCTTGGCGATACAATACTCGGTACAGATTTAAAACCTGTCATCGCCAGGGGAGTTACTTCGATTGGTGTGAAAGAAGTGCCTGATCCTCGCAATATGGGAGTGGTACTGAAGGAAAAGGATCGAGTTATCAGGCTGATCGAGAAACCTCCCGAACCTCCAACAAACCTTGCTATTGTTGGAGTTTATTATATCCGCGATGCGAAGCTTTTACACAAAGCTATTCAGCAGATTATTAACCGGAATGTCACTGTTAAGGGCGAGTTTCAGATTACAGACGCACTTCAGTTGTTAATAGATTGGGGTGAGCCTTTTGAAACATTTCCGGTTGAAGGCTGGTACGACTGCGGACGTCCGGAAACGATTGTTGATACTAACCGCTATCTTTTTGATCATAAAACAATCCCATCAGGTAAATATCAAACGAAACAATCGATTGTGATACCGCCGGTGTCCATCGGTGATGGTACTGTTATTGAGAATTCAATCGTAGGACCGTATATCTCAATCGGAAAGAAAGGATTCATAAGCGATACGGTGATTAAAAACTGTATCCTTGGTGATAATGTATCGATAAGGAAAGCGATTCTTGAGGATAGTCTTTTCGGAAACCGTGCTGAAATCAACGGTAGATTCAGAACCTTGAGTATTGGCGCTTCAACGATCATAGATTTATAAGTAAAAAACACATAAAGGAAACGGCATGACAAAAGATTTTTTATTTACTTCTGAGTCGGTAACCGAAGGTCATCCCGATAAAATGGCGGATCAGATTTCGGATGCTATTTTAGATGCAATGCTTACAGATGATCCATTTTCACGGGTTGCATGTGAGACATTTTTAACAACAGGAATGGCTTTGGTTGGTGGTGAGATTTCGACCACAACCTGGGTTGACATTCCTACAATAGTTCGTAACGTTATAAGAGATATTGGCTATATAGATGCGAGTTATGGATTTGATTATGAAAATTGTGCTGTTTTAACAGCTATTGATCAGCAGTCTTTAGATATTTCTATCGGTGTGGATCAGTCTGGAGCCGGTGATCAGGGTATGATGTTTGGATATGCTACGAAAGAAACGGCTGAGATGATGCCGCTTCCAATCTCGCTGGCTCATAAGCTTGCTTACAGGCTTGCCGAGGTTCGTAAGAATGGACTACTTTCTTATTTACGTCCAGATGGGAAATCACAGGTTTCAGTTAAATATGTAGATGGAAAACCTGTTTTGGTTGACACCATAGTTATTTCTACACAGCACGATCCGGATGTAACTCAAAAACAGATCAAGGAAGATCTCATTAAGAATGTGATTTTAAGTGTTATTTCACCTGATCTGATTGATAATAAAAATCTTAGAGTTCATATTAATCCGACGGGCAGGTTTGTTTTGGGTGGTCCTCATGCAGATACAGGTTTAACCGGCAGGAAGATCATTGTAGATACTTATGGTGGTTTTGCGAAGCATGGTGGGGGGTGTTTTTCGGGTAAAGATCCTACAAAAGTTGACCGTTCAGCAGCTTATGCTGCAAGGCATGTAGCTCGTAATGTAGTAGCAGCAGGGCTTGCTGACGAATGCTCGCTTCAGGTTGCTTATGCGATTGGAGTTGCTGAACCGGTGTCCATGATGGTTGATACATGTGGAACAGGATCAATTCCTGATGAAGAAATCACTGCTATTATCAGGAAAAATATTGATATGACGCCAGCCGGAATAATAGAAAGACTTAATTTACGTAAGCCAATCTATCGAAAAACGGCTGCTTACGGTCATTTTGGCAGAGAGGAAGAAGGTTTTAGCTGGGAGAAAAACGATCTTGTTAATCTGCTGAAAAGAGGATAAATTATTTAAAAAGCGACCTGGATCACAATATCAGGTCGCTTTATGCATATATTATATGTATGCAACATATATTATGCATAAAATTT
>JAIPJL010000088.1 GCA_021734165.1 bacterium | reverse complement strand
ATAATACGAATGCTGACTACCAAATCCGCACGTGCGATAGATATGCCTCAGGCAAAGCCCATTTCCAAAACTGCCGTAATCCTCTTCCCTATCATTGCCGGATCGATTGCTGTTCTTGGAATTCCGAGCAGCGCACCCTTGCTTGGAATGTTGATGTTCGGAAACCTGTTACGCGAAAGCGGCGTTACCGAGCGATTAAGAAAAACCGCTGGTGGAGCGCTGGTTGATATTGTTACCATCTTTCTCGGAATTGCCATTGGAGCTACAATGGCAGCGGATAATTTCCTAAGAGTACAAACATTATTGATATTAGTCCTTGGCGCGGTAGCCTTTTGTTTTTCCACGGCAGGCGGCGTACTTTTCGCAAAACTCCTGAACCTTTTCTTACCTAAGGCAAAGAAGATAAATCCCTGTATCGGCGCTGCTGGAGTTTCTGCTGTACCAATGGCAGCGAGAGTTGTCCAGAGATTTGTTTCGGAAGAAACCGAAGGAAGAGTCAATCCGTTAATGGCTGCCATGGGTCCGAATGTGGCAGGCGTAATCGGCTCCGCCGTGGCTGCGGGTGTTTTTTTACAGCTTCTAAAGTAATATATTTATCTTAATACGAGACGCATCAATTGATGCGTCTCGTATTACACAACAACGGATTTACTCCATTCTTCAGCTAATAGCCTCTCCAATTAGTTTTAGGACTTGCTTCATACATTTCAATTAACTACTCTGCTTGCAGGTGATTTGATTTTTTGATATATTAAACTTAAAGCTATTCTTTGATGAATACATCCGATAAACTTTTAAATCATCAGTAAAAATGAAAAACAAACAAGTACTCATCATTGGCGCTGGTGCCATGTCCAGAGCGATTGCCTACGATCTTCTTAATTCAAATCCTGCATACCATGTGACGGTTATGGATAAAGATCAGGAGGTTCTTAACCGTCTTGTCAGATTTATTAATAGCAATGATGTTGACGCTATTATCGCAAATGCAGATGATATTGACAGTTGCCGAAAATTATTCAAGTGGAAGGATATAATCATCGGAGCCGCTGGTTATAGTTACAATGTCGAGCTAACAAAACTCGCAATTGAATCCGGCGCTAGTTGGGTCGATCTTGGTGGCAACAATGATGTAGTCGCTCGTCAATTTGATCTTGATGAGGAAGCTTTATCCAAAGATGTGACCATCGTTCCCGACTGCGGGCTTGCGCCCGGCATGGTCAATATAATCGCCGGTGATGCTGTTAATCGACTCGATGAAGTAAATGAACTGCATTTCAGGGTTGGAGGCTTACCTCAGAAACCTAAGCCTCCGCTATTCTATGGTCTGGTATTCTCTGCGGACGGACTCGCTAATGAATACTCTGAACCATCGCTAATAATCGAAAATGGAAACATCATTGAGGTTGAACCTCTCACTGGATTAGAGAAAGTCCAATTCGGCGCTCCTTATGGTATCCTCGAAGCCTTTCACACCTCAGGAGGCAGCTCAACCATGGTCAGAACTTTCGACGGGATTATTAAAAACCTCGATTACAAGACGCTTCGTTATCCCGGACATTTACGAAGGGTGAAATTGCTTTATGATCTTGGATTTTTCAACAACCAGGAGATCGATCTCGGCAGTGGTAATTTCGCTGCTCCGCGTAAACTCTTTGCTGCGATGCTTGAGCGTTTCGGCTGGATAACCGAAGATATTGTCGTACTTGACTGCTGGGCGCTTGGCAAACGCAATGACAAATCATTTCGTATTGAATATCGCCTGTTAGATTCTTATGATCCTCAAACTGAACTGACAGCGATGGCACGGACGACAGGATTTTCCGCAGCAGTAATTGCGCGTATGATACTCGAAGGAGCTATCTCAGCAAAGGGAGTCATTCGGCAGGAAGTGTCAGTACCACCAAATGAATACTTTAGCGCTCTTAAAGAGCGTAACATTGAAATTAAAATCACAGAGAAAAAGGATTAACATGCACCGCTTTACAGTTTATCTCCTTATCCTTCTGATAACATATTCAGTTCAAGCAATGCCTCCCGCTCCGGGAGTACTTGATGATATGAAAAATAATAATAACTTTGAAACCTTTATATTGAATCTTAATGGCGCTCATAATCGAGGAATGAATCAGCCTTTCGATTTCAACATAAACCAGCTAAGACGCGATGATAATGATGAAACCGATATTCATGTTGTCTGCATTCTGGTTGATTTTGCTGATAATGAAGCTAATCAGGATCAATTCTCTGTTGAGTCATTTCAGGAGATGCTTTTCAGTGTGGATGAATATGAAACCGGCAGTATGCGTGACTGGTATCTGGAAAACTCAATCGGTGAAGTCAATATAATCGGTAATGTTTACGGCTGGTACAGGCTGCCTCATGATTACGCTTATTATGTTAACGGGCAAAACGGCTGGGGTCAGTTTCCGCGAAACGCACAGGGAATAGCGCGAGATGCGCTTCTTGCCGCTGATGAGGATGTTGATTTTTCCGATTATGATAATAGTGGAAACGGCATTGTCGAAGGTTTATTCATCGTTCATGCAGGTCCGGGCGCTGAATCAACCGGCTCAGAAGACGACATCTGGTCACATGCCTGGTCTGTACCGGAAACCACGCTCGATGATGTTAGATTTGAAAGATATGCTATGGAGCCTGAAAACGGCAAAATTGGCGTATTCGGGCATGAACTCGGACACTCACTCTTTGGATTGCCCGATCTTTACGACCTGACTAATGAATCACGCGGTGTAGGTAATTGGTCAATGATGTCAACCGGATGCTGGGGTGGAGACGGCAGAACACCCGTTCATTTTGACGCCTGGTGTAAAATGGACGCCGGATTTATAACTCCTCAGGAAATCGTCGAAAATCAAGCAAATATCATTCAGGAGCCAATTGAAACAGGCGGTGAAGTTTATATAACCTGGCAGGAAGGCATTATCAATAATCAATATTTTCTGCTTGAGAATCGTCAGAGCATAGGCTTCGACTGCTCCATCCCCGGTTCAGGACTGCTTATATGGCACATTGACGAAACACAAGAAAATAACAATAATCCCTGGTGGCCAGGTGGTAACAATGACGGTCATTACCATGTTGCGCTTGAACAAGCTGATGGTTCTTATGATCTTGAACGTGATAATAACTACGGCGACGGCAATGATCCATGGCCTGGTATAGGATGGCATTCTATTTTTGACAAAAATACTGAACCTGACAGTAGGGATTATTCCGGTACCAGTACAAATATAACCATATTTAATATAGAAACATCCGGGGAGAAAAATATCCGTTATAACATAAGCCTCTCAGATAATTTTCTACCTGACGAGTTGTCATTATTTATCCTTGAACGAATCCCTGATAATCACCGTTACCCAAATCCGGATGCTGAAAACGATACTACCGATGAATTAACTTTAATGAGAGAATTACTGACTGAATCGCATATAGAACCTTTAACTATTGGAACAAGTCTGCCAGATAATTTGAATGAATATACAGCAGTAATGTACCTTGAATCATGGCGGGAGGGCGATCAACTTCCGGATGGATTGAGTAATGACGAACAGCTTCAACTGACCGATTTCCTCGATAACGGTGGTAAATTGATCTTAATCGGACCGGATATTACCACCAATCTGCAGGGCGACAATAATCCACTTTGGTCATACCTTCATGCTGAATACTCAGGCGAAGGAGCGCCTTCCGATGAAGGTAGTATAAGATTAATGCGTATGGCTGACGAAACGCGCTTTGCGGGAATGAGTTTTCCTTTTGTTCAAGGTGGAGTCTGTGATCATTACGTCGATTTAGTAAGCGCCGGTGAAGGAGCTTTACCGCTCTTCAACGATCAGCGAGGCGATCCTCATGGCTTGATCTATACCGACGATAACGGATACCGGGTAATTTTGCAGTCGTTTCTTTTCGGAGGGCTGGTGGACTGGGGTGGCAGAAAAGCTGACCTGTTAAAGACCTATTTTGAGCAGCTTATGTTTTACCTCTCCGCACCAATTGATGATTTTACACCTGCCGCTATACCAGACAGTTATATCTTGTTGGAAGCATATCCAAATCCCTTCAATGGATCAACACGGATCACATATAACGGATTATCAAACGGTACATCGCTTATTGTCTTTGACATAGCAGGACGCAGAATCGGACGCCTGAATGTTAATGCTCGCTCTGGCAGTACGGATTGGCATCCGCTGGACAGCGGACTACCGTCAGGAAGCTATTGGGTTGCGCCTGAGGAAGCGAATGGTGTATCCGCTATAAGGATAGTGTATCTGAAGTAGTTGTAAAATCAGTAGGACAAGCATTCTTGCTTGTCGCCTAATGTTAATTGTTTGTCAACTCATACTTCCACCTGATATTAGATAACAAGCAGGAATGATTATCCTACTGAACAAAGAACCATTAACACCGGAGTAACGAAGCTTGCTTCGTTCATTCGAGAGTGTTTAGAAGCGCTGTCACGTGTCCTCACGTTACAGAAAACAATAACTTAATAGCTTATACACATGCCCTGTCCTGCTTGCCAGGACAGGATCGAAGTGATATGTCCTGCCGATGTCCCTGCGCTTTAATATTGGTCTGTGGAGCAGACATTCCTGTCGGCCATTCCACCATCAGGTAAAAACTTGTAACCTTCCACTTGCTAATTGTAACTTTTCTCGTCACTCGCAACTCGTAACTCGCTACTTTTCTATTGCATTTACCTAACTGATATTAATATATTACAGAATTAGTAGTACTTTCCGGTTTCATGTAAAACAACAAGAGGTTTATCATGCGCTGTTATGCATTCATTCTTTTTATTCTTTCCTTTTTACTTTTACCCGTTGTTACCATTGCAGAAATCACTGAAGTTGGTAGTTGTGACACTCCCGGACGTGCGATGGGTGTCTATATCCAGGGTGATTATGCTTATATCGCTGCATATACCAGCGGTCTCACTGTAATCGATATTTCCGATCCAGAGAATCCCGAAGTTGTTACCAGTTACAGTTGGGATAGTCCAATAGCAAACGCAGTCTATGTAGAAGGTGATATTGCTTATATTGCTGACGACAGAAATAAATTCATATCCTTAGATATTTCTGACCTTGACAATATTCGTGAACTTGATCTTCTGGATACAGAGGATGATGCTTTTTCTATAGGAGTAAACGGTGATATTGCATGCGTTGCATGTGACAGTTATGATTTGATGCTTTTTGATATATCTGATCCAGATAACATGCACATGATCTCAAATTTGAGAATTGATGATAGTTCAAGACGACTCTTTGTTGAAGGAAATATCGTTTATATAGGACAAGATGGTCAAGGTCTCTATATTGTTGATATCTCTGATCCGGATAATCCAGATATTATCGGCTCTCTTAATCTTAATGGACTAACATACAGCGTTTGTGTTTCAGGGGATTATGCTTACGTTACCGATTATTCTGATGGTCTTAAGGTAGTTGATATTTCTAATCCGGATGAACCTGAAATTGTTGGTGTCTCTGATGTTGTTTCAGTATTTTGCGTTACGGTTCAGGATGATTATGCGTTTATGGATAACTATAATAATAGCACGCTTTCGGTTGTAGATGTCTCAAATCCGGAAGAGCCGGAAACAGTAGAGTCATACAATAATCAGGATAGATTGCAGGATATAAAAATTGTTGATAATTATGCATATATTGCGAATTACAACAGCGGTTTCCTTATCCTCGATGTATCCGAATACACCTGTACCGGTCCTCAAATTCGTCTTTCAGATGATGAACTTGATTTTGAAAGAGTTGGACTTGAGTTAACACGCGAATTACAGTTAACAATCACGAACACAGGCATTGAAGACCTGGTTATTCCAGATATATCAGTTGAAGGAAATTATTTCAGCGCCGATTTCGAAGACGAGATAACTCTCCGACCGGATGAGGATATGGATTTGACCGTCTGGTTCACTCCGGAGGAAAAAGGTGAATTTGAAGCTACTATGACTATCACTTCAAATGACGAACGACACCAGGAAATCGACGTTGCAATGAGTGGTGAAGGCGTTGGCGCATTGTGCTGGTTTAATCCGAGTGAATTGGAGTTTGGTGTAGTTGGAATTGATATGAGTTCGGAAGAAACAATCAACTTCCGTAACCGTGGTTTGATCGATCTTGTTATTTCTGATCTAAGCAACGAAAATGAGGCTTTTACTTATGACTTTGAGGATGATATTACAATTGAACCTGGCGAGTATTCTGCAATAACTGTTACCTTCGCACCTACCGATGGGATTAACTACGAAGATACGCTTCGATTTTCAACGAACGATCCGGAGAAAGAAACCGTTGTCATTCCTATGAGTGGAAGAGGAATGGGAGCGCTCATCGTTGCTGATCCGGATACGGTTCAGTTCGGTGAAGTTGGCATGAATCGCAGCGCTGAAAGAGTTGTCACCATCAGTAACGAAGGTGAGATCAACCTTGAAATATCTGAAATCTTTGTCGAAGGACGCTTCTTCAGCATTGACCTCGATTCTATATATGTAGCCGAGCCAGAAGGCTCTATACAATGCACCGTCACATTTGCACCTGAAGAATTCGGCGATTTCAGAGCGATGCTGTTTATCTCTAACAATGATAGACAAAACGAAGAGTTTATCATACCTTTGTTTGGCGTCGGTAAAGGTCCTGAAGTTGCAGTTGATACAGACTCACTTGATTTTGGACTGATTTCATGCAATAACAACAAAGAAATCATCTTGACCATCAGCGCTGTCGGACTCACCGATCTAACCGTCACCGGCGTCACAGTACAGGGAGCACCGATTTTTGAGTCGTTTCTTGAAGAAGAAGTCTTCATTGAGTTGAATCAAAGTTTTGAGCTTCCGGTTAGTTATAATCCATGTGATGACTGTCTCTCCTCAGGCATTCTTACAATTCACTCCGACGACCCTGAAAACGGTGAATATAATGTGCCTTTGATAGGAACCGCTCACCGCGGAATCATGATCGATACGCTTGGCGTGATTTCAGACCTTACCGTCGTAAACGATTATACTTATCTTGCGATGCAGAACGGTCTTGTTGTTCTTGATGTTTCAAATCCTGAAGTTCCTTCAGTTGCAGGAAATTACGAGAGTGAAGGATTGAACGCTCAGAGTATAAATATTATCGGTGACTTTGCTTACATCGCAACCGGCGAAACAGGCTTTACAATAATTGACATTTCAGTTGTTGATTCAATTAAACTCTTAAGTACTTATGATACTGAAGGTTACGTACGTGATATTAAATATAGAGATGAATATGCTTTTGTCGCTGATGGTGAATCTGGACTCCGAGTTATCGACCTTTACGATCTGGAGCGACCCGCCGAAGTTAGCCATGTTGACACGCCCGGTGAAGCGTACGGCGTAACTTTGGACGGTGATTACGCTTACGTAGCAGATTACGTACAGGGCTTAAGGATCATAGACATTTCCGATCCGCAGGAACCGATAGAAGTCGGTTACTTCAACACCCGCGGCTGGTCTTATGATATTGCAGTATCTGGCAGTATTGCCTATGTGGCAGACGAGCGTTACGGCTTGAGGATCATTGACGTTTCTGATCCTGAAAATCCTGACGAGATCGGCTTTTATGACACTGAGGGCGACGCTTTTGGAGTTCAAATTGTCGAAGATCATGCTTACGTAGCTGACGGCAGCGGTGGAATGTACATGCTGGATATTTCCATTCCGGAGAGTCCTTGTCCTGCGAAAGTATTTTACACACCGGGTACGGCAAGGTCAGTAGAAGTAATTGGTAATTATGCATTTATCGCCGATCATGGTGACATATTAATCATAGATATCTCTGAATTTCTGCCTGTTGATGAGTTGGTCAAAGCCAAGATTCCTACCGGTTTCATTTTGCAGCCTGCTTTCCCGAATCCTTTTAACTCCACAACCACCATCACTTACGGGCTTTCTATGGCGACCCCTACGCGGATAGCGATCTACGACCTCACCGGACGCGAAATTGTGACGCTAATCAATGACAATGTTGAAGCAGGATATTATAATGTTGTATGGAACGCTGCTGAATTTCCATCAGGTTTATATATTTGCAGAATGGAAGCAGGAGGGTTTTATCAATCAAGGAAACTTGTCTTTGTTCGGTGAGATTCAAATTCAATGTCGCCCAGCCTCCACCCTACAGAGTAGGGGGGAATAAAAGGGAGGTTACCTTAAGTGATTATGGTAAAATTAGTTGCTAATGAACAGGTGAGTTACCACACAGCAACACTAACATCGGGCGATCTGCCTTCGGGATTGTATGTTGTAAGCTTGGATGCAGGAAGTCTCAGTCAATTAAGGAAACTTGTCCTTGTCCGGTGAGTTCAGAGTGAGAGACACTTCGTGGTCACTCTTCGAAGTGTTTTCTGCAGCCTGAAGGCTGTACTCTAAACTATAGACTTTGGACTTTCGACTTAATTTCCAACTCGTAACTCTTTACTATAATTCACAATTCTTAATTCGTAATTCCTAATTCGTAATTGTTCCGTCACCTTCCGTCACCTTTTCGTCACCCCCTTTAACCCTTACCCGGTATGGCTTTCCGGCGATTCTGTGACGATGTGACGATAATTTTCATTGCCCAGATGCTTTCCCGAAAATTGACACGAGATTTGACTTTTGCAGAAAAAGTGGTTGAGTTCATGAATATCAATTCCCATTCCTGCGCCATCTTTCCAGCTTTGTAAATGCTTCATCTGTAGCTAATAATAAATCTTCAATTCTAAAAGGTTTGGGAAAATAATCGTCAAAGCCTACTTCCCTGCATTTCACAAGATCAAATACGGAAGCATATCCTGTCATGGCAAATACGAAAGCGGTAGGTCTGATCTTCTTTATCTGAACGCAAAGATCCAGTCCGTTCATTTTTGGCAGCAGCAAATCGAGGAAAAACACCTGGTAGTTCTCCTTACGGATTAACTCCAAAGCCGATTCGGCGCTTTCAGTTGTATGTATCTCATACTTAGAATCCTGAAAAGCATCTTCGAGAAGGCTTCTGATCGGAGCCTCATCATCAACGACAAGGATCTTCTTCTGCATTTATTTTCCTTTAAGTGACTTGAATGATGTTTGATTAATCAATTTAGTAAAACCCAATTTACTCCCCAGTATTCCTCTTTGTGTATCATCTTGTAACCGGGGACTAAAAAGTACTGATAGGAATTCCAGTTGTGCAATCCGTAGTAAAAATTAAATCTTTGAATCCTGAATGAAAACCTGACGTCAAGCGGATAAGCGCCTCCGATCTTCTGCCAGCCGATTGAGTCTGATTCATAAGCATAAAAGGAGCTGAAATACTTTCCGCTTAATGATATATCCGCCTCAAAATAGTCATCCCAGAAACTGCGGTGCCAACCTGTTTCCCAAGATAGTCTGAAATCGGGTTCGTGGAATGTTAGAGGTTGCGATACGCCCGATTCTTCGTGAAAATCTATGCCTGTAACCGAGAGCGATGTTCTGAACGGATCGTTTGTGAAAATCCATGAGCCCTGCCAGCCGTAGGAATACCGTTTTGCCAAGTTAGTTAGTGTAATCAGGCTGTCGTGCTTAACGCTCCAGATCACAGGATTAATGTCATTTGAAGCAAATCCCGATACTTCAACCTCACCGTATGGTACTTTGCGTCTCAAGCCAATTCTTCCGCTCTGCTGGATAGTAACAGGTTTATCAGCGCCAATCAAAGGAAGCTCAGGTCTTGTCCGCCATACCGGCTGATAGTCATCAAACGGGCGCGCTGCTCTGTATTCGGCATACATCATTTCAGGTGAATGAGGATCGGCAGCTTGTTTTATTTGAATGAATGCAGTGTTAAGCGCGCTGACGTCTGCTTCGATACCTGCCGAAAAAACGGGTCTGATGCGAACAGGAGCCCAGCCGTAACCACCAATTAATCCATATAATCTGTAAAGATCAATTCTCTTCGACCAACCTGCCGATGTTTCGATTTCAATGAGATCATATTTAGCGTCAAGAGGCAGATTACCATCTAATCTGCTCGCTCTGAAATAACCGCCAAAATCACCCTTGAATAGTCTTGCTGATATTCCCGTTTCACGACCATAATCGTCAAGGCTGTCGAGCTTTGTTATACTCTCTGAGTGATACGCTTGCAGGGAAAGTTTAATTGCATTTTCAAAGTGATGAATATATTCTGCGTCAAAATCTGAACGATTTCTCGTGTTTGTGAGTTCCGTAAAGGGTATTTCCGTCTTATTTAAACTTGAAAGACAGGATATTGAGAGTTGATCTGAATTTGCAATGGTCTTTGAGACCTGCCCGTAAAGGATATGTCCTTTGTAAACGGAATGTTCAAACCTTCCCCAGGATGCAGGAACTAATCCTCCTGCTGTAAATTGAGTTCTTTGAGCAACTGGTCGTGAATGTAAGAACTCCACAGGTCCGAAATCATAATAGCCATCCTGATGAGTCAGGAATGTAAGCGGTTCATCGATTTGTATATCGAGCGGTTGAATATCAATCGCAGCGCCTGTGGCGATAGCGCCGTTAAGCGCTCCCCACGATTCAGCTCTTAAACCGCCTATATTTGCAATCGGGAGCAGATTAAGATCAGAACGTCCGGTTCTCATATCACGTAAAGGACGACCTCGCCAGAACACTCGTGTTCCTCTTAAACCATTTGCATAAGACGATAGATAAACAGGTCTGCCTGCTGTTACTAAATCGGGATGATATATTCCGGGTTCAGGAAAGAATAAATCTCCGACATTTTCAACCTTAGAAGTCGCTAATTTCATAGGTTGTAGGCTGTAGTAACTGCCCGCATCGAGAGGAGTACTGATATATTGAGGATTGAATAAGGGATATCCGAATCCAAATGTGTAATCTTTTTCCTCTGTGTGCGATGTACATACGAGGAAAAAAACGCAAAGTATCGTTATTAATCGGCGACTAATCATATCAGAAGACTGGAAAACGCTGGTTTATTAAACTTAAAACAGGTGGAATTATCAGGTTGAAAATGAAAATGTTTCCGGTGATATGTATAAGACTTGGTACTGCACCACCAATAAACATAGCAACGATACCTTTAATCCCAAATCCTGCGACTAACGGATAAGCCAGATTGCTTAGTAAATCATACCATAATGTTACAATTAACGCTGAAAAGACAAGATATATTCGACCATTTATATTATTTGGAGCGAATGAGCGATAAAGCACTCCAGCAATAGGCGCTGAAGAGATTCCGATTACTTGTGCAATCAGGAGCGGTAAAAAAAAACCTTGAGGATTCAGACCAAAATAAAGCAATGCAGCGATTACTGACGCCAGGATTCCTCTTTTAACTCCCAGTGCATAACCTGCACAGAATAGAATAGCTGTAATAGCTTCGATGTTGGGAACAAATATCAGCAGGTAACCGACTGCCGCCGCGGTCCCCGCAAAGAGGGCGGTGAATACATAGCCCCTGAGTTTATTTTCAGGGGCATTGCCATTGATTATCAATCGGTTGGAATTTTGCATTCTGAACTGGAATTAATACCAATGTGCAGTCAATCGTCTCGTTTGACTGTGTCGCACATGGCGTCAAACGGGACATTTAACGCCACATTATTAGATGTTTGAATGCAACTTAGTATAAGACTGTTTAAACTACTAAAATCTTGATTTTTCCTTAAGACGAGCAGCTTTGCCTTTGCGATCACGTAGATAGTATAACTTAGCGCGACGCACTTTTGCTTCTCGCTTTACAATAATATCTGCAATGAAAGGGCTATGGAGAGGAAATATTCGCTCAATTCCAATGCTGCCGGAACCGATTTTTCTCACAATAAAAGTCGCTCCATGACCCTTTCCTTTTTTACCTATTACAGTACCTGTAAAGACCTGTATCCGCTCTTTTTCACCTTCAACAACCCTGTAATGAACATCAACCGTGTCACCAACGTTGAACTTGGGCAGATCGGTCTTAATTTGATCCTGTATAATTTCTTTCCAGGCTTCCATTTCTATTTATCCCTGAATTGTGTTGCTATCTGTTAAAATATCTTTTCGACGTCGTTTCGTCAGATATTCCGATGTAATACGACGCCATGTTTCTATGTTTAAATGATGTCCCGAAAGCAGAACACCCGGTACTTTCAATCCATCCAACTCTTCCGGTCTCGTAAAATGCGGACAATCAAGAAAATTGTTTCTGAAACTATCACTGCGTGCAGAATCAATATCACCGAGCACTCCCGGCTTCATTCTAATCGCAGCGTCAACCATTGCAGTTACTGCAATCTCGCCACCAGTAAGTACATAGTCTCCAATTGAATATTCCCTATCAACCCATCTATCGACTACGCGCTGGTCAATTCCTTTATAATGTCCGCAAATAAAAATTACATGAACCTGTTTTGATAGATCATCTGCAATATCCTGACTGAAGGGAATACCCTGTGGAGTCGGATATATCACAAGTGGTCGAGGTTTGACATTATCAACTATCTCACTAAGTACTGCAAATAACGGTTCGGGTTTCAAGAGCATTCCAGCACCGCCACCAAAGCGAAAATCATCCGCCTGATGATGTTTATCTGTTGTATAATCTCTCAGATCATGAATTATATATTCAAGAGCGCCGCTGTCAATTGCGCGTTTTAAAATACTGTGATTAAAAACTCCATTGAAAAATTCCGGAAATAGCGTTATAATTTCAACTTTCAATTTTCATCCCAGAGCCCTTCAATGTCTCTAATGGTTATACGATGAGATACAAGATCGACGTTTATAATGAAATCTTTGACTGCAGGTATTAGAATTTCACCTTGAAAACTCTCAATAACCCACACGTCATGATGATCCTGCTGCCAGACTTCGCGTAAAAAGCCTAACTCATCACCATCTTCGTTCAAAATTTGACAATTGATAAGATCATCAATGTAATATTCACTTTCCGGTAGAGCAGGAACTTCCGAAGCTGCAATTACCATTTCACATCCGGTTAAAAGACCAGCTAAATTGCGCGAATTAAAATCCTCTAACCAAATACGATATGACGATCCCGTTTGAGTTGTTTTAAGAACATTAAACTGCCTGAAACCGTTCTTCAGTTTGACAATTACTGTTTTCTTGTCCATGATAAGAGCTGAATTTTCATTTTCTGCTCTTGCTTTTAACTCACCTCGAACACCGACAGGTCGTGCAAATCTGCCAATAATTACCGGATTAATCGGTTCTTGAACTTTAATTCCTGGCAGATCTTCAAACTTGGTCGCTGAAAAGGTATCACTCTTTGGATTCTTCGGTTTCTTTTTCGGAATCGTTACTTGCATCGATTTCTTCAGTAGTTTCAGACTGCTCAGTAGTTTCACCAGAGTCATGGCTGCTGGAAGCTTTCATGTCTTTATCAGAGCTTTCGGTATTATCAGCCTTCACTTCAGCATTTTCCGCTTCGGAATTTTCCAACGTGTCTGATTTACCAGTCTCTTCAGCTTCTTTTACAGGAGCTTCTACAGAAGCGGTTTCTAACGTTTCCTTTTCAACGGGCTTTTCTTTAGCTTTTGCCACTTCAGAAATCTCTGGTTGATCCGATTCTTCTGCTTCTTTTACAAGAGCTTCTGCAGGAGCGGTTTCTACCGTTTCCTTTTCAACGGGCTTTTCTTTAGCTTCTACAACTTCAGATATCTCTGGTTGATCTGATTTTTCTGCTTCTTTTACCGGAGTTTCTGCTGGTGTAGCTTCTACTTCTTTCTTTTCAGCAGGTTTTGTTTTAGCGCTGGCGGATTTCTCTGAATACCATTTCGTCATGGTTTCATTGATTTGCTCTTCAGGCATTCCACGTTTTTCAAGCCTAAAACGTAACCAGATCCCATCTTGTTTTAGAAGACTGCGGACGGTCTCAGATGGTTGTGCTCCAACACGCAACCATTTCAAAGCTTTCTCTGCGTCAATGTTGACTGCAGGCGGATCATCGAGCGGATGATAATATCCAAGGCGCTCAATGTAAGCGCCGTCGCGACTGCGTCTGCTGTCGATGGCTATGATGCGATAGTACGGGCGTTTTTTACGCCCCATTCTAGTCAATCTTAATGCGACTGCCAAATTTCATTTCTCCAAATAATTGTATCGTGTTAAAATGGCTATGATAAAATCAGCCAAGCTGCTAAAATGCATTCTATTAAAAATGCTACCGCTAACAATATAGTAAGTAATGTAGCTGTAATTTCCTTGTCAAAACTAAATTTCAGATTTTTCCGAAATCTTTTAGAGAATAAAAACAAGATAATGATACAAGCGATAATTGAGGAAATACCACCGTATCTTAATGAACCGCTAATTCGCTCAATAATAAAACCAATCATGAGCGCATTTAATAAAGCGATAAACTGTTGTAAATATATGCTTTTCAGCATCTGAATTCCTAAAATTCAGTTATTTACTGCCCGGTAAACCAGGGAAATTCATAGGTATTTTCATGCCACGTTTTCCTCCACCCATCCTTTTCATCATCTTCTTCATCTGTTCGAATTGATTCAACAATCTATTGACTTCCTGCACATTACGACCACTGCCGTTGGCAATCCGGCGTCTGCGGCTGCCGTTAATAACACGCGGAGTTTTTCTCTCTTCAGGAGTCATAGAGTCAATTATTGCCTGAGCAGCCTTAAACTCGTTTTCATCAACCTGCAAGCCCTTCAATTGCCCTTTTAGTCCGGGAATCATCGCAAGTATCGAGTCAAGTGGTCCCATATTCTTCAGTTGTATCAGTTGATCACGAAAATCTTCAAGGGTCAGCTCATGTTTCGCTATTTTCTCTGCGAATTTGGCAGCCTTTTCCGAATCGACGTTTTCCTGAGCTTTCTCAACCAGCGAAACAATGTCACCCATACCGAGGATACGACCAGCCATACGATTTGGATGAAACAGGTCAAGATCACCCGGTTTCTCGCCAATCCCAATAAATTTAATCGGCTTTCCTGTAACCCAGCGTATTGAAAGCGCTGCCCCACCTCTTGTATCACCATCCAGTTTCGATAATATAAGTCCGGTCAATTCAATGCGATCCAGAAATGCTTTGGCTGAGCGAACTGCATCCTGCCCTGTCATTCCGTCAACAACGAGAAGCGTCTCCGGTGGTTTGACCGCTGCCTGCAGCCTTGATAACTCATCCATTAACTCATCGTTGATGTGCATTCGACCGGCTGAGTCAATTATCAGGCAGTCGAGGCTTTTATTGCGTGCATCGTCAAAAGAAGCTTTTGCTATTTTAACCGGATCGCTGTCCGGCGTTGTAAAGAACGATATATCAAGCTGTTTTGCCAGCATTTCCAACTGCTCACGCGCTGCGGGTCTGTTAGTGTCCGCTGCTACCAGCAGTGGGCGTCTGCCACTACGCTTTAATTTAAGCGCTAATTTTGCAGCAGTGGTTGTTTTACCAGCGCCGTTCAATCCTACCATCAGAATTGAGGATGGTGATTTTCCGAATCTGATCGGCTCAGCGTCGCCTCCGAGGAAACGAACAAGTTCATCAT
>JAIPJL010000004.1 GCA_021734165.1 bacterium | reverse complement strand
GGATCGCATGCGTCTTTCGGTGAGACTGCCTTGATGATGGCTGTGCGTCCGGAAGCTGTTAAACTGGAAAACTTGACAGGTAATGATGCGCCTGCGAAAAGAACAAGAGAGATGGTGACTGTCCAGAATTTTGCTCAAGAATATCCCGATGGTATAATAGGTCTTGATCCGGGCAAAGCGACCTCTGAAGCGGGTGAAGCAGTGTTGAAAAAATCTATTGAGATTTGCGTAAGAGAATTGAATGATTGGTAGTGAAATTAGCTGGAATTAACTTGGTTTAATGTACTAAAAGAAACCTTTAATGCCGTATAATGAATAAACGCAAAACACACAAAGAACAAAGAAACAATTACTTAGTGAGCTTTGATTGTTCCGCGTTTATATTAGTAATCTCACCCTTATGCGAGACGTGAAAGAGTATTTAACTCTCTTTCATCTGCCAGTTCAAACCATCTAATCACGCTCTTACTTGTCTTGCTTCACTTTTTATCAGATTCGGGTTGTTTCTTCCTGTTATTTTTCTTACTGAAATGGCGATTCCCCTTCATCATTTCCCTGAATAGATCATCCAATGGAATACGAGCGAATGTTGAAGCATAGTCTGACATAGCATAAGGTATGATAAGCTCGTTGTTGTGAATGATTGAACCACATGAATAAACTACATTGGGGACATACCCGTCGCGTTCCTCTTCGTTGGGCGCAAGCAAAGGTTCTTTGAGCCTGGCAATGACCTTGGTCGGATCATCCAAATCAAGCAGCACCGCTCCGAGACAATATGTTCGCATGAGACCGACGCC
The DNA here is from genome assembly GCA_021734165.1 of bacterium. GTDB lineage: Bacteria > Electryoneota > AABM5-125-24 > Hatepunaeales > Hatepunaeaceae > JAIPJL01. The sequence goes on along the minus strand of JAIPJL010000004.1, from coordinate 68,975 downwards.
ATGAGTTATGACAAGCCATCCATGTTTTGTCTCGATTGGAGAACCGGCATTACCGATCTGTATATACTCCCAGGGAAATTTTGGTTCCAGTATCTTCTTTGCGTTATTCCAGACTCGGGTTTCATCGGAGAACATTATATAATTATTGAAACCGTCGATACGTGAAAGCATTGCATATTGACCGTTAATCCTTCTCGGGAACAGCGCTAATCCCTTGTTTTGAACGTGTTCGCCATGGATCGGTCTTACCTTGAAGTGGTAAAAGTCTTCCGTTGATAGCAATTTAGGAAGAATAGCGAATCCATCATAGGCTGTATAAGTAGCAAAATAAATTACACTGCCGTCGTCATCAGTAAACTTGACGAACCTTGCATCTTCGATTCCGTTGCTTTCTGAATGCGATATCGGAAATAAAACTCTTTCGGAGATGGCTGTGTCAAGTGAAAATTCGACTTCGTAGTGAGAATTTGCCAACCACTGAATAGTCTGAATAACCTTTTTTCGGGAATATGAGAGTTCTGTAGCTTTAACAGTTTCCTTGATAGCGTATTCAAGTGCACCATAGGTAAAGTCGTCACCCAGCCTGTCCATGACCATACCTACAACGTCCTTCTTGATATTCATTTCAGACAGTTTTTTAAGGAATGTCTTCTTGGTATAAACATGACGCGTGACTATTTGGGGCACACCTACAAAACCACCCGGTGGATCAAAAGTTATATCATTGTTTTGATCAATAATACCGCTTCTGAACGTGAGAGACGAGATATGTCCTTCGCCGGTAGCGCGGAAACTGGCGATGATTCGTTTGTAACCTTCCTGAAGATACCCCTGATATGGATCTTCTACAATGGAAGGATTGAAGAAAGCTGCCGATTCAATCGAGTACTCATGGGTAAAAAAACCACCGATAATAAGTCTTTGCTCCCTTGTCAGTGATTCGGGATCAATATTTAGATCATCCAGCATATGCTTAATATTATTAAAATGTCTTTCAAATATTCTCGTAATATTACGGTGTCTATTTGAAAATTTTCTGAGAGCCTGATTAAAAACCAGATCGATTTCTGATTTTGAAAGATCCCGTACTTTTTCGATGATTGAATGTGCCCTATGGTTTTCACCAGGCATAAAAAAGCGTGTAATAACTCTTTTAGGATTAGGATAAAACCTGATATTTGTTCTTCTGACCGGAACTGGCATTAAAAACCTCAATGTATTATATTGATGTTTAATCATTGGTGAGTTGTATCTCTCCAACTCTAAATGAAATATGCGATAAATATAGACTAATATGCAATATATTTTGCATTCTGTTTAGTAAAATTGTAAGTTTAGTTAAATTCCTGTTAATTTGAAATTCCAGTAATACGATTTCTTGCTTATAAAGCTGCCGAATCAAGATCAACAGGAATGATTTGCAGAAGTACTTAAACACTATTTAACATAATTGTAAAGGCTATGAACAAAACAACAATTGATACACCCAGATCCGCTTTTATTTCTACTTACCCACCGCGTAAATGCGGTATTGCCACGTTCACACATGATCTCTTAACCAATCTGATGAGTCAAGGCGGTGAAGATGTTCCAAGAGAAAAACACTTTCATGTAGTCGCGATGAAGGATAATTCCAAAACTTACGATTTTCCCCCGGAAGTAAGCTTTGAAATAAGAGATCACTACCCGGAAGATTATCTTGAGGCTGCTGAATTCATTAATCTGTCCGCTATCGACATTGTCTCGCTGCAACATGAATATGGAATCTTCGGTGGGAATGACGGAAATCATATTCTTCATCTTCTTAGCGATCTGAAGAAGCCGGTCGTGACAACACTGCACACCGTTCTTGATAAACCATCCCAAGGTCAGAAGGAAACCCTGGATGCTATTCTATCTCTCTCTACGTATGTCGTTGTTATTACTCAAAAAGCTTCCAAGCTACTGAAACAAGTACATGGCATACCAAGCAGTAAAATTACCGTTATTCCGCATGGTACGCCTGATGTTCCTTTTCTCGATAGTTCATATTATAAAAACAACTTCCAGGCTGACGGCCGTCTTGTGCTCCTGACTTTTGGATTACTTAGCGCAAATAAGGGTATTGAATATGTTGTAGAGGCTTTGCCCCAGGTTGTTAAAAAACATCCGGATGTTCTTTATTTTATTCTCGGCGCCACTCACCCGAACGTGAAACAGCATGAAGGGGAAAGATACAGGATTTCAATCGAGAATAGGGTTAAAGAGCTTGGTTTACAAAAGCACGTTGTTTTTCATAACCGATTCGTTTCTCTGGAAAAGCTGATTCAATTTCTGGTTGCAGCCGATATATATATAACACCTTATCTGTCCAAAGAGCAGATTTCATCAGGAACATTAGCTTATGCTTTAGCTGCCGGTAAGGCAATTATATCGACGCCCTACTGGTATGCGGAAGATCTGCTTGGCAAGGATCGTGGAATGCTCGTGCCTTTTGAAGATCCAAAGGCAATTTCTGAAAGTATTCTGGAACTCTTGTCCAATCCGACTAAAAGAAACACAATGCGGAGAAAAGCTTATCAACTCGGCAGGCAGATGATCTGGAGTAAAGTCGCTAACCGCTATAACGATTTATTTGAGCAGGCTATATCCGAGTATGCCCGGAAGAAAATCACGGCTTTCCCTGATAAAAGAACAGCAGAAGCTCTTTCTCTTCCGGATGTAAAGTTAGACTATCTCCTGAGATTAACGGATGACACGGGAGTATTTCAACATGCGTTATACAGAACACCGAATCGATATGATGGTTATACAACTGACGACTGTACACGAGCGCTGATAGTTGCAGTAATGAATCATAAGCTTTTCCAGGAATCCAAAGCAATCGATCTGATCCATACTTATCTGTCATTCTTACACTATGCCATTGATCCGGAAAAAAAACGTGTGCGGAATTGCTTGTCCTACAATCGTACTTGGCTCGATGACGCCGGATCCGAAGACAGTCACGGGAGAACTATCTGGAGTCTTGGCTATACAATCTGGCAGGCGCCTGATGATGCTGTTCAAAGCCTGGCAAACCATTTATTCAAACATGCAATCGTACCTGTGCTTAACATATTATCACCGCGTGCTATTGCTTATAATATATTAGGATGTATCTATTATCTTAAGCGGTTCAGCCGCGATACCGAGATCAATAATATTGTTACAGGCTTAGGGCAAAGATTATCTCAGAAGTATGCAGATACTCGAACTGATGAATGGCGCTGGTTCGAGGACATTCTGACTTATTCCAATGCCAGAATGCCGCAAGCCCTGCTCGCTGTTGGTCAGTATCTAAACAACGAAACCATGATCTCCCAGGGATTGGAGTCGCTTGAATGGCTGCTTCAGATACAGACCATAAAAAAAACAGGACATATTTCCTTAATAGGCAATTCAGCATGGTATAAAAAGGGCGGTAAGAAGTCGAAATACGATCAGCAACCTGTCGATGCGCTATGCCTGCTTGAAGCTTGCTATCAGGCTTACCAGGTTACCGGAGACGAGTCGTGGAGATCTAAAGTTGATACGGTCTTTGCCTGGTTTCTCGGTAAAAATGATCGTAACGAGTGCTTATACGATTTCAAAACCGGCGGCTGCTTCGACGGATTGCAACGCTGGGGATTAAACCAGAATCAGGGTGGTGAATCAACTATTTCCTGGCTTGTGGCGCTTCATATCATGTACCAGATCACTCATCAAATCCCGGTAATAAAAACAGATAAAGCGGAAAAATAAACTTAATAAAACCTTAGGCAGTTTACTAACCCATATCTCATATAAACACAAAGCGCACAAAGACTTATCTCTGAGTGCTTTGTGTTTTTGTATTTAACTTTTTATGACTCTCTTCCATCCAATCTTAAAGGAGCAGAGTATTTTGGAAGTATCTGACCGAACGCTTATGCAGAAGGTGATATTTATCCGATCAGGGAAAACGCCAATACGCATCCATATCCTCAGGAATTAAACCGCAATTTAGTCTCATTTTCCTTAATTTAATCAAAGTATTGCTTGACATGATTTCAGCTTCATTATAACTTTAAAAGATTATTTTGGAAGCAGTGACAAAGAATTAAAATATCGGGTGAGAGCACCCGACAAAACGTCACTGTCGGAGTATATTTGCTCCGACTTTACTCTAATATAAGGAAATCTGAGGCTCTGCATGGAATATACAGATATTCAGGATATTGTAGATAGATACAATCAAATTCGTGGGGGGCTCATCGGGATGCTGCAGGAGATTCAAGCCCGTTACAGCTACCTCCCTGAAGACGCTTTAAAGGTTGTCGCCGAACAAACGAATCGCTCTTTGGTTGACATTTACGGTGTCGCGACGTTCTACAAATCCTTTAGTTTAAAACCCCGTGGTAAGCACCTCTGCTCTGTCTGCCTCGGAACTGCCTGCCACGTCAGGGGCGCTCCGAAAATTGCTGAGGAATTTGAACGCCAATTAGGGATAAAAGCAGGTGAAACAACCAAAGACAATGAATTTACATTGGAGACCGTAAACTGTCTCGGAGCATGTGCGCTGGGACCGATTGTTGTAGTTGACGGACATTATTTTTCCAATGTTAGGACATCAAGAGTTAAACAGATAATAAGCGAAGTACGCGATGGACTAGATAAAGTTGAAGTTAAAACAGATGAAAGAATCTTCCCTGTCGAGGTCAGTTGCGCGCATTGCAACCATAATCTGATGGATCGAGTAAACTTGGTTGACGACATGCCTTCGATCAGAGTAACTGTCTCATTTGGGCGCAAGCACGGCTGTATAAGATTATCCAGCCTTTACGGCAGCTACAACACGAAAACCGAATATGAAACATCAGAAAACGAAATCGTTAACTTTTTCTGCCCGCATTGCCATGCTGAACTAACAGGCGCAACTGAGTGTGGAATATGTGGAGCACCGATGGTTCCAATGATTGTAAGAGGAGGTGGAATCTTGCAGATATGTTCTCGTTACGGCTGTAAAGGACATCTGCTGGATTTCAGCGGTGTAAACGTATAACACGCTTTTCAAACACACAACGATCATGTTAACATTGAATTAACAACGGAAATTTTCAATGAGAAGACTTACATCAATTGATGAATTTAACAATCTTCGACTCCAACTTAATTCCAACCGTACTGCTGGAATTCCCACTATAATCATTAATGCAGGCACTTGCGGACAAGCAAGCGGTGCAAATGACCTAATACGCATCACAAAAAGAGAATTACTTTCAAGGGCATTAACTGATAAAATTAACCTCCGAATAACTGGCTGCCACGGATTCTGTGAGATGGAACCATCTCTTTTAATCGAACCTCGCGGTACGTTTTATCCGAAAGTTAATCCGAAAGACATTCCCAAAATTATTGATGCCGTTCTTAGGGATACTGTAGTTGAGGAATTGCTGTGGAAAGAACTTGGTACAGGTGATACAATTGAGTTGCAGCAAGATATACCTTTTTTCAAACAACAGGTTCGCACAATCATTTCACGTAGCGAGAAAGTTGACCCCATTCGGATTTATAACTACATAGAATCTGGAGGTTATCAAGGACTTGCTAAAATTTTGGAACGAGGTAAACCAAAATGGGTTGTGGAAGAAGTCAAAGCTTCCGGATTGCGAGGTCGAGGCGGGGCAGGATTCCTCACGGGACTCAAGTGGGAAATGTTGGCTGCAAAAAAGAGCGGAAGCGGTAAATTCCTAATCTGTAATGCTGATGAAGGCGACCCAGGAGCTTATATGGATCGGAGTGTCCTTGAAGGAAATCCTCACAGTATAATTGAAGGTATGATTATCGGCGCTTATGCAACAGGCGCAACTAATGGTGTAGTTTATGTTCGTCACGAGTATCCACTTGCCATTAAACACCTGCTTATAGCATTGAGGCAGGCACGAGAACTTAATCTTTTAGGCGAAGATATTCTTGGAACAGGTTTCGCCTTTGATATTGATGTAATAAAGGGAGCCGGAGCTTTTGTTTGTGGTGAGGAAACCGCCCTGATAAGATCCATTGAAGGCAAAATGGGCGAACCTCGTCAGCGTCCACCATTTCCCACTGATAAAGGAGTTGACGGTAAACCAACTGTCATTAATAACGTCGAAACATGGGCGAATATCACCGAAATAATCAAGCTTGGCGCCAAAGAATTCGCACAAGTCGGAACAAAAGGAAATTCCGGCACAAAGATATTCAGTCTTGTCGGCAAGGTTAAAAATACCGGTCTCGTAGAAGTGCCAATGGGCGCCACTATTGGTGAGATTGTCTTTGATATTGGCGGCGGATCAATCGGCAAAGCCAAAATCAAAGCTGTTCAGACAGGCGGTCCTTCCGGTGGGTGTATCCCCGTAAGCATGTTCGATCTTCCAATCGACTATGACAGCCTTGCAAAAGCCGGATCCATCATGGGCTCCGGTGGTATGATCGTAATGGATGATAATACTTGCATGGTCGATATCGCCAAGTACTATATGAACTTCCTGAAGGATGAATCCTGCGGTAAGTGCTATACCTGCCGTAAAGGAACTCAGAGGATGTACGAATTACTTGAGGATATCACAGAAGGACGCGGAACACTTGAACATTTAGACCTACTCGAAGAACTTGCACATGTTGTTGCAGATACGACAATGTGTGGTTTAGGTCAAACAGCGCCTAATCCGGTTCTTTCTACACTTAAATATTTCAGAAACGAATATCTTGAGCATATCATTGATAAGCGTTGTAGAGCGGGAGTGTGTAAAGAATTAGTCGGCGCTCCCTGTCAATCTGCCTGTCCTATTGATACTCAAGCCTGGCGCTATATTGCGCATATCTCCCGCGGTGAGTACGAAGAGGCTTATATTGCAATACGTGAAGAGAATCCCTTCCCATCAATCTGCGCAAGGGTTTGCGATCATAAGTGCGAATCGAGATGTCGTCTGGGGCAATCCGGTGATCGTCCGGTTGCTATCAGGGCTCTCAAACGGTTCGTAACCGATAACGTAGAGCCTTCTGTCTATAAACCAAGGCGTTCCTCAGAAAAACAAACAGCAAAAATTGCAGTTGTTGGCGCGGGACCCGGTGGATTAACAGCAGCACATTACTTATCGCTTATGGGATACCCGGTTACTGTCTTTGAGATGGACTCTAAACCGGGTGGAATGCTGTTTAGTTGTATTCCCGCCTATAGGTTACCAAAAGAAGTGTTGACTAAAGAGATTAATTCGCTGTTAGACGAAAACATTACTTTAAAGTGTAATAGTACCTTAGGAACTGACTTTACTGTAAATAGCTTGTTTGAGGATGGATATAAAGCTGTTTTCGTTGCTGTAGGAGCCCAGAAGGGAAGACAGCTTGAACTAGAAGGTGAGGATGCAGATGGCGTGTTTCCATCCATTGAATTTCTTAAGGTGTTTAATCAGGAAGGCAAGCAGCTCGCTAAAGGCAAGGTAGGCGTAATAGGTGGAGGTAACTCGGCAGTGGACGCCGCAAGAACCGCTCTTCGACAGGAAGGTGTGGAGAGTGTTACGCTTCTATATCGTCGTACACAGGAAGAAATGCCTGCATTTGAAGAGGAAATCGAAGCTGCAATTCAGGAAGGGATCAAGTTAGAAACTCTGGTCACGCCTATCAAGATAACAACAGAAGCCGGTCATATAGCAGGTGTTGAGTTTCAGCGCAACCTGTTAGGTAAAATGGATACAAGTGGTCGTCGCAGACCTATCCCGATAGAGGATTCAAATTTCGAACTTCCAATTGATACTCTGATTATTGCTATTAGCGAACAGCCGGACGTCAACTCCATTAAGCAAGATATCGAAGGTGGTTTAGAAATTACTGCATGGAATACACTCAATGTAAACGAAAATACTCTTGAATGTAGTCGTCCCGGAGTTTTCGCTGGAGGTGATGTTGTTACCGGACCTAATACGGTTATTGCTGCAATCGCTGACGGCAAGAAAGCAGCTAAAATGATAGACCGATACATCCATGGTGAGGAACTCAGAAAAATCGAGCAACCTAAACTTCCGAGTATTTACATTGAGCCAATTCAAATAAGCGAAGAAGAACAGAGTGATATTGAGCGTGTTGATATACCACGTCTTCCAATTAAAAGACGCACTAAGAGCTTTGTTGAAGTGGAAAGAGCAATGTCTGATGCGGATGCAGAGCATGAAGCGATACGGTGTCTGAGATGCGACCTTGAATTCACCAAAACGAAGTCGGAGTAGCATAATGATCAAACTTAAAATAAATGGATTAAACGTTTCCGTTGAAAAGGGAACAACAATTCTTGAAGCTGCCCAGTCTGTTGGTTTCCCGATTCCAACACTCTGCCACATGGAAGGACTTACGCCCTACGGCGCTTGCAGGTTGTGTGTTGTGGAAATCGGAACCGGAGACCGTACAAAATTAGTTACATCTTGTACATATCCAGCCGAGGAAGGACTTGTAGTGCGCACGGCATCTGAACGTGTCCTTAAAGCCCGTAGGATGATTGTTGAGTTATTACTCGCCTCTTGCCCACAATCAAAAACTATTCAGGACATAGCCTCTAAACTTCATGTCACGCAGCAGCGTTTCCGTCAAGAGCATGAAGATTGCATTCTATGCGGACTTTGTGTTAGGATGTGTAAAGAGCAGATGATGGCGGGCGCAATCGGGTTTCGGGGACGCGGTCAGAATCGGAGTATTGGCACACCGTTTGACATAAAATCGGAAGTATGCCGCCTCTGCGGAGGTTGCATTTATGTCTGCCCCGCTTGTCAGTTAAGGTGTACTTTCACTGAGCCGGACAAGGCAATCTGTGGTGGATGTCTGAATTTAAGTCCACCCTGTGTTGATAAGGATCAGTTTCATGATATGATGTGTTACATGGATCCCTGTGTAGCATGTGAAATCAAAGAAGATTAGATAATAAAAGGAATAAAAGGAGTAATAAATGTCAGGTACATTTTCATCAGTAAACCGTTCAGCAGCAACATTATCAAAAAACAGGACTGACGGATCAATTACACCTATTTCAGGAATGTGTGTAACCTGTGTTGATGGCTGTGTAGGAATGTGCGAAATTGGTAAATCGGCATACAGGGGACATGAAGTAATTTACCCTCAGCCTTTTGGCGTCATAACCACTGCATCGGAGAAAAACTACCCGGTCGATTATTCGCATTTCAACATTATGGGAACCGCAGTCGGCGCTGTCGGAATAGAAGCTGATAGCGATAAAGCTATTTTTCCTAATGTTGATCTTGAAGTTCATTTTGGATTTGACAACGGAATAAAATTCAAACTCCCATGGATCATCCCAGGTATTGGATCAACAGACGTAGCCAAGAACAACTGGGATGGATTAGCAATTGGTACCGCTCTTGCCGGCACAGGCCTTACCATTGGAGAGAACGTCGCAGGAATGGATCCGGAAGCTGTTATTAAAAAAGGTCGAGTAATTGACACAGTTGATCTTAAGCGAAGAGTAAAACTTTTCCAGGACAACCAGATTGACGGCTGGGGAGCAACCATTGTTCAGGCTAATGTCGAAGACACTCGCCTCGGAGTTCAGGAATATGCGATCAATAACCTCGGCGTAGAAATCGTTGAGCTGAAATGGGGACAGGGAGCAAAAGACATCGGCGGTGAAGTCAAGATTAAGAGCCTGAAAAAAGCTCAGCTTCTTTATGAACGTGGCTATGTTGTTCTGCCTAATCCGACAGATAAGGCAGTCATCAAAGCATTTGAACGCGGTTCATTTACCGAATTCGAGCGTCATTCACGCGTAGGTATGGTCACTGAAGAAGGTTTCGCTTCACGTGTTGAAGAATTACGCAAAGCCGGCGCAAAATATGTATTCTTGAAAACAGGCGCTTACAGACCGGCAGACCTTGCGAGAGCAATTCTGTTTGCCTCGAAATACAACATCGACTTGCTTACAGTTGACGGTGCAGGTGGCGGTACAGGTATGAGTCCCTGGCGGATGATGAACGAATGGGGCATGCCGACAGTTGAATTACATTCCCTGCTCTATCAGTATGCAAAACGTCTCGAAAAAAGAGGAATGAAAATCCCAGCGTTGACATTAGCTGGAGGTTTCACCTTTGAAGATCAGATTTATAAGGGCTTAGCGCTTGGCGCTCCTTATGTCAAACTGATTGGAATGGCAAGAGGTCCCATTGCGGCGACTATGGTTGGCAAGACAATCGGTAAAGCAATTGATGGTGGAGAATTACCGGTTTACGTAGAACGATTTGGTCAAACAAAGGATGAAATCTTTGTAACATCAGGCGACCTTCGTGAAAAGCTTGGAAATAAAGCATTTGAAAAGCTACCTACAGGCGCTCTCGGTCTTTACACCTACTATGAGAGGTTAGCCCAGGGATTACGTCAAATGATGGCTGGAAATAGAAAATTCGCCATGAAGCACATTACCCGTGGTGACATCGCTGCGATAACCCATGAAGCAGCCGACATTAGCGGTATCCGTTATCTGATGGATGTTGACAAGGAAGAAGTTGACGAGATACTGAAGGGTTAGTCTGATTGGGAAATATTCGATAGATCCTGATCGGGATTTATCATAGTGTAAAAAACAACGCCGAGTGTGTCAGATTATATTATTTAACCTGACGCCTCGGCGTTTTATGTGTATAGCGTCCCTTGGAAAATCCCACTTGCAAAATATAATGAAGATGAAATCGACTAATCGATATTCGGCTAATGTTTTTAAATTTACAGCAAATTACATCATTAAACGCTTGTTTTTCAAGCCGATAGATGTTTAATTAAGAATGCGAACTGGGATCTTCTTAAGGTTCCAGCAGACGGCGGGGGGGCGCTCTAACGCCCTCCCGTCAAGGTTCACTTATCAGTGTCTGCTGGAGTTTCATTTAGATTTTAATCTCCTTTCAAATTATTATTAATGAGGACCTTGCGAATCAACGTAAGCAGTTACAACACCGTTGATTATGAAATCAAGGGACGGAAAACCGGGATTCTGACCAACTGGATTGTAAACAATCCCAAAAAGCTGATTCGAATCCAAATAGATAGTATTATCATTAAGATTCACCGTATTATCAAGGTCAGTGACTCCATCAACCTGTAACGTCCCGTCGAAATCCGCGTTTTGATTTACATGCAGAGCGCCCTGAACCTTGGTAGTCTGATTTGCTTTTGAGATAATTACATCATCAGTTCTCAACGTACCAATGTAGAGATCTTCTTCACCGTCAATTTTACCATCACCTTCACCCTCAGAATCGCCAACGACTAAATCGCTTATTATATGTGTACGGATATTTTCCGCGGAACGGGAAATTATTACATTATCTGTTGTCTCCTCAGTTCCGATTTTTAGATGCCCCGTCCACCCGTGACCTTCAGGAGTATATGAATCGATCTTGCTCCTGCCATGTAAACCGGCAATATCGCGACCAATCTTTAAAGCGCCTTGGGTAGTTGTCAGCTTGTTCTCGCCAGCAATTATAACTTCATCAGTGCCTACACCTGTTCCAATTTTCAGGTCTTCGGGAGCAACTTCTGTTCCACCCGAATTAATTTCACCGTCAACTGATACGTCTCCCGTTATTGCAGTATCACCTGTAATCTCAGTTTTTCCTTCAACCATCAGCGCTCGCGCGTCTGCATCGGTGCTGCTATTCTTTGTGTGCAACGCGATCTTGTCGTCGTTGCCGTCGTTGACGTCGTTGATCTTGACGCAACCCTTGTTGGACACGTCAACATCGTCTTCAACAATGAGATTGCCGAATACTCCGACTATTCCAAGAAAGTCGGATTTACCCTCAGCTCGAAACGCCCGTGCTTCAGTATCCGTACTGCTGTTTTTGGTGTGCAATGCAATCTTGTCGTCGCCACTTGCCGCACCTGCGTTGATGTCATTGATCTTAATGACCGATCCGGACTCTTCTACCGAAATAATATCCTGATCGTTGTTTTGAGAGGGACCTTCGTTCCCCCATACCGGTGTGTTAGGCATTGTTTGCCCTCCTATTTAATTTATTATTTTATGGTGGTGGGTATGCATATTGCCCACCATAAACGCCCATATCAGAGCGTGATCCATCTAAATCGAATAAATCCGGATGCCCCGTATCAATACATGGGGAATTATTTCTTAAAATAAAACTATCATCTCTGAATTGTGGATCAAGATCAAAGATATTATTCTCCTCGAACCTAAACGAAGGTTCATTTGTTAGCAGCGTTTGATAATCCCAAAACAGGTTATAATCAATAAAAAGGGGATTATCAAAGTAACTGCGATTAAACATAGCATATCTACCACTGTGGATAACTAAATTATTATACATATAACCATAAGAAACCCATATCTCGAAATTACCACTTCCTGAGTTTGTAAAAATATTATTTAAATAAATTGATCTGTTAAAATCTGACCACACATTTTTACCTTCTGGTGTAATAACAATATTATTAAACATTCGAATACTTGAATTATAAACTAAATCAATACCTCTAAATTCAGCATTCATTATCATAAAACCTCTTATTGTTGTTGTTGTATCCTGCCCGTTGTCAATACGTACACCGAAATTATCATTATCAGCATCAATTATAGTTAATTCAGGTCCCATTTCGCTTTCCAACCATATATCTTTATCCCAGAAATAGACCATTCCATAGTAGATACCCGCTCTGACCCTCACCGTATCCCCATCTTCACTGGCATTGATAGCGCCCTGAATTGTTTCATAGTCATCCGGCACCCAGATAACACGCGGCACATTATTCCTTACAGTGAAACAAATTACTTCACTTGAACCGATGTTTCCGGATGTATCCCAAGCTCTCACTTCTACAATATAATTATTATCTGAGTAGTCAGATGTGATCCAGATCACTTTTGTATCAAAATAATTTTCTATATATTTAAAGTTTTGCCATTTTTGACTATTCAAGTAAACCTGGACCGAATCAAGCCCTATATCATCCATCACCTGAAAACACAATTCTACATCTCCTGATACTTCAGTTCCAGGTTCTGGCGACACCCAACTAACCACCGGAGGCGTGCGGTCTTCGGGGGGAGGCTCTTCGTCATTCTTGACATTCACCATTAAAGATGGACTCGTGCCAAGGTTGCCGGATGTATCCCAGGCTCTCGCTTCGAGGATATAAACTCCGTCTTCATAGTCAAATGTGTTCCATGCGATGGTGATGGTGGTGTCGGTTGATGTGGTTAGATTAAATCCCCCTTTAATTTCCCCTTTATTCCCTCCTATTAACAAGCCAGTACGGGAACTAAAAAGAGTGTCATTCCTGCGAAGGCAGGAATCTGTTAACTCATTGTTATTATTAGATTCCCGCCTACGCGGGAATGACATTGTTAGAGATTTCGTGCATTTTCGGACAGACTGAGCAGCAGGGGGGGAGGCGCCGGCGCTCCCCATTATGAGTGTGCCATTAATATAGACCTTAAGGCTGTCGACGCCGTTTTCATCATATAAACCAACCTGTAAGCTGACTGTATCCTTGAGAGTACTGCCTCCTTCAGGCGCTATCCAATGGACATATGGAGCAAGTCTGTCTTCCGGTGGTGGATCTGTATCGTTTTTAACATTCACCATCAGTGATGGACTTGTGCCCATGTTGCCGGATGTGTCCCAGGCTCTCGCTTCTAAACTGTAAACACCGTCGCCGAAATCTTCCGTATTCCAGACTATACTGTATTCTATTTCCTGCTGTCCTTGAAGTGTAAATCCTTCAGGACAGGCTCCATTCACATATAGTTTGAGGCTGTCTATTCCAATGTTGTCCATTGCATTGAATCTCAGTGTTACATCACCTGAAACCTCAGAGCTTGCTTCAGGTGACACCCATATTATCATTGGTGGTAAGTGATCATCGGGAGGAGGCTCTTCGTTGTTTCTGACGTTTACCATTAAAAATGGACTTACACCGAGGTTGCCTGATGTGTCCCAGGCTCTCGCTTCGAGGATGTAAACGCCGTCCTCGTAGTCAAGGGTGTTCCATGCGAAGGCGATTGTGGTGTCGGAGCAGGATGTCAGACAGGAATGTCTGCCCCACCCCTGATCTAACAGACCATTGATATAGACCTTAACGCTATCAATGCCGTTTTCATCATAGACGCTGAAGGAGAACTCAACCGTTCCGGAGAGTTCCGCGCTGTTTGAAAGGTTCACCCATTCGACGTAAGGCGCTACAAAGTCGATGGATGGTGTTGTTGGACTGTCTTCTGTGCAGTTGACAAACAGAAGGGTTAGAATTAATATGACTGTAAATGATGCAAAAATCCTTATCTTGACCATGATAACCTCCAAGCTGTGAAACGATATTTGTATGTATTAAAATTGGGAAAATTCAATGATATAGTATTAACAATATAATAAACCACTCGGCAAAAGTCAATATATATATATATATATATAAGTTACAAATAATAACAGCTAAATCACTATTGCAGTAATTTAGCTGTTTTATGCCAGAAATGGCAGGTTAAAATGCTTTGGCAGCTTCGAGGACGAGATCTTTTTCACCTCGAAGTTTCTATAATCTATACATCCTGATTTTTCTCCAAAGAGTTGATCTGTGCAAACCGAGTTCTTCAGCAGTGCGATTGCGATTGCCATGGTTGCGTTGTAAGGCTTCAGTAATAACCTGCTTCTCATGTGTTTTAACTGATGTTACACCATTAGTGGCATAACCATTATTTACGATATTCAACGGAAGGTGCTCCGATCTGATCTCACTGCCATGACACATGACAAATGCATGTTCGATAGCATTCTCTAATTCCCTGACATTACCTGGAAAAAGGAATTTTCTTAATACTGCAAGAGTTTCCGGAGCAACTTTATTGATAGATTTTCTTGTTTTTTTACGGAATTTTTGCATGAAGTAATTAACGAGAAGCGGGATATCTTCAGGCCGCTCGTTAAGGGGTGGAATCTGAAGACTAACAACATTGATTCTATAATAAAGATCTTCTCTGAAGCGTCCTTCTTCAATACACTTCTGAAGATTTGCATTTGTTGCGGCAATAATCCGGGCGTCAGTCCGCATAGTATTAGTTGATCCAAGCGGTTGATACTCACCATTATTCAGTACCCTTAGCAACTTAACCTGGAGCGATATATCCATTTCACTGATTTCATCAAGCAGCAAGGTTCCACCGTTGGCGAGGCAAAACTGCCCAGGTTTATCGCGTTTAGCGTCTGTAAATGCTCCCTTCGAATAACCAAATAGCTCCGATTCGAGAAGTGTCGCCGGCAGGGCAGCACAGTTTATTTTTATGTAAGGTCCATACTTGCGAGGACTGAGATTATGAATAACCTGCGCTACTAATTCCTTTCCGGAACCACTGGGACCCTCTATTAATACATTGCACTCAGCTTCAGCTACATCGGGCAACAGTTGAACCAGCTTCTGCATCTCAGTGTTTACACTGACTATATCACTTAAAATGCGCCGTTCATCCAGACGCTTATGAAGATGCTCGATCTCAGAAATGTCCCTAAAAAACTCAACAGCGCCAATTATACGTTCCGCTTTATCCCTTAATAAAGTTGTGGTCACGCTAATTGGCAACTCACATCCCTCGCTGGTTATAATAGTCACCCTAGCGTTATCAACAGGATCATGATTCTTAAGAGTATCTTTAAGTGCACATCTTTTATGACAGACTTCTGTACGGAAAACATCGAAACAATGTTTTCCAAGCGCTTCTTTAGCTTTGAATCCAGTGATATCTTCGGCTGCTTTGTTGAAAGAAGTGATGATGCATTTATCATTTACTGTAAATACACCATCACTGATACTATCGAAGATTAATTCACTCAGATCGTTCATATTATTCCTTTGTTTCTTTGAATAACCAAAAATGACTTGTGCAACAATTATACCACTAAATATAAGGATTAATCGACATATATAACAATGCTTATCACTTGATATATATCTCATTTTAACGATTAAATGGATTTTAAATATTCTCTATGTCAATGTCAATCCTTTGTGTATTGCATTCCTGCATTACTATCATGCAGAGACAAGTTCGATTTTCTGCCAGCTTCCCTCCGGTAAGCATAGTTTATCAGCAATGAGAGCTGCCGGACTATTAAGCAAATATTTATCCGGGTTTTCAGGACCAACCAAAATTACCGGACTAACAAAACTATTCGCAAATTCCTCTATCGGTTTGCCTGCGAAGTACGCATCGATTTCTATGTAGCCAAGAACGAGAATTTGGAACTCTCTTATTAGCAAACAACGATGCAATTCTGTCCATTCATTGTCCTCGCAGAGTCTGAATCCTACTTCAAGATAGTCACCTGCGCGGCTGTCATAGTACATCCTTAATTCACGTTCTCGTTCGATAGCAAGTCTCTGTCGATCTGCTTTTGAAAGGTTTTTCGCTGAATTGTCATTAGGATCAAAAGGATTTTCCAGGAAGTGAAATACATCCAGTTGAATTCTATGCTCACGAGATAAACCTAAAGCATAATCGAACGCCCAGTCACCTTGTTGGGAATAATGAGCGCAGAAACCGACAGCGTTTAAATTTGGTATTGCCATTTTCTTTCTCCTTAAAAATTAAACTGTTATTCTTTTTTGTTAAACCGTAATTAGATTTCATTAAGGTAGTAGTCCGAGTAAACAGCGCCTATCGGATTATTAGCAAGAGACTTGTCCTTAACAAAGATCGTTGTTACAGGCGCATTGCTTGCGCTTGTGAAAATACTGTCAGCACCTACACATAAACCAACTATAATATTTATATCAGTCTCAAATCTATTCAGCATTTCAGCCTGCATAATGGGATTGCAGGCAATATGACAGGTTGGTTTTACTGTATATCCATGCAGATTTTTACTATTATCATCTTCAATTTCGACTCCACCAATTTTGCAACATACCGGAAAAACTTTAAAAAACCTCCTTAACACCCCGACGAGAATTGTTGACGGATGCAGTAGTTCTATACAGAATGCAACGCCGATACGTTCGTATTTCATTCCAAGACAATAATAAACCAACTCAGCCATACGACATAACTTCCGCTCTTCCTCGAAAGCCACATCCATTGCCGATTCAAGCATTTCTTGTACTTCATTCGACGTCTTAGTCAGATTAGACGCCAATTCTCCCACACAGTTCTCACCCCTTAAACATTTTCGATCTACACAATTCAAGCAATCTATCTCTTCAGATAATTCTCTTTTCTGAGCTTCCAGTCCGTTTCCAGATGGTGTATCATTAGCTGACGAAGCATCAACAACTGAATCCTCTATTGCATTAAATCCAAATCCGGATTTAACTTTACCAAACTTTAATGCTTCAAGTATTTCTTCAGCAGTTCCGGTAACGTTTTCGATGATGGCTACGTTGGATGAAACAAGCGCTTCCCTGGCTGATTCGCTGATACCACCACAGATCAGAGTCCTAATGCCTTGTTCATTTAAAGTACGCACCAAATCAATACTTGTATTTCCTTCAAATGGAACGTTGTCTTGAACAGTGACTCGACCATATTTAAGTGATGCAACGAGAATGCTTTCTGCGAATGTGCAGCGCGGCGCAACTCGTTCCTTTAGCAGTGGTATCGCAATCAAATTATCTTTTCCAGAGAGTTTTCCGTGTTCTACATACGACCTCAAGCAACTAACGTGCCGTATAATCACCATCCGGTCTGCAAAAATGTGTGTATTTTTAATAATCAGAAGTGATTTATTAATAGTTTGGTAAATAATCGTGGGAATAGATTATAAATAATGAAATGGATATATCTGATTCTCAAGTGAATACTAAATGAATTGTTTGAAATCTTTGAATTAATGCTACAGAATATCCACTTAACGTCTTAATGGATGTCTTAATATTTGTTTCACTGCAACAATATGTTGCAACACTTGCGACATATAAATCGATGCTTAGTTCAACTCCCATATTGGAAAAATTATATAATTCAGTAAGTGGTAGAAATCCATTTATCTATAAATTTTCTGTACGTGCTTTTATAACATGAAGTTAAAATGAAAGCTTGTTTGTGAAAATTTAGGTAATATCCAGCGAACCATTAACACATCGTTAAAATGGTATGTCCTTTGCATACGTTCATAGCGAATTATGGTTTCAAAGAACATTTTATTGCAGCTCTGGCGATAAACAACCGAGCGTCAATACACAAAAATTGATTGGAGAATTAACGATGGATGAAGTTATCGAAGCTGTCAAACCGTTGGTTCAAAGAGATAACGGTAAAAAGACTTATCCATATTATATAGAAAATCCGGTTACGGAAAACCGGGTGGAGCGATTCCTTGAAGCATTTGCTGCGGTACTGCATTTCACGGATTATAAACCGCTTCTTGACTCATATTGTACATCCAATGCCAAGTGCAACCGATGTGCAGTGACTTGCCCTGTTTATCTGGCAACGGGTGATCCTAAGGACATACCTTGTTACAGAACTAACCTGCTTTTAGAAACATATAAACGGTACTTCACTTTTGGCGGCTGGGCAAACTCTCGGTTTTCTAATGGGACTGACTTGACAGAGGAAATCATCGATGAAATGCTCGACCTTTTCTATCGCTGTACTGCATGCCGACGTTGCACGACGGAATGTCCTATGGGCGTCGATCACGGACTGATGACACGTTTGGGGAGGTACATCTTGAGTCTGATCGGTATTGTTCCCAAAGCCTTGCAGGTAGCAACAAGAGAACAGCTTGAGGGTGAAACCCACAACACTTCAAAAATCCCGAAAGTTGCATTGATGGACACATTGGAATTTCTTTCAGATGAGATTGAGGAATCTTTTGGAGTAAGAATGGAAGCGCCGGTTGATAAGTATGATCGTGAATATGTCTTCTTCTGCGCTGTAAGCGACTATCTGCTTGAGCCCGATACTTTAATGGGCAATGCTGTTGTTCTTTACGCCGCCGGTGACTGGGATAAATGGACGATTGGAACACAAGATTTCGATGGTATAAATTACGGTCTTTTTTATAGTGATTGGCATCTTGAAAATATAATCAAGCAACTTGTCCATGAGGTAACTCGCCTGCGTGGGAAGAAAATATTAATCGGTGAGTGTGGTCATGCATCCCGCTCAGCGCATGATTTTGTTCCGGTATTTGCCGGTAAAGAAAGTTATCCCGTTTTTAACTTCATGGAATACACTCTCGATTGCATCGAAAAAGGTAAGATCAAACTTAATCCTAATATAATCACCGAACGAGTGACATATCACGATCCCTGTAACATATCGCGTTCAGGCTGGATTGTAGAACAACCTCGTAAAATAATTCGGTCATTTATCAAAGATTTCGTTGAGATGGAGCCTCATGGAGTTAATAACTACTGCTGTGGTGGTGGCGGTGGATTGGTTTCAGTTGATGAGATTTATAATTTTAGAATGAACATTGGCGGGAAACAGAAAGCTGATCAGATTCGTGAAACAGGCGCTGAAATCGTTATTTCGCCCTGCGCAAATTGTAAGAAACAATTAAAAGAATTAGTTGAGTTCTACAAACTGCCCTGTAAAGTAATGGGACTGCACGATCTTATCCTCAAGGCTATCGAGATACCCGGAGCAAAAAGCGCAGAAGAGCGTAAAGAAGAAGCTGCAATGTTTGAAATGTAGCTTTGACACACAATTACAAATTAACACGTAACAAAGAGAAATAAATGGAACAATGGTTAGACTTCGCAAAAGGTCCTTTATTCGCATTTACCTTTTTATTCATGATTCTGGGTCTTTTTCGACACGTAGTTCTACAAATATATTACCTCGGAATTAGAAAAGGAAGGCGGCTCAGGAATGCGCCATGGAGGAAGATTATCCTTGATACGTTAACCTGGGCAGTTCCGGTTAAGCACTTCATCCCTGGTACAGCATTCTTTTCCTCAGCATCTTTTTTATCCCATATCGGGTTGATTCTTGTGCCCGTATTCCTTGTGGATCATGTTGTTTTATGGGAAGGATTCCTTGGATTAAACCTGCCTTCAATCGGCAAAGGTGTTGCTGATGTTTTAACGCTATTCACAATCGCCTGTCTGATTGTTTTATTCTGCTGTAGGGTGTTTGTCGGTCGTCAAAGGGCTATGAGTGGTCCCATGGATTACCTGATACTTATTATGGTGTTTCTACCGTTTGCATCAGGATTTTTAGCTTCTCATCCTAAATTTAATCCTTTTGCATGGGATACGATGATGCTTACTCACTTTCTCAGCGCAGAAGCGTTATTCGTTCTGATTCCATTTACTAAGCTTTCTCATATTGTATTATTCTTCTTTGATCGTGTTTCAGGATTACACTGGCAGCTGAGACCCGGAGCTGGAGACAAAGTTGCAGATGCTTTATTTGGCAAGGAGGCGCGTGTATAATGTTTTCCATACTTATTGACGTTACGCTTTGCACAGGATGCGAACAATGCGCAGCCGCTTGCGTTGAAGCAAACAATCTTGATCCTGTTACTGCTGAAATAGATAGAAGTTCCACAAATGATGGTTTAAGCGGTAATCGCTTATCAACGGTTCTTAAGGTTGATGAAAAGAGTTTTGCTAAAAAGGCATGTATGCACTGTGTTGAACCGAGCTGTGTCGCTGCCTGCTTGTGCGGAGGCATTACTAAAACACCTGAAGGACCTGTCGTTTATGATCCTAATCAATGTATTGGCTGCAGGTATTGTATGCTTGCCTGTCCGTTCCACATACCACGTTATGAATGGGATGATCTGACTCCTCATATTAAGAAATGCACAATGTGTCACGAGCGACTAAAGGATGGTCAATTACCAGCTTGTGTCGAGGTGTGTCCAACAGGAGCATTGTTATTTGGTGAACGAAATACGTTGCTGCATGAAGCGCATCAGCGTATTAAATCAAAACCTGATAAATATATTAATCGTGTGTGGGGTGAGGAAGAGTATGGCGGAACATCGGTTATTTACATTTCAGATGTTGACCTTAGCGAGTTAGGTTTTCCAAAACGTGATACAGTTCCTATTAATGACCTGACTGAACCTCTGATACATAAGACGCCAATAATCGGTATGACCGTTATGGGGAGTATGTTAGGTTTGAATTGGATAATAAAACGTCGCATGGATCATTCGGAGAAGGACAAAAGCGAGAATAGTTCCATTAGTGAAAAAAAGTCGGATGATAAATAAATGAATACTAAAATTCGTCCAATTAAGGACATATTATGGTTCATCGCCCTGCTCGGTTTAATGTCCGGTGTATTTCGTATGTGGTTTGGGCTTGGAGCAACAACTAATATGGTGGATGGCATTCCTTGGGGATTGTGGAAGATATTAAATATGGTAGCAGGAGCTGCCCTGGCAACGAGTGGATTCATGATTGGTGTATTCTATTATGTTTTTAGAATGAAACAATTCAAACCTCTCGTTGTGCCGTCAGTTGTAATAGCCTTCCTCGGTTATGGTTCATCTCTGTTTTCGCTGCTTTTTGACATCGGTCTCCCCTGGAGATTCTGGATTCCTTTTATTTCCTGGAGTCCTCATTCGTTCCTTTACGAAGTATTCTGGTGTGTATCAGTTTACTGGGCGGTAACGGCGTTTGAACTAACTCCGTCTATACTCGACCGTCTTAAAAGTAAAAAAATAGCACACATACTGCACAGCATGGGTTTTGGTGCCGCTGTGCTTGGCGTAAGTTTGTCAAGTCTGCATCATTCATCACTTGGATCACTATTTCTTGTAACCCCTCAGCGGTTATATCCCTTATGGTACTCATCACTGCTACCTTTGTTCTTTATTATCTCCGCAATGGGGGCAGGATTGATGTTTTTATTGCTGTTTAAGATTCTCTATGCCTATCTGTATGATCCTGAATCGGTATTCGGACCAAAACCTGAAGCGGGTGCGATTACGTGCTCCTTGGACAGCGCTCCTATAAAGAGTGTAGCCCCAGGGAAAGATATGCCAATGCTTCGCAAACTTGCTGGTATAGCTGTCTCAATATTGGGTCTCTACCTAATCCTGAAGGTAGGAGATCTAATTGTAAAAGGAACCTGGCATAATCTGATAAGCGGTGATTGGGAAGGTGGATTGTATATTTTTGAATTACTTTGCGCGACTGTAATACCAATTCTTATCGTAGCTTTGCCTAAATCCCGTAAATCTCCGACAGGTCTGCTTATTGCTTCATTATTTGCAGTATTCGGTCTTGTTCTTAATCGTTTGGATGTTGGAATTATCGGCTACTTCAGAGATGCCGGCGCGGTGTATTTTCCTTCGCTAACGGAATGGCTGCTATGCTTCGGGATAATCTCCGCGACAATTATTGTCTTCATGTTCCTTGTCGAGAACGTTACGGTTTTCGACGATAACTGGAAAAAACGCCGGGTGTCGAGAGGGTTGTTTATGGGCTCATTTGACAACTTGTCGCATGTCTGGAAAACTGTTCTCAGCGACTCTGCTCAGAGAGTAACATTAATCGCTGTCGTAGCAGTGCCATTTGCCTGGTTAATTCAATATCCTCCCTTTCACGAATCGAAAAACGATAAAGCAATTATACAACCGGCAATTGGATTGGATGCTCTCAGAAATTCGCTTCGCATAGACGGTAATCGCGCAGGCGTTTATGCTGATTTTCCACATGCTGATCATCAGGAGAGACTTGGCGGGGAAGCGTCATGTAAAGAGTGTCATCACATGTCTTTACCAGGAGATCAATCGACGTCCTGCTCGCGATGCCACAGAGACATGCTTCAACCGACTAAAATCTTTGATCACACCTATCATGTAAGCGCTGTCGTTGATAGTCTAAAACTGAGTGGATTGCATCCAGGTAACTATACTTGTAATGTGTGTCATACCGACAACTATGCAAGAACCGCTGATAATGCAAAGTCCTGTTTAGAATGTCACAGCAGTGATATGGGAATGGTTGGCGAGATAGATCCGGACCTCGACCTTAAATATGCCGACAGTTATCAACAAGCTATGCACGGAAAGTGTATTAAATGCCATGATTCGAAAGCTGAGGAGTTAAGCAGAAACGATCTGAATAAATGCTTTACTTGTCACGAGTCGCTAACTCCGCAGGATAACCTGATTGAAAAACTGAAAGAACCGTCACTAACTTCTGATGAGACTGTTCAATCTGAAAACGATTAAGAAAAAATCTATCTGAAGTAAACTTCCATTCTGTCAAATGCCTTGTTGATTGCGTCAAGTGGAACGCAAAAGGACAAGCGTAGATGACTTTGTCCGGTTGGACCAAATGCAATGCCGGGTGTTGTTGAGACCTTGCCCTCTTTTAACAGCCTGATGCAAAACGCTGTTGAATCCTTACCTTCTTCAAGCAGAATGCGCGGGAACATCAAGTAAGAGCCGCCGGGTTTCTGGTAATCGAAGACAGAACTTAGCCGATCAAGACGTTCACACATCAGGTTTCTTGCCGCCAGGTAGTGTTCTCTAAAATCCGAAACGCAGGACTGCGATCCCTGTAATGCTCCCAAAGCAGCGTACTGAGAAACAACCGGAGCGCAGATTGCAAATGGAATGTGTGCTTTGGTTATATGCGGTATCATTGCTTCATCCGCATGAAGATAACCGAGTCGCCAGCCTGTCATAGCATAAGTTTTTGTGAAAGTATAACAGCTTATCACGTTCCTTCGGATTTCAGGAATAGAAGCAATACTGAAGTGTTTATGATCGTCGAATACGAAATACTCATAAGCCTCGTCAGTAATAACCATCAGGTTATGTTCAAGAGCAATCTCTGCTAATGCCCGAAGCTGCTGTTCCGAAAAGACCGTTCCGGTTGGGTTGCTCGGTGAGCAGTAAACGATCGCTTTGGTTCTTGGTGTGATGGCTTTCTTAATAGCCTCAAGATCGAGAATAAAGCCTTCTTCTTCGATGGTTGGAATCAGGACAGGTTTTCCGGAAGCTATAACCACCTGACGGATGTGTGTCGAGTAAGTTGGTGATGGCAGGATTACTTCATCACCGGGATCGACTATTGCCATTATGGCTGCTGATAAGCCTTCAATCGCACCGACGGTCAGGAGAATCTGCGCAGTATTGGCGTCTATATTGTTATCGCGTTTCAGCTTCTTTACGATCTCCTCGCGCAGCGGCAATAATCCGGCATTTTCAGAGTATCCGCCAACTTTTCCAGCTTTAATCGCAGCAATGGCAGCCTCCTTGATATGCTCCGGTGTGTCAGAAGTAGGTTTTGCCCAGGATAAAAACGCTACATCTTCAACTTCCTTTGACAGCCTCGTCATTTCGTGGATGGCTGATTTTTGAATTTGTGCGACTCTGTTGGAAATTAGGGGTTTATTTACCATTATGTTTGTTCTCCAAGTTTAAAGATTACAGTAAACCTAAGCTTAATTTTAGGTCTGGCTAAATCCACCGCCTGACCTTCCGTTTATAATTCATCCAATTATCCCTAAATGACTTTTCAAGCATTTTCTCTTCGGCTTTGATAAAAATTAAATCCATCAGGAGAACATAAAACGGTATAATTAGCAGAGGTGAAAGCCTCCCCAAGAGCAATGCAAGTCCAAGTAATATAAAAGTCATACCGAGATACATCGGATTTCGACTGATTCTGAAAGCGCCATCTGTGATTAATGCGGTAGATTCTTCAAATGGCTTTACCGTAGTCTTGTTCTTTGTAAATGCTTTATCTGCAATCAGATTCAGAAGTATCCCAAATGCCAATGGCAGTATTCCAATGAAATTCCAGGGAAATGGCGCTAACTTCTTAATCGGAAGCAGAAAGTTTAAGCCAACCATCAAATTTAAACTAATCAAAAAATAGGTTGGCGGTAAAATTCTTTTTTGGTTCATATAACCGCTAACTCAATTAATTATAAGCTTTACGGATTTCCTCATTTGCAATGGTCGGTTGCAGCATCTCTTTCCATTCAGGATCAGACCATGTTTTCAGTATGTTATGTGTGATGAAATACTTTTCAGGAATGGGATGAGTGCCGATAACAACTTCCATACCAAACTTAGCAGGAATAAAATCCTTGAAATACTTCAAATACGGACAGGGAGGATAACCAACTACAAATCCAGTAGCAAGGTGAATTACCTCAGCGCCGTTTTTCTTCATCTCCTCCGTTGCATGCTCAATATTTCCACCGGGGCAGCCTCCACAGGTTGTATATCCCACCAATTCAGCTTCTTTGTCCTGGTAAATACTGAAAGCGCCTTCCCTGTTTTTCAGCGATTTGAAGCATTTACCACCAGCGCAGGTATGGTAACGGTCGCAGATAATTATGCCGATTTTAACTCTATCCTTCATTTCAGAAATCCGTTGTTAATTGTTTTAATTTAGTAAATCGATCACAAATTTAATCAACTATCATTTCTAAACTTTCTAATCTTTTCGGATCATTACTGCCCCACACTTCGGACATTTCATCTGAAAGCAGGGTTGACCGGGTTGATGAGGTGCAACATGACCGCAAGCGCTGCAGACGCATTCACCTCCGGGGCCAAATCCTCTACCGCCTCCGCGTCCTCCACCTCCACCACCTTGTCCACCACCACCACCTGTGCCTCTACCTCCCCCTATACCCCCGCCGCCAGTTCTTCCACCTTGTATCATTTTATTTACTCTTTATTTTTAACTGTTTTAGTGATCACAAACATTCTGACTTAACATAAGATCACCGGCAAGATAATTTGATACTATTACTTCCGGCGTCTCAGCAGGAGCGCCAACCTCTACTCTAATGCCTTGCTGATGAAACATTGATACAGCGCGTTGTCCCATACCTCCTGATATGATCATCGTAGCGCCCCGTTCTGCTAACCAAGGTGGCAGCAATCCAGGTTGATGTGGTGGCGCCAGAAGATCCTCGCGATTAATTATCGTTTTTCCAACGTCATCCACTTCAATCATAGCAAAACTCTCACAATGTCCAAAATGCATTGCCAGCTTGCCGTTTGCCAAAGGTATTGCAATTTTCATTTGGTTTCCTCTTTGTATTTATGGGAATCTTAATTTATTTGTTTTTTATATTTCCAGTCTTGAGAAACAGCTTTCGGAATCAAAGCGTAAGGTTTTCCCAAATCCCGTAAATGTCATTTGCAGAAGGCGCATCAATCTCTACCACAGCTTTTCCTTGCATTTGAGCTGAAGTCACAAGTGGATCATACCTAATACGTCCGGCAATAACAGCTTCGGATTTGCGAGCTGTTTCTTCTATTAGTTCTGTCATTGCCGGATTAAGATCCCATTTGTTAATACAAACTGCTGTCGGTATTTTAAAGTGCCCTGTCAGCGCAAGAACCCTCTCCAAATCATGTTTACCTGACACCGTTGGTTCAGAGACTATCAAAACCTGTGAGGCTCCCGTTACCGATGCAATCACCGGACAACCGATGCCAGGTGGTCCATCTACAATAATCATGGAACGATTCTGATCTTCAGCAATTCGGCGCGCTTCCCTGCGAACGGTCGAAACCAATTTGCCTGAGTTTTCGGCGGCTACTCCCAAACGAGCGTCAACCATAGAACCACAACGCGTTTCAGAAATTCTCCATTCACCACAGCGCCTTGTTGGAAAATCAATTGCATCAACCGGACATAGATAAACACACAAACCGCAGCCTTCACAAGATACAGGATCAACAGTGAATACCGTTTCTCCTGATTCATTGACGTTCATATTTATTGCATCAAACCGGCAATATTCCTCACATACACCGCATTCATTACAATCATCCTGACGAATGATCGCTTCATGACCGCTATAGAACTCGTGACGCTCAATTATATGTGGCGAAAGTATCAGATGTAAATCCGCGGCGTCAACGTCGCAGTCTGCAATTACCGGATGATCTGCAAGCATCGCAAATGAAGCCGTTACACTCGTTTTTCCGGTTCCCCCTTTACCGCTTATTACAACCAGTTCTTTTATCATTTATTAGAAAATTCGTAAAATGTTGATCCATCTTTTCGAACAACTTTGACTAATCCTTGGTGATCCATTTGCTCCAATAGTTTAAGTATCTCTAATTTGTGGAAATTCAAGCCTGAGGAAATACCTTGTAAGGTGCAAGGGCGTCTTTGCAGCAATGCGAGTATTTCATCCTGTGTTACAACTCTATCTGATGATGCAGGCAACACCGTTTCTTCATTATCGGAGATTACTTCAACGCTATCGGTAAAGTATCTACTTAACTCGTGTAACTGATCATTCGACATCCTCAATGCAAATTTCTCAACAGGCGGACGGGATGCTGTGTTCAACTGGATTAGTGACGGTTGAATACGTTTCGCAATAACGTCAATCTTTTTAACTTCAGATTGAATCCCTGTTACTCCATCAAGCAGCAGAACCTCAAGCCTTACTTCACCAGGAAAACTATGCGAGAAATCTACTATACCATCAACCATTGATTTAAATGAAATTCCTTTATGAGGTCGATTGACATATTTAAACAAGGATTCCGCCCCGGCGTCAAGTGAAGGAAGAACGAGATCGGTTTTCATTAATGCTTGCTTAACCTCATCCATCCAGAGCAATGATCCATTAGTTAAAACAGCAATAGGTATATCTGTTATTTCCAATATCTTGTCGATCAACTTCCCGACTTGGTTATTAAGAGTCGGTTCACCCGACCCTGCCAGGCTTATATAATCAATATCGGATCTTGTTGACAATAAATGTTTTAGCTCATTAAATACATCATCAACGTTAACGTATTCCTTTAGCTCTATTGTCTTGTTGGTTGTGCGTCCAAGTTGGCAATATATGCAATCATAAGTGCATGTTTTAAACGGCACGAGATCAATTCCGAGTGAATGACCGAGACGGCGCGAGAACACAGGCCCATAGATATGTTTTAGTTTATCTGGTGTCATTAATCTATCCCGCATGACGGTGTTCCGCAGGGCGAAGATTGTCCGCAGCAAGTCGTTCCGGTTTGTTCTAATGAACAACTGCCGTTTTGATTCATCCGATTCTGTCCGGAACCTTTGAAAACGAATCCCACTCCACTGCTGACCAATCGCTGAACTTTCCCTTGACATTCAGGACACTCCGAGATTGGCTGATCAGAAATTGATTGTCGTCTTTCAAATTCAAATCCGCAATTATCGCATTTATATTCGTAAGTAGGCATTATCAGTTTACCTTATTGTTTTCGTATGGTAGTACTTTTTTCCACAACTCCTCAAAATAGCGTCTATATTCCGGCAGCGCTTCAACAATCAAATCCCCTCTGGAATAAGCTTCAGCAATTCGTCTGTCATCCGGAAGTTCCATTAGAATCGGAATACCTTCCTGTTCACAAAGAGAATGAACTCGATTATCACCAATTCCAACTCTATTAATAATTACACCAAAGGGAATATTTATCTCGCGAGCCATGTCAATGGCAAGTTTCAAGTCATGCAGTCCGAAAGGCGTCGGTTCGGTGACCATTGCTACATAATCAACACCACTTATTGCAGCAATTACAGGACAAGATGTACCTGGTGGTGCGTCAATTATGCAATGATTTCCATTTTGCATTCGCGCCTTAACTGCCCTAATCATCGGAGGCGCCATTGCCACACCAATATCAATACGACCTTGAGTGAGTGTGATATTATCTTTCTCACTAATCTGTATAACACCAATCCGATGTGGTTCTTCAGTAATGGCTCTATGCGGACAGACTTCCATACAACCGCCGCAGCTATGACAGAGTTCAGGAAAAATAAGCGGAGTTGTCTTGAGCGATACAATAGCGTTGAATTCGCAAAACTGACTGCATTCACCACAAGCGTCACAGAGAGATTCATCCACCACAGGAATCAGAACGTTAACGATCTCTTCATTCTGAATTGAACCATTTAGAAAGAGATGATCATTCGGCGCTTCCACATCGCAGTCTAATAGCCTTAATCGTGATTTGACTACCTTAGCAAGGTTTACAGCAATAGTTGTCTTACCCGTTCCGCCTTTTCCTGATGCAACTGCAAGTTTCATTAATTACTTCTTATTAGAAATGTATTGGCTGTTAAGCAGTATTTCAACTGTTTTACTTTAATTCCTCGATTTCCTCTTCAACTTCCTCAGCGCCCTCAGAATAGAATTTCTGCTCTTTAGGATCAAGTTCGTGGAGCAATCTGATAAACTCACCAGCATGAACACGCTCCTCGTCTGCAATATCCTTGAGCACCTCAATAGCGAGCTTATTGTCTGTTGACTCGGCGAGTTGCATATACAACTGAATCGCTTCATACTCCGCTGCAATCATAAAGCGAATGGCGCGAATCAACTCTTCGTCGGTTAGCTTCCTATCGCTTGCCATCCCTGAGAATGGGGATCCAAATTCCGGCATTTCAATTCCTTTCTTTTTGATGTATTGTTAATTTTCTGCTCTAATGTTATTTCATTAAAGAAGGAGTTACCTCCAGGTTTCAAACGAAACATAACATGGAGGTTAATGACTGCCAGGTTACGTCCCGCTATGCGGGACTTGAAACCAAGCAGAAACTCGAACTCTGTATTTTCAAGCTGGGCGTAATGCAACTCCCAAGCTCTTGTTTTTGTTGTTGGAATGCGCCAGAACATGTGTTCCAATCGGAACTCCGACATGGGCTGCAATCACTGAGCACTTAGCTTTCAACAGAAAGAAGATATTATAGGGCTCATCGCTGAGCGTTTCATAATTGCCCTGTCCTTTAGCTATAATCAGATCAACTTCGTTGAATCTCTGCTTAAATTCCTGACAGCAATCTTCAAGTAACGTGCCTGGAGCATCCGATCCGTTGTCTATGACTTCAACTATTTCGTTAAGTCCAACAGTCCTGGCATCTATCATAGTGACGTCGTTGATAACAGGAGCACCTCGAACAGCTACTGTAACACGCGCAGGTGTTAGCTGTTCGACAAGTAGGCGGTCAAAAGCTATTTCCCCGGCATTATCAGCGAGGTACAGAATGCTTTGAGCATTGGTTACAGCGTTTCTAAATCCGATCTGCTCTCCCACAAGCGGTTGTGTCAGTGCTTGATTGATGGATTCTCTCACGTCTCCTTCCGTCACGTTACCATTTACTCCAAGGTCTATTACATTTCCTGCAATAGCCAACTGCAACGCCATACTTAGCGGATCGGTTGCAGCTTCAATTTTAGACCTCATTTCAGGAAGGAGAGCCATAGCCATACTGTTCTGATGATCTTTCACATCTCGGTAAGGGTCATCTGAGCCAACAATTTTGCGAAGTAGGCGGTGAATGCGCTGAGCCATGACGGGTGTTGGTTGATCCATGTTTATATCGATTGCCCAGCGCAGCGCTTCCTGGAGAATGCGCTCGTGGACGGAACCGTCCTCCGACGCCAATCTTGCAGCGTTCAGGGCTTGGCGAATGAAACAGGGAATGCAATCGAGAGATGTTCTCATCTTGACTTATAAATGACGGTTTAAATCACATCCAGTGACTACCGACATCCGCCGAATTTGCTTTCTCAAGACTGCCATTTTTATAAGCATCCAAAGCTTCCGAAATCGTTGCTGCTTCGGAATTATATATCTTAATCTTTGCTGCTGAAAGAACCTGGAACGCCTTAGGACCGCAGTGACCTGTTACAAGACATGATACTCCCGATCTGGCAACCGTTTGAGCGGACTGAATACCTGCGCCTTGCATGGCATTTAGATTTTGCTGATTATCGATTACCTCAAATGTATCACTATCCAGATCATAAATCAGGAATTTTGGCGCTCTGCCAAAACGGCTGTCTATTGGCGCTTCAAGGTTATCACCGGATGTTGTAAATGCAATTTTCAATCCAACTCTCCTGTCTATTATTGTGAGTTATTAAAGCTTTTATCATCTTGTAGTTTATCACTTTTACACAATATGAAAAGCAAAGTCATTAAAGACTATTTTGCTTTATTTAGCAAAGGCTGTTCCAACTTTTTAGATTAAGTCATTTTAGGGGTTATATATTGATAATTAAGGAGATGAGAGAAGATTTAATTATTGGTGATGTTGTAAGGAAATCTCAGGAGAGAGCTTGTATTGCAAATATGCAAGTATATTTTAAGGCAAGTCGTGCATTATTGCATTATTCCGAATCAAGTCATAAATGACAGATTTTTTGAACCATGCATTGGTGATAAGAGTGTAGAGTTCAACCTTCAGGTTGTCATAAACACGCTGAAGTCAATCCCACCGACTAACGCAGGTGGCTATTTACATTAACCTTTTCAGGGTTTTATGCTCAATCCGCCGACAGGAATCCGCCGGAGGCGGACAAGTGTTGGTGCTCCCCAGCCAATACCATTAAAAATACACCGTCACCCTCGCTGTCAGCGAGTAATATCCCGGCGGAAACTGACCGTCTTTAGCGCCGAATGACGCCATACCAAACAGCGTCAGATCGGCGTTCTGGGCTATGCTGGCATCGATTCGGGGACTCAGCATGTAAGAACCGTCCGTGCCTCCAAAGCAGTATAGGCTTCCGTCCACAAAGTTACTCAGGTCTTTCTTAGCGCCTGCCATAAATCGATACATCGAGACAGGTTCACCATAGTAAATATATTCCAGCCAGTCGTAAGCAGGATAGGGAGCGGAATATTCAGTGCGACCATTGTACAAACCTTCGAGCATCAGGTACAAGCCATTCACAAGCGTGTAGTCAAATCCGGCGCAGGTGCGCACGAAATCATCCTCGTATTCCACACTATTGTAATTACCCTCAAACCATACCCCCAGTCCAAGCAGTTCACCGCTGAAATCCAAGCCAAGAGCGCGTCTCTTTTGATAGCAAGTCTGATAAGTCCCCGGATCGATAGATGTTGAGTCATTAACTTGATGAATTGTCATAGCAATGTCGTAGCCTATTTGGCTGATGTGAGTCGCCGCTCTGAGCGCATATTCGGATCCTTCGAGTTTGCCGCTTGGCGCGTAGATTCCTGTAATTCTGCCTCCGATGCCCCAGGTGTAATCCAGTCTGAGCGCAGTTACACCCTCTTTCTCATAAGTCGGATCGAGCAGGTTTTTCTGATGGAAGAGGTCGGTCGGATTGAAGCTGTATCCCGGACCCCAGCTTAATTGCTGAATACCGACGCGTACTCTGAAACCACCTGAACGCCAGGTTAGATAGGCATTGTCGAGGAAGATGCGGTTTTTATCGAGCGTCATAATTACCGGAATACCGCGATTAGTGAGTGTATCTGCGACAATCTGAGGAAGATAAGGAGTCACATCCAGGTTGACGTCTGTATGATAGGATATGAAGTTGACGTTGCCCTTAAACTCCAATTCATCTTCCGCGCCTCCGGTTTTAAAATCGAGTCTTAACTTGGAAGCATCAAGTATTCCTTCATCTGTTCGATCTGAGTATTCCGGCAGCAAGGTGTTTTCATAGTAGCCGGAAATATTAACTGCCAATACAGATACTGGTAAATCTAAGATGCAGAGTAAAACTGTAACAGAGAAGAAATTAAAAATTGATCTCACTTTCGATCTCTATAGAAACATTCATTTTTAGGTTTTTCTGCCATGTGGGGACACATGGCAGTGCTAATAATGTTAATTTACGGGCAGGACATACATTTTTAACCTCGCTCCTACAATAATTCAGCATCACTCAAGCTTTATGATATCAACAGCTTCATCGAGTATCTCATAGACAGGAACCCGTAATGCCCTGTCAGGAGTATCGGGGATAGCGATAAAATCACCTACGATTTAGGTTATTGTACCTTGTACAATATTGTCGTCACGCAAGTGAAAGACTCTTGGCATTCCAACTTCGATGGTTGCAGGTTTTAGCGCTACCGGCGGTTGAGTCATCTACTGTTTTGCGGAGGTTGATTACAAATCAAGACGGAAAGTACATAGAAGCAATAATTAAGTTAAAGAGTACCAGATACTTCCGTAACTTGATATATGTCAATCAAGTACAAGATTAAGGCAATTTGATACTACCTACAACTACAAGTTTGAAACATATATTACTATAAACACAAAGTCAAGTTTTTGTGAGTTTAATTTCATTATACAAAAATTTCAAGTAAAAATTTGATACTTCACAAATTATCAAGTAAATTAGCCTTATGATTGATAATTTAAAACCCATACTGCTCCCTGAACCGAGACGCATTGATTTTACCGGAGGAGTGGTTAATATCGGGAACGCTCCCCCCTTTAATTCCTCCCCTGCAGAGCAGGGAGGTAGTATCCGTTCTGAGAGCTATAAGCTAATCGTCAAACATCCCGATAAGCAAAGTCCACATCCTGTCATAATCGAAGCTGTGTCTGAAAGCGGCGTTTGTCACGGACTCCGGACTCTTAAGCAGCTTAAACGGCAGTTCGGAACTGCGCTCCCCTGTATGCTCATCGAAGACGAGCCGTCATTCCCGGTGCGCGGTGTGATGCTTGATATCTCCCGTGACAGGATTCCAAAACAGGATGAACTACTCCGGTTTGTTGACCTGCTGGGTTCATGGAAGATTAACCATTTGCAGCTTTACACCGAGCACACTTTTGCTTATAAAGGACACGAAGTCGTCTGGAAGGATACTTCGCCTCTTACAGCGGATGAAATTAAAGAACTTGACGAACGCTGCCTGGAGCAGGGAATAACACTTGCCGCCAACCAGAACTGCTTCGGACACATGGAACGCTGGCTGAAACACTCTCAATACCAGCACCTTGCCGAAACAACCGGAGAATGGAAATTCCTCAATACCAAACGTTCAGGCGGTTTCAGCCTCTGCCCGACTGATGAGCGTTCGATAGCATTGATTGCTGATCTGCTGGGTCAGCTTCTGCCGAACTTCAGCAGTGGTCTTGTCAACATCGGCTGTGATGAGACCTTCGACGTAGGTCAGGGACGAAGTCGTGAAGCGGTTGAAAAACAGGGCTATGCTAAAGTCTATGCTGATTTTGTCAGGCAGGTTATTAACATAGCCTCAAAACATAAGTTTCGCAGCATGTTCTGGGCTGATATGGCGCTGAAATCGCCTGAAGCTTTAGCGATGCTGCCTAAGGACGCCATAGTGTTGATCTGGGGATATGAGCCGGATTCACCATTTGATAGTTGGTGTTCTAAATTGAAAGACGCCGATTTTGAATACTGGGTTTGTCCCGGAACAAGCTCATGGCGCAGTATAACAGGACGGACTTTCGAACGTAAAACAAATCTGGCAAACGCCGTAAAAGTCGGCGTGAAATACGGAGCTTCCGGATTCCTGATTACCGACTGGGGCGATCTGGGTCATAGACAACAATCGCCGATTGCTTTGCATGCGCTTGCCGAAGCGGCTAACGCTGCCTGGAATGCGGATTCTGTGGATAGATTTGACAGCCAGGCGTCGTCGTTATTTGCATTCAACGACGTATCGTTAGAAATTGCAAACTGGCTTGATGTACTTGGAAATGTCGATCTTGGACTTAGGAAGAAAACCGGAATTAAGAATGCAAGCTGTATATTTAACGACCTGCAAACACCGCTTTATAAAAAGGGATACATTGATAATCCTGATGACTGGATTAGAGTTAAGGAAATGTTATCCGAAGGGCGTGAATACCTGCCGAAAAAACTATATCGACAACTAACCGACGAGCTTTCGCATACGCTTGATGTTGCGATGTTTGCTATTGATCGCTCTATATACAGACTATCAGATGACAAACTTGGCAGGAAGAAGCAATTAATATTAATAAAGCAACTCAAACAGATTATCGAAGAACACCGAAAATTGTGGTTGATCCATTCCAGACAAGGCGGACTTGAAGATAGTTGTAAGTATTACGAGGATATACTTTATGAGCTTGAACAGCAGTAACGAAAAGATCAGATACGTTGCCGGATGTATGACCGGCACCAGTATTGATGGAATTGATGCTGCGCTAATTGAGATCAGAGGACACGGTGTTGACATGAAAGTCAACGTAATAAATTGTCTAAGCAATCCACTTGGTAAGCTTTGTGAACCGCTGCGTAGAATAGCGGGACAGAGAGCATTTACGGCTGAACAGATTGCAATGGCTTCCCGTAACTTCGGACTGTTGCATCTTGATATTCTACGAAAACTGATTGGAGATCACCATATCGATCTGGTATCAGTTCACGGTCAGACAGTATATCATAAACCTCCTTTAAGCTGGCAATTGATCAATCCTTCACCGATTGCTTATGGTTTAGATGTTCCGGTCGTTCACGATCTGCGCGCTGCCGATCTTGCGTGTGGCGGTGAAGGAGCGCCGATTACACCGCTTGCAGATTATGTTATGTTCCGCAATGATAAGGAGATTAGATGTATTGTGAATTTAGGTGGATTTTGCAATGTAACAATCCTTACTTGTCCTACTTCGCAAGGGGAAAATCAAAGAGGGGAATACGGAATCAGTGGTAAAGACATCTGCGTCTGCAATCAATTACTCGACAGGATTTCCGTAAACCTTTTTCATAAGCGCTTTGATAGCAGTGGTTTTCAGGCGAAAAACGGCACGGTTCAAAGTGAATCTTACGAAGCGTTGCTTGAATTACTAACAGCGCAATCCGATGCAAAACGCTCGCTTGGTACGGGTGATGAAATGGAGAAGTGGATTCAGCGTCACAGCGGTCGTCACATCGGCGCTGATATTGCCAGAACAGCCTGTGCTGCAATCGCTGAAACCATAGCTACTTACTGCAAAACAGCAGACAGGATTATTCTCTCTGGAGGAGGTGTGATGAATAAAACGCTGTTGCGGGAAATCAGAAAGAGGTTTGAAATACCGGTAGGTTTATCAGACGACTACGGAATTCCTTCACAGTTCCGCGAAGCGATAGCGATGGCGATACTGGGAGCGCTTTGTCAGGATAGAGCGCCTATTACACTGCCTGATGTGACCGGAGTAAAAGAAGCTCCGGTCAGTGGCTGCTGGGTAGTTCCGTAGTTTCTTGGTGTCGGTGTGTCGTAGTATCGTAACCCGACTTGTCTTCAAGCCGGGGATGGTTTTGTGTGCTAATAGTAAATATTATTTCACCAGCACAACTTTCCTTACAACCACATCACTTCCACTCTTCAACCTGATCAAATACAATCCAGCCGAAAGTTCCGTATTGTCAATTACTACCGTATGTGAACCAACGGTCTGCCATTCGTTGAATAAAGATGCGACTTCCCTGCCCAATATATCGAATAACTGCAAGCTGACGTCTGAGCTGACAGGCAGGTTGTAACTGACTGTTACACTTGAATTAAAAGGATTCGGATAAATACTTGCAATTCCATATTCATCGGGTATTGTAATTCTATCATCGTGATCAACCGCATCCGGTCTGATTGTAAGTGTAACCGGTAGGATAGTCTCACCACCCGCCGCATTGTGACTGAATACAAGCTCTGCTTCCCAATCTGGAACGGTCAGTCTCTCGGTGAAAATAGAAAGAGTTAAATCCTGCGATGCTTCTGCCTCTATTTCACCCAGCATAGGTTCTAAAACCATCCAACTCGTGTTTCCATCAACCTGCCAGATATCGATGCGATCATCCGGACCATTGTCCGTTATGCATACGAATACCCAACTTCTTGGATCGTACTCGTTGGTAATACAGGCGCCTCTTGGTCGTCCACCTTCTTCATGCTCGAGGAGAGCAACAAACATCGTATCGCCGGTTTCGGTGTTCATCTTGTACACCATCTGGGTACTGTTAAAGATGTACAGATTGTATCCGTCTGGATCATCCTGCCGGTAAGCCAGACCATATATCCGAAAACCACAGCGTGGTAGCGAGTCCAAACAATTTCCCTCAATGTTACAAGCAAAGATACCTCGACCAGTCCTGCGCGCCATCCACAACACTTCACGGTCGGGCTCCCAGGCAATGGCACACAAATTATATTCTTCAGGACCTTCAAACGAAGTAACAGAATCACCATCTGTATTGAAACCGATAACCATATTATCATCACATCCCCAGATTAACTCCCCATCCCAGGTAAGGTCTTCCATACCTCTGTTGGATTCACCAAACTGAGGGAAACGGTCGATTTCTTGACCATCGCGGTCGAGCACATAGATCATGTTTTCGTTGTCAACATTTGCAAAGATATTAGCGCCTGAAGCATAAAAATACTCATCAACAAATATTACTCCCATAAGATAATTATCAAGAACGACCTCGCGCACATAGTGTGATTGTCTGAGTTCCCAAGGATCAAATTCACCGAGTAGTCGTTTCTTAGCCTGCCATTCCAATGGACCGTTACCCTGGTTGGTGATGCTTAGTTCAAACTCGGTGGAATCTCCCTGATCCAGTGTTGCGCCAATAGACCTTTCAGACAGTTGAATTTCAGGATGAGTAAGATAGAAGATTACCCTTAGAGTACTATCACTGTCAACGTGCTGATCACGCAGGACACTGTTATTGTAACCCGCTATTGAAGCCGTCAAATCGAAATTATCCGGCGTTCGTGATCTAAATCGAAAGAATCCGTCTGCGTCGGTTTCGACTTCCTGTCTTACATTATTTCGGACTATCACTCCCTCAATGGGATCATCATTTGCTAAATTCAGTACAAATCCTTCAACGTAGCCACCCTGGTAAATCGGTAACGCTCCCATATCCGCGCGTGATCCGTCGGGATCTTGAGGCGAATCAGGATCGCCTGCATCAATGCATGGTGAAATTGCAGAAAGATGATAATCACCGCTTTCAGAATCTACAAATAATGGATCTTCGTCGATGCTACCGTCATTCCACTCAACGGCTTCAATATCATTTATTTCAATACCATCCAATCCTCCCAATATATCTGAATAAGAAATTGTAAGGAGAGGATTAAGCTCGTACCAATCCGAATATATTACTATTTCTTCGTTTGAATTACCCCATACGATTGAATTAATTATATTTAAAATAGTTGTTTCACCTTCGGTACCAAATATATAGAATCCATCTCCTTCTTCAGCCTGATTGTCTGAAATTGTAGAATTAATTATACTATTCCCACTACTTTGGTAAAAGTATAGACCACCACCTCGCCTACTACTATTGTTTTTAGAGATTATGCAATTTGACATTGTAAGACTCGCCTCTCGACACCAGATACCTCCACCACCTTCTGTATTAGTCTCATTATTCTGGATAATAACTTCGTTTAATACCGGGTGAGAATCGTCATATATTCCAATTCCGCCTCCCACTGCTGTCGAACGGTTATTCCTAACAATAACCCATGGAAATATAGGGTGATGATGAATGAGTTATATAAATCCCTCCGCCGTAAGCTTCAGCGATATTATCTTCAACAATCAGGTCAATTAATGTAGGACTTGTATCCGTCTGACAATCAATTCCACCACCATAACTCTGACGACCATTTTTTAAAGTGAATCCTCGCAATACTGAAGTGCTGTCTTCTTCATCCTCGAAGCTAACCACACAGTCTCTTCCATCTCCGTCGATGATGGTTGAGTCTATATACGCCCTGTCACCTGTAGTAAGGATCAGACTAGCAACGGTTATCGCATTACCTCCAAAGACGATATTCTCGACATACTCCCCTGGCTGAACAAGGACGGTGTCACCGTCTTCGAATTCATTGATAGCTCCCTGAATGGTCTCGAAATCATCAGGGACGTTAAGGATGTGAGCGCTTAGGTTTACGCTGATTGTGAAGTTTAAAAAAAGGACTGTGAAAACAAAACCAAAACGAAACATTATTGCCCCCTGCTTTGTAGTTTATAAATCAAGCTTAAGAAATAATTTTTGACGAACAAATGACTTGCGTCACATTACAACAGCAATTTGCAAATTAATTGTAAAAATTAAACAAACTTTATGTATTAATCTAAATTTTTTGTAACCTGTACTAAGTAATTAATATATAAATAGCTATGGATTCCGACATTCTCGGGAATGACGTGCTAATCTCAAGAATGTTTTAATTGCTACTAAGACTCCCGGCAGCGCCTTTTATGTCTCAATAACTTCCGCATATTGCAGCTTATGCAGTCTGGCGTATATACCATCCTTTTGCAGTAATTCTTCATGTGTGCCGATCTCGCGGACTCTACCCTTGTGCATAACCACAATGCTGTCAGCCTGTCTGATGGTTGACAAGCGATGCGCAACAACCAGCGTCGTGCGATCCTTCATCAACCGTTCCAACGCTTTCTGAATGCGGCGTTCGGTTTCGGTGTCTATGGCGGCGGTGGCTTCATCGAGCAGCAGCACCGGAGGATCAACGGCAATTGCCCTTGCTATGGCGAGAAGCTGCTTTTGACCGACTGAAATCCTGGCGCCTCGTTCGCCAACAAGCTCATCGACTCCCTCAGGCATTGCTTCCACGAAGTCGATGGCATTAGCTTCGATTAATGCATTTCTAAGTATATCATCACAGCGTTCATCATCACCAAGCGTGACATTTTCGGCAATCGAACCGCTGAAAAGAAAAACATCCTGCTGCACAACGCCGAAAACACGTCTCAAATCATCAATTTTATATTCATGTATATCTTTATCATCAATAAGTATGGCGCCGGACTTGACATCCCAGAACCTTTGTAGCAGACTGACAAGTGTGGTTTTACCCGCTCCGGTTGCGCCAACAACCGCAACAGTCTGTCCCGGCTCAATCTTAAAAGATACATCCTTCAGTACAGATTCGCCAGTATTATACTCAAAATCAACGTTCCTGAACTCCACTTTTCCGGCAATATTCTCAATTTTCACGGGATTAGCAGGATCATCGATCTCCGGTTCCGTATCGAGCAGCCAGAACACTCTCTCCGCCGCTGCCATAGCCGCCTGCATGGTGTTGTAACGCTCGCTTAAGTCCCTGATCGGATGAAAGAAACGTTCGGCATATTGGAGGAATGCCACCAGCGCTCCCCAAGTCAGCGCATCATCAATAATTAGTAATCCTCCAACCAACAGTATCAAAGCCGTCGCAAGAGCTGATACAAACTGAACACCAGGAAAGAACAAGGCAAAATAGCGGATAGCTTTTATCCAGGCATTACGCATAGCGATATTGCGCTCCTGAAACCGTTCCATAGTCCGGGATTTCATCACAAACAACTGCACGGTACGAACTCCGGCGATATGCTCCTGCATGAAGCCGTTCAATTTAGCAAGTGTCTCCCTTATTTCCCGGAAGGTCACACGTACCTTTTTACGGAAGGTGAAAACCATCCAGAAGATCAATGGGACTACAGTGAACGTCACCAGCGCGAGTTTTACATTTAACACCAGCAAAACAACGACGATTCCAATCAGAGCGAATAAATCTCCGAAAATTGAAACAACACCCGAACTAAACATCTCATTTAAGGTCTGAATATCATTTGTAACGCGGGTCATCATCCAGCCGACCGGACGAGAATCAATGAACTTCAAATCCATGCGCTGCAGGTGGTTGAAAAGCTGAATGCGCATATCGAGGATGACTTTTTGTCCGATCCACTGTGTGAGATATAACTGCAGATAGCGCAGGATAAACATCGCTATCAGAAAACCGATGTAAGCAAGAACTATTTTCCAGAGTCCGGTGATATTTTTAACCGATATATAATCATCAATTCCGATCTTAACCAGCCACGGCCCGGCGAGTTCAGCAAAAGTGGCGGCAAGAAGTAATATTACAGCGCCAAATACATAAATACTATAAGGTTTCATGTAGCGGAGCAGACGTTTCATCAGACGGGCGTCATAAGCCTGTCCCATGATGCTGTCGTCAGGTCCGATCCTGTGTCCCGGAGGAGGCGTCATGATATTGCTCCGAGTTCATCCGACAACCTTTGACGACGATACATCGCAGCATATAAGCCGTTTAAATCCATTAATTCCTGATGATTGCCATATTCAGCGATAATTCCATTATCGAGAACTGCGATTTTGTCGGCTCTTTCAGCCGCGGCAAGTCTGTGGGTTACGATAAGAACCGTTTTTTGACTGGTCTGTGTGGTCAGATTATTAATGATTCCGGTTTCGGTGCCTGTATCGACAGCGCTGAGTGCATCGTCAAGCAGTAATATCTGTGTATCGGTCAGTAAGGCTCTTGCTATTGTTAACCGCTGCTGCTGACCACCGGAAAGCGTGACGCCACGTTCACCGATAATGGTTTCATACTTGTCAGGTAAGTCCGCAATATCTCTGTCGAAACTCGCTATTTGTGTAGCAGTTGCAATCGCTTCGTCTGTAGCTTCCATTGCGCCGAAGGCTATGTTTTCTCTGATTGAGGTTGAGAAGAGGAAGGGAGTCTGCTCAACGTAACCGATCATACGACGGAGTTGGTGGATTGGAATCTTTTTCCATGAAATACCCCCCCCTTTAATCTCTCCCTGCTCTGCAGGGGGGGATGATGAGCGTTGTTTTCCCTCCTCGCTTGGTAAGGGATTATTAGCTTGCCCCTCCCCCCTTACAGAGTAGGGGGTGATTAAAGGGGGGGTCTCATTAAGTAATATTTCACCACTTTGCGGCTCGTACAATCTGGATAATAGCCTAAGTAGCGTACTTTTACCTGAGCCCGTTTTCCCAACAATTGCCAGTTTACTGCCCGAAGGAATGTCCAGATTTATACCTTTCAGAACTTCAGGTGAATCATCGTTGTAACTGAAATGGATGTTTCGGAATGTTATTGATGGACTTGTGGTGTCATGTGTCCTCACATGACACTCAAGTCCTTGTTTTCCATTAATCTCCTCCTGCCCTACGGGCTTGGAATAAAAGTCAGAAGTCATCCCCCCCTGCTCTGGAGGGGAATCAAAGGGGGGGGTATCCTTCTCAAATTGTTCCTTCACCTCAAATATCTGTTCCAATCTCCTATGGGAAGCCGATCCACGCTGATACAGATGTGTCAGCCACCCTATGGAAATCATGGGCCAAGTCATAAGCGATAAGTAACTTGTAAAAGCGATGAAATCTCCAAGCGTAATAGCTCCGGTTGCTACGTCTTTACCACCCACCCAGAGTATCAGCGCAATTCCAAGCCCGATCAGCAGCCCTATGACCGGCATGAAGATCGATTGTATTTTTATAACGTCTATACTGCGTTTGAAATATAGCTGGCAGATTTCAGTAAATTTCTTTGATTCGTAAGCCTCTCGAACAAACGATTTTACG
Source organism: bacterium (assembly GCA_021734165.1). Classification (GTDB taxonomy): domain Bacteria; phylum Electryoneota; class AABM5-125-24; order Hatepunaeales; family Hatepunaeaceae; genus JAIPJL01. Next base: position 26,902 of record JAIPJL010000004.1, on the reverse strand, counting down.
ACGCGAATACCGGTGAGATTTTCTTGGACATTTGACTCGAGTTTTCCATAAGCCTCCTGCTGACACAGGTTTACCCGATGTAATTTGCTTGCAACGAGTAGTACAACAGCGCCAACTAATGGCGCCATAAACATGACCAGTATTGCTAATTTGACGTCGAGTATAAACATCATGATTGCGGAAAAGATCAACGTCAGCGAGGTAGCCATGACCATCATCAACACCGGTCCGTAAACCATACGGATACGCTCAATATCGTCAGTAGCGCGCGCCATCAGATCACCGGTCAGATTGCGATCAAAGAATGACGAAGCAAGCTCAAGCAGATGTCCGAAGTACTTTTCGCGCAGATCGCTCTCCGCCCAACGCGATGTTCCGATGATGATCATACGCATCTGATAACGGAACACACCGCCGATGACAGCAATCAGGACAATCAACCCAGAAAATGTGTACAGCCAGCCGACAGGAGCGCCTTCCTGCAACGCATTAACGCCTGATCTGAGCAACATCGGACTCATGACTGCGAAAGCATTCATTAACGCTGAAGCAATGAAACCAAGAGCTAACTTTTTACGGTAAGGTTTAATGCCCTCGATGAGGTTTTGTAAGTAGGTTGTATTGTTGGTGGTTTTATTACTCAAGCAGGTCCTCTTTCCAGCGAGCAAACATGATAGGGCGTCGATTCCCGTAAAGCTGCTGCCTCATGTTCAAAGGGTGTGATTAGTGTTATTTCTTCCATAATACTTGTTAAGTCCAGATCTCCGACGAGTCTCCATTCCGATTCAGATTCCCAGCCTGTGAAAATTTCGTTTTCCGTTTCGTTTCTGCCTTTAAATTGGTAATACGGTCTTTGTTCGGGAGTTAATTGTTCATAAAGCTCTTTACTGCCATATATGACCTTTTTCACACCAAGACTTTTCAGCGCTTCAGCAGAAACGGCAATTCCATACGGCTCATAATTCCATCTTTTAAGATACGATTTATATTCTATTTTGTTCAACAATTCTAACGGTTTTAACGCGGAGAAAGAGATTACCGGCTCACCTTGGCGGATCATCCTGCCGGCGCCGCGTAGTATTCCTGACAATGCAATAAATACCAGCGTCGCCAATCCATCACGGGGATTGCCAAACTCGGATAGTGTGATAGCTTCAAAATAATCCGCTTCTACTTCGCCTGTCCAGGGTCCATAAGCTCCTTTTGTCCAGTGGATCAACATATCACCCCAATTCTGATCAGCGATATTCCGAATCCAATCATCATCCTTACGCCATGTTTCAATATATGTTTTAGGGCGATAACTGATGAAACGGGCGTCAAAATTTTTAGAAATCCTAAGTATCCCCGCCCAGTTGCCTGAAGGGCGAACGTAGATCGGCAATCGATGACGAGAAATCATTGCTGTCAGTACATCGCGCATGATCTGGAGATTGCTCTTTGGTGATCTGCCATTAATTAGCGGCATTATAAAGGTCGTCAGAGGCAAATTCAAGGCAAACCTGTCTATCAGACTTTCGCATTCGGCAGAGAAATCTTCCAATGATCTAGTGGGCAGAACCATCCAGAGCGGGATATTACGGCGCGCTGCATACCAGCTCGTGTATTCCCAGCCGATTGTACCATAGCTTGAAACGACTGTCCAACCGTTATCGGCGGCGTATCCGACGGCATCACGAACTGCTGACAGCCAGGAATCTTCGGCAGGCAGCTTGCGCGGTGATCTTGACATGGGAATCAGGCAACGTTCAGCCTTAATATCAGGAGTCATCCCAGCAAATGCTATCCCCCAAGGCACCACACCGGATTGGTAGCTAATGTCAAGGTCGGAATCAACTATAAATGAAACGCATTCATCCCAGGATTTGACTACTATGTTAAACTTGCTTTTCATGGCATGTTTTTTAATGAAATATTCTAAAGATAGTGTGTTTTCTGTTGATCTTTGCAAATATTGGTTTTAGATTATATATGTTAGCCCTGAAAGGGTGTAACATGCCAGCCCAAGGTAGCGCCTTGGGTGTAAATCAATACACCAATATAAAGTAACTTTCTCAAATCCGAATTTACAAGCTTTAAGCATAGATTGTCGTAATTTCACCCAAAAATTAAACCTTATTCAGCAGACCTGCTTTGTTGAATCAAGAACCTGATTTAAGTAAAAAACGCTGTAATGTAATTACTATAAGCAACATTTAAGATCGGAGGTTCATCATGTTTAATTCCAGCATCAGATCGATCATCATCGCGCTGCTTCTCACCCTTTTCCTTCAACCGATAACAGCCTTTTCGGATGTCATCAACGTTCCCGACGATTTCGAGCGAATCCAACGAGCCATCAATGCATCAGAAGATGGTGATACTGTCCTTGTTCAACCTGGAGAGTACGTTGAGCACATCAATTATGGTGGGAGAAACATCACTCTCGCAAGCCTGTTTTTAACGACAGGTAATGTGAATTACATCGATTTAACGATCATTGATGGAGATAGTTCAGAAACTGTTGTTACATTTGAAAATGAAGAGACTGAAGATGCAAAACTTATAGGATTCACCATTCAGAATGGAGTTTCAGATAATGGAGGTGGGATTTACAGTACGGAAGCATCCCCTACTATTAGATATTGTGTAATTAAAGACAATTACGCAGATAATTTTGGAGGTGGTATTTGTAGTTGGGAAACGAATATGAATTTTGATCACTGCATTTTTACTGGTAACGGAGGTCATACGAATTATAATTGTATGTACTTGATTTTTTCGAATATAAACTTTAATTTCTGCACTTTTTCAGATCATATACTAAATAATGAATACTTAATGCATATTGCATTATCAGAGGTAACATTTAGTAACTGTACTATAACCAATAACACGGAAAATGATCATTATTGGATTCGCAATCGTACTGAATCTGATGTTTCTTTCGTTAATTGTATTATCCATTCAAATTCTACTGCACGTGTTTGGTTAGAAGATGAAGCAAGTATTTCCTTTTTATACACAGACTTTGAAGGAGGGCAAAATTCGATTTATGATTATAATGAAAATGGAGAAGTAAATTGGGGTGAAGGCAACATCGACGAGGATCCGTTATTTGCCGATCCCGATAATGGAGATTATCATCTGACACCCGACAGCCCCTGTATCGATACAGGCGATCCGGATTCACCACGTGACCGCAACGGCACACGGGCTGATATGGGCGCGCTGTCTTTCGAATCAGGAAGTTATGTTGAAGGATTTGTACTTAGATCTGGTGATGATGAACCTATTGAAGGAGCTTTGGTTCGTGACAATTATTACTGGGAAACACTATCTGATTCGAATGGTTTCTTCTGCATGGAATGTCCGACTCTGGATAGTTTTGATCTAATGGCTTCGCAGCAGGGATTTAACGAATCAATAATGAGTGATCTTTACGTCGATGATGGTGAAACTCTTGACGTTACCTTTAGGCTTACTTACCCGTTATTCATCCTCTCTGAAGACAGTATTGCCGTTTCACTCGAAGCAAATACTGAAACTGATATTGAAGTAACAATTACTAATGACGGTAATGGTTCGCTGGCATGGAAATCTCATAAGCATTATCCGTATTTCGACCCATGGGAAGCAAGGGAAAGCTTTAATACGAGTGAAGAAGTTGGTGATACTCGCCTCGAAGGAGTAGTCTTTATCGACAGTTGTTACTATGTATCCGGCGCTAATATTTCTGAAGAGGACGACAGCACAAACATGATCTATGTGCTTGATTATGAAGGGAATGAGATCAACCGCTTCGAGCAGTCCAGTGATTCCCGCTACGGCATGAAAGGACTCGCCTGGGATGGTGAGCTGATCTGGGGAGGTGATGATAATTCTGTTATCGGTTTCACTACCGATGGTGATTCTATTACATCGTTTGAAGGACCTGAGGGTAATTTGAACGCTTTAACCTGGGATCCGGAAAGAGAAATGTTCTGGATTACCCGTAAAGTAGGGCGCGCCATTTATTCTTGTGATACTGATGGAAATTGTCTTGATACCCTGCCGCGATGTGATCTTCGCATCTATGGTCTTGCATATTTTGGTGATGATCCGGATGGATACAACCTATATATCTTTAACTGTCCAGATATTATAACGCAGGTTGTGCATAAGATGAATACCGAAACGGGTGATACGATGTTTGTCACTTTTTTAGAACTTGAATCATATGATACACCAAGAGGGTGTTTTATTACCAACAAGTATGATCAAAGGTGTTGGAATTTTATATGTATCGCTGATAATGCTGCTGACGACCGTATAGATATCTGGCAGATTGACGGGAATATGAGCTGGATGGTTTTGGAGCCCATGTTTGGTGAAATAGAAGCGGAAGCATTGCAGGATTTGACTCTTTCTATTTCCGCAGAAGGGCTGATATATCCAGATTGGGAAGCTGAGCTTGTTTTCAGTCACAACGCGATGGGTGGTGAGACAATACTGCCGGTTTCGCTAACGATCAGACCTGATGCTGTTGGAAATAGCAATAATGTTTCAAGCCCTGATGAGTTCGGCATTACAAGTATTTACCCCAATCCCTTCAATTCAACGACAACCATCAGTTACTCGCTGCCTTATGCATCAGAGGTTAAATTAACACTTTACGACATAACCGGACGCGAAGTTGAGACATTAATTGATGACATAAAACAAGCTGGAATTTACACTGCAAACCTGAAAGCTGTGAACCTGTCTTCCGGACTGTATTTCATAAAACTTGAGAGTTTAAACAAGTCACAGATAAAAAAAATAATGCTGGTTAAATAAAGATTTCGGAGAATATCATGATTAGAAGAATCCTGCTTATCCTGTTAATCCTGTCAGGGATTGCGCAAGCAGAAATAATTAATGTCCCTGACGATTTCGAGACCATTCAAGGCGCTATTGATGAATCTGCGAATGGGGATACAATTCTCGTTGAATCTGGAGAGTATATTGAGAATCTTGATTTCAGCGGGAAAGATATTGTCGTTATCGGCAGTCCGGATAATCCATATATGACTCTTATCGACGGAGATCATAATGGCTCGGTTGTCCTTTTTACCAATGGTGAGAGCCGGAATGCAGTTTTAAGCGGATTTCTGCTTACTTATGGTAGCGGTAATTGCGTTAATATGGGAGGTAGTGACTGGTATGTCGGAGGGGCTGTGTTTATTCAATATGCAAGCCCGACCATTGAAAACTGCATCATGCTTGAAAACTCGACGGAAAATGGCGGTGGCGGAATGTTCATGTGGGGATCCAGGACAACTCCTATGATCCGGAAATGCAAGATAACTGAAAATAGTGGATCTTTTGGCGGAGGTTTGTCTATCCGTGATAACTGTTGTCCTATTTTCGAGGATACAGAAATCATTGAAAATGACGCCACCAATTCAGGAGGCGGATTGTATCTCGACAATAATGGAGGTCCGACATTTATACGCTGTACATTCAGCGGTAATAATGCGGCTTATGGCGCCGGAATGTCGTTATGGGATTCTCATCCAACATTTCTAAACTGCACAATCGCTGATAACCGGGCAACCTGGGGAGATGGCGGTGGGATATGCTGTATGGATGACTCAGATGTGATTATAAAAAACTGTATCTTTTGGGATAACGATCCCCACGAGATAAATGCTCTTGGCGATGCCAACGGTCATCGTCTTACTTTCGAGTTTTGTGATGTTAAGGACGGCAGAGACGACATTAGAGGAAACGATAATGGTGAAATTGTCTGGGGTGACGGTAACATAGATGATGATCCTTTGTTTGTGAATGCCGGAAGAGAAGATTACAATCTGACCGAAGAAAGTCCCTGTATCGACGCAGGTGATGCGGCGATAGAGGATGATCCTGATGGTACTATAACTGATATGGGAGCGTACTATTTTCACCAGCGTGATATTGATGCGAATCCCGTGGAAATGGATTTTGGATGGGTGGAATCCGGACAAAGCGACAGCCTGATGATAACCATTCTAAATATTGGCAGAACGGAACTTCAAATATCAGATCAATCGATTATACCGGATGATTCGCCTTTCACGATCTGCCAGGGTGGCGGAGGATGTGAAATAGAAGCTGAATCCGAACATGAAAGCTGGATACTATTTGCTCCTCATGAGTTAGCGACATATGAAGCAACACTAAGAATTGAATCCGACGATCCGGATGAGGAAATTATCGAGATTCCAATAACAGGTTCCTCGGATTCACTTGTTAGTGTCAGAGATGATAGTGACTTAACACCAGTCAAATTCAGCATAGCCGGTATCTATCCCAATCCCTTTAACTCCACAACTACCATCAGCTATTCACTGCCGGTTACATCACAAGTTAAACTTACACTTTACGACATAACCGGACGCGAAGTTGAAATGCTGGTCGATGAAAATAGACAAGCTGGAATCCACACAGTTAACCTAAAAGCTAACAATCTGCCTTCGGGATTATACCTCGTTAAACTTGAAAGTTTGAACAAATCACAAGTTAGAAAAATGATGTTGATCAAGTAAAGTTATTGGAGAATATCATGATTAAGAAAATCCTGTTTATCCTGTTAATCCTGTCTGGAATTGCGCAAGCAGAAATAATTAATGTGCCGGATGATTTTGAGACAATCCAGGGCGCTATTGATGAATCAGAGAATGGGGATACGGTTCTGGTCCAACCGGGGGAGTACGTCGAAAATATCAATTTCCAGGGTAAAGCGATCACTGTGGGTAGTATGATTCTTACGACAGGTGATGAAGCCTATATTGATTCGACAATCATAGATGGGGATGAACGGAGTTGTGTTGTCAACTTTGAAAATGAGGAGGATAGTACTTCTGTATTGCGAGGTTTCACGATCACAAATGGTTATCAGTATTATGGTGGCGGTATTGATTGTCAAACCGAAACAAGTCCTATTTTAATTGACCTGATCGTAGAAGACAATAATGCTCAAGCTTATGGCGGAGGGATTTACATCACTCATTCATCGTCACCACACATTTCCAGAGTAATCGTGAGGAATAACTATGCGAGAATTGTAGGTGGTGGAATCGGAATATACGACGACTCTCATCCTGTATTAAACGAAGTCATCATCCATAACAATAGTACGGATTCAGATGGTGGTGGGGGTATCTGGTGTCGAGAGGCGAGCCTTACAATGTCACATTGCATTGTCTCCAGTAACACCTCAGGCAGGCTGGGGGGCGGTTTATACTTTTACCAAAGTGTTTGTAATTCGATGACAAATTGCACAGTTACAGAGAATCGTGCTGATAATGGGGATGGTTTCTTTATTTTTGGTACCGATGGTGAAACAACTATTTTGGATTTAGTTAATACTATTGTATGGGGTAATTCTCACGAAGAAATGGTAGTAAACGCGGACTGGTATGAGCATGCTCCCCTTCTTACAATTCAATATTCAGATATATCGGAAGGATTAGACGGAATTGAAATTGATGATATAGATGCGATTGAATGGGGTGATGGTAATATCAACGAGGATCCGCTATTTGTAAATCCCGATAGTAGTGATTTCCATTTAACTGAAGACTCTCCCTGTATTGATGCCGGTGATCCGGATTCACCTGATGATCCGGACCAGACTCGCTGCGATATGGGAGCTTTACTATTCTTTCAGGGAGGGTATGTCGAAGGTTTTGTGCTTGATATAGAGGATGATGAACCTCTCGAAGAAGCTGTTATCTATGATAACATTGATCAACAGGCAATAACAGATGCAGACGGATTTTTTCGTTTTCGGTCAAACATCGTAGGTAGTTTTTTTCTTACAGCTTTCTGTGAAGGCTATAATGAAAGCATTTTACATGATCAGTATGTTAATTTTAGAGATACACTAACGGTTGTTTTCCGACTTACTCATCCTGAACTTGAGCTTTCAGAGCAGTCAATTAGTGTGACTGTAAACCAGGGAGATTCCACTTCTGCTGAAGTCACAATGACCAATCATGGTAACGGACCTCTTGAGTGGACAGCTAAAAAACGATTGAGCGGTGGTGTTGATCCCTGGACATTAAGACAAACTTTAACTATCAGTAACATGGTAGAAGACGAGCGTATTGAAGGAGTAGTGTTTACAGGTTATCATTACTATGTTTCAGGCTCAAATATTTTTCAAGGAGATGATGATGAGAACATGATTTATGTTTTAAATCGTAATGGGCAGGAAGTTCATCGTTTTAGACAGCCCGGTGAAACGCGCTATGGTATGAAAGACCTTGCTTTTGACGGTGAATTGATTTGGGGAGGCGCAGACGATGTTATCATCGGTTTTAATATTGAAGGTGATTCGGTTACTTGTATCGAATGTCCTGACGGTTCCATGTCCGTTATTACCTGGGATCCTGATCACGAAGTATTTTGGACAGCGCGTAAAACAGGACCTGAGATTTACGGAATATCGAGGGATGGAGAAGTGGTAATTACAATCCCACGTTTCGGTTTCAGACTCTATGGTTTAGCTTATCGGGAAGATGCACCCGATGACAGCAAATTATATATTTATCACAGTCCTGATAACAGCTCCAACCTGCTTCATAAGATCAACCTGGAAAACCAAGACACAACATCTGTCAGGATTTTAGAACATGAAGACAGAGATTCACCTGGAGGTTGTTTCATTACCGATCAGTATGAGCCAAGAAACTCGGTTTTTATGTGTATAACTGATAATGGTGATGAAGACAGAATCGATGTCTGGCAGCTTGACAGTATGACAGGATGGTTGAATTTTCAACCTGTTAATGGTATTATTCCGGCAGATTCAACAAATATTTTTAATGTTATATTCAGGAGCGCTGGATTCGAACCGGATGTATGGGAAGGGGAGATAGCATTTAACCATAATGCTTTTGAGGGGGAGACTGTTTTACTTGTTACGTTGAATATCAGATCGGAAACAGTTGATGACAGGGATATTAAGACTATTCCTGATGAATTTGGGATCACGGGTATCTATCCTAATCCTTTCAATTCTGCCATAACCGTCATTTACAACCTTCCTTTCAACTCTGACGTTTCCTTACAAATTCTCGATGTATCGGGCAGAGAAGTCGAAACTGTATTAAATGAATGGCAAATTGCTGGTTCGCATAATGTCTTAATCGATGCAGAAAGATTTGCGACCGGACTATATCTAATCAGATTGAAGAGTGGAAGCTATGCGGCTGTGAAGAAAGTAGCGCTTTTGAAATAGAGTTAGCAAGTTTCGGTATGACAAGCATTCCCCTGCCTACGCAGGGGCAGGCTCTGCTTGTCGCACCAAATGAATGCGCATCATTTGACAAACAAGAATGTTTGTCCTACTGATTTACAAACTACCATAGCAGTACAATCTTTTTCACAGAGCTTGCATCACCTGCCTTTAACTTCAGAATATATACACCGCTGGAAAGTCCATCCGCATTTAACAGCCGTATATATTTACCTGCTGCGAGATTTCCTTTGATCAGGGTTTTCACTTGCCGCCCGTTAAGATCGTAGAGATTAAGGCTGACTTCACATGGTCGATCCACAAAGAATGAGATCCCGCTCTGATTGTTGAATGGATTGGGATGCGGTTCATCTAATCCGAACGTCTGCAAGGTATGACTTTCTGAACGGATTAACTGAGCTTCAGCAAAACCGTTGATTCTATAAGTTATCGATTCGCCTTTATTTAAACATTCAACATCCATTTCCACACCATCTCTGACAAGTAAAAAACGCGGAATTCCACCCGCTTGAAGTCCTGTCTCGTTTGCTAATATTGATGACACTCCCCAAAGTGCTATTCCACATCGTCCATCATCTCCGACTATTCCTGATCCGACAACAATATCCTCGCTGTTGAATGCCGCAATTTCATCACCCGTTTGAAGCCCGGTTCCTGAAATCAGCAAACTCATGTTATTGTCGGTTTGGTCAGGATAATATGTATGAGATAAATAGTTGGATGTTGCAGAAATTCTTCTATTATCCCGAACACCTTCAACCGGATAGGTTAGCACATCGTCATCAAGCATCCCGATAGTATATGCTTTTCCCGGTCGCAGAGGCTGCATATTGCTGAATTGACGGCTTGGGGCGTAGAAGTCACCGCTCTCGTCTTTTGCGAGCAACATGTTACCGGCAATAGACGTGAGACCTTCGACTGCGTCGATCTCCCAATTCGGATAATAGGCAACGAACTGCCAGCCTTCAAATACGTCGATGCTGCGCTCAGGTTCAATGAAACGACCTTCAACGTTGAGTTCCGCATCCCGCGACAGTTTTATCTTGTAACCTTGACTATACACCCACTGAGGGATGTTATTGAATCCTTCACTTGGCAGATAAAACCTTGCATATTCATCTTTCAGGATTATCAGAGTGGGATCGTCGCCTTCGGTCAGTGATACCATCAGCTCCTGAATATCTACGATTAGTGGCTCGACATTGAAAGAGATCATGTTCCATCCGCTGCGAAGTGAGATGTTTCGTTCAATTACCTGATGTTGATATGCAAAGCATCCCATATCAGCTCTGGTCTCATCCGCATCAGGCTCAGATTCAGGATCTCCGGTGTTGATACATGGTGAGTCTTCGGTTAAATGGAAATCACCGTTGTCTGCATCAAGGAAAAGTGGATTGTCTTCAATAACTCCTTGTCCGGCACGCACATCGTCGCCAAGATTTTCAATGTCACAATATCTGGCGTTCATGGTTGAGCCGATAATCCACGTTGAAGTGGTTGAATTGCCGTAAATAATGCAATTGACGGCAGTTAGTGTACAATTTGAGTAGAGCAGAACTCCGCATCTACCGCCATTATCAGCAACGGTATTATTCAGAAATACATTTACTCTGCAATTAAGTCCAAGATAGACTCCCCCTTGAGAATTCATGCTGATAAGATTGTGGATGACTTCAGGATTGCTGTAATAATCTACATAGAGACCGGACCCCCACTCGGTGGAAGATGTGTTTATGGTGATTTCATTTCCGGAAATAAGCGGTGAAGATGATTGAGATATAAACACGCCTCCTGCCGAATAACGCACTGCCTGGTTGTTAGTTACGATATTACGTGTAAACTCACCGTCAGAATTGTAAAAGGTTACGCCACCCCCGTTTAATCCAGCCTGGTTTTCATAGAATTGACAGTTATTTACAATCGGATCGCTGTCTTCAAAGTATGCAGCGCCGCCATTATCTGAGCAGGAATTATGTCTGAAGATGCAATTGGATATGGTGATGGCGCTGTATCTACAGTATAATCCTCCGCCGTTATCGTTTTGGGAGTATTCAATGATGCAGTATGCAAGGGAATTATCCTGTCTTGCGTTGCGGATGTAGATGCTGTTCCAGGTGATATTACGACCGTTTCTGCTGAATAGGATTGGTGAATTTTCGGAGCCTTCGGCGGTAATTCCACCCTGGACGGTAATTCTGTAATCTCCATCGAACAGAACTTCCACGCCACTCTCAATTGTCAGTCTATTATCGCTGGAGATTGTAATGTCTCCAGTCACAATATAGGGTGAGCCGTCAACATCCCAAACGCCGGAGGTATTACCGGAAACGCGGGTTTCGGAAAGTGAAACTGTTGTAAGGAACAACAGTGTACAAAATATATGTATAAATCTCAGGTTCATTTCATGCTTTATCACAATCTACAATCGGTTTTTGTTAAGTTACTTGTCTTTAATAACCTTAATCTTATACTCAACCTCAAAAAAACCTCCTACCCATCCGCACCATAAACGTTCGCATAAAAAGTGATTAGAATTTGCCAGGAAATTAAAGATAGCTCTTATTGAACGGATTATGAATCTTTTCAATAATGATTTCTGAATTATTATGTGATCAGGCCAATAATTGAGTCTTTTCCACATTACTTTTAAGTTGACATCGGGAAGATAATTTGGATGTCCTGTTTTCTCATGATAATCAAAGTCATAATGTTCGAAGGATCTCGTGCTATAACGGTGCTGATGTGTGAGATCGTCATAGTATGAAGGATTTGAGAAATGAGGAACGAGAATCTCAATTTCACTACCGTTTTTACATACACGCCACATTTCGTGTATTACAGCTAATTGATCTTTGATATGCTCTATGCAATGGCTGCTGTATATCCCATCAACTGATGAATCTCTGAATGGTAGTTTTGTCGCATCTGCCTTAACATCGACTCCTTCAGAGATCAGTATATCTATTCCTATATAACCTTTCTTTTTGTGAAATGAACTCCCGATATCTATTTTCATTTATTTATATTCCCGAGTACAAACGAATTACCTTGTCAGAACGATTTTCTTGGTGGAAGTTCCTTCAATTGCTGAAAGCTGCAAGATGTAAATACCGCTAGGAAGTCCTTCAGCTTTAATACAAGAAACGTGAGAGCCTGAAGATAGTTCCTTATTAATGATCCTTTTTACCTGCTTTCCATTGAGGTCAATCAGATTAAGTTGAATCATGCCGGATTTTGTAAGGTTAAACGATATGGTTGAGCGACTGTTGAAAGGATTCGGATATGGTTCCATTAATGAAAAACTCCTGACAGGGTTTTCAAGTGGGAGAACGAGTTCACCTAAGACAAAAGAGTCATCCTTATAATGGGTATTCCCTTCTATAATCCGTAAAGATGCGTCAATATATTCTTTGCCCCTGATAACTTTGAATTGTGGTATTTCATTCTCGCTTAGACCCATTTCCTTTGAGGCGTATTCAGACTTTCCCCAAAGCGCAATTCCACAATATCCTTCAGCATTGACAAATCCTTCCCCAACAATTTTGCTATAAATGTTTAAAGCGATCACTTTATCTCTCGTAAGAAGATCATCGCCAGTAATAAGAACGCTCATATTGTCTGTGAGTTGAGAAAATCCGTCAGTATGAGGTATTCCATCATTATTCATTATGTTCTCTTCTCGCTGTTGCTCGTCAGGATAAATAAGCATATCATCAGCAGTCATCCAAACCCAATATCCATGTCCTGGAGCTAAAGGTTCCATATCGTTATAGTTATACCTTGGAATAAAGAAATCGCCACTCATATCTTTAACTAAGAATAAGGTATTAACAACAGATTCAAATGCATCGTTAACCTCCAATTCCCATGAAGGAAGATATGAAATTAGTTGTAATCCTCTATAAAGCGCAATAGGATGATCTGGTTCAACATAGTTACCTTCAATTGTTAAATCAATTTCCCTTGTAAGATATGTCTGGTATGCATTCTGATAACTCCAGTCTGACATGTTATTGAAATGATCCCATTCGGGGATATAAAAATTTCCATACCCGTCTTTAACTAAAATAAGCGGATTGTTATCTAACTCAGTTAAAGGCTCAAAAATTTCAACTATATTCCTGTTAAACGGCTCAACATTTGCAGAAATTATATTCCATCTTCTCAGCATTTCAATAGTGCATTCCACACTCGAGAATGCTTCTATCTCTATAGTAGATGAAGTGCTCGGATTGAAGTTTTTAGAGCCTTGAATCCATATTCTTTTAGCTCGATACTCCTCATCTTCCTCGCTACGCCAAATATGGACATAAATCCTCTCTCCTTCAACAAAACCATCAATTTCATCGGTATCAGCGTTATCCATCCACGCCAGCGCTTGTGTTCCGTCACCTTCCCAGATAGCTGCTCCTGCACAAAGTCCGTTTTGTGTGAATACTCCGATTTCATCACCATCAACAAGTTCTTCATTATCAAATTCGGCGCTTCTAATTGTAAGCCTATGACTCACATCTGTTTCTGTGAATTCAAAATATGATGGTTCGGGTACTTCTTCTTCTATTTCAGGAAGTGGATAAACACCCATATCAGCGAGGCTACCATCCGGATCACGTGGGGAATCCGGATCGCCTGCGTCGATGCATGGGGAGTTGTTTCCCAAATGATAATCATCCCTTCTTGGATTGACGAATTCAGGATCATCAATCAAATTAGTTCGACTTAAATCCAAACCGCGACTATTGCCATTTTCATTATCGATTAGACAATTATATTCTACACGTAGGTTATTTACTTGTCTGTAATTGTAAATGCCAATATCTCCATTCTCAATGATGACGTTATTATAAATATATACACCGTCAGCATCCTCAAGATATATACCATCATTATTTACCATCCATCCGATGACATTATTTCGTATCACAATATTATCACAAGTTGGTCCGAGGTAATTTCCGTTAACATATAGTCCATAATGCCAACTCCGGAGCATTATATTACGTTCAATCAACAAGTTATCCGTGCTGCTAATACTGATGGAGGAACTCCACCATGAAGGTAAATCATGTATGTAGTTTTCATGTATCCAAACATTATCACAAGCTTGAAGCCATATTGCCGTATAGCCTTCTGTAAACTCAAATCCCTTTATCTCAAGATTATTACAGCGGATTGCATTAAGGGCAACCTCAGTGTGAGAATCCGGAACACCACGAATGATGCTCATTTCTTCTGCATCTAATCCAGCGCCTACTAAAACTAAGTTATCCTTTTCGCGGATTGTAATGTGTGGATAATCACCGGGTTCGACGATGATTGAATCGCCTTCGGATGCTCGATTAACAGCAGTTTGGAGGACTCTTATGTCGCCAGGGACACGAATGGTTCTGGCATAAGTTAACTGGTTTCTGATTAAACAAGTCAGAAAAAGCAACAACACAACAAACATTAGTTTTTTCATGATTACTCCTACTTTAAACATTTGTGAAAAATATCGTACTAATTTGAACAGTTTATTTTTTAAAAATGTAAATCAGTTCTGGTTCTTCCACTTTATCTTTAATAAAACAGTAATCATCCTCATTGAAATGATCAGTATCACTTTGAGAAATATTTCTGTGAATAACTCGTTGAAACGATTTTGGAAGTAGATCTCCATGAAATCCAATTCTGCGCTTCAATTTCATCACAGAAAGAAGAAGTTTTGATTTTTCAAGGCGTTCAATTCCTTCATTATTTGCAATCTGTGCATAAATATCAGGATTTTTAAAACCTGCCTGTTTTGTTAATTCCTTAACTTCAGAAACTGTATATTCTTTAATATGATATGGATTCATCCCTGCCATGGGATATGTTTCAACATTAGGTGTGGACATTATGAATAGTCCACCTTTTCTCAGTATTCGATATGCTTCTTTGATGTATTGTTCAACATTTGGAATATGTTCGAAGACTTCAAAAGAAATAATAATATCTAAAAACTCTGATTTGAAAGGTGTTGATTTTGCATCAGCTATTACTACAGTTTTGCCTATCCTTGATGATGTTGTCTGCGCTGCTGTAGAATCAATCTCTAAGGCAAAAAGTGTTTTAGTTATATTTACTATTAATTTAGAACCATAACCTTCGCCACAACCGAAATCTAAAACTACTTTATCCTTTGTCCATGATGAGGCAAAATGATATCTTGACATAACCTGTTTATACAGGATTCCCTTGTCGCTGTCTGGTCTCTCAAGAGTTGCTATGATATAATCCTCGTTACGATACTATCCCTGTTTATAATATATTAGTAATATCTGTGAATTGTCAAGTGAACTCAAAGCAAATTCGAGAAATAGGTAATTGAAATAAAAAAACAGGGACGACATTTCGCCGTCCCTGTTTATTTCCGTAAAGAATTACGATAGTTGACTTAAAACTATGCGTTAGCCATAATCCACTTTGTTGAAACGGACTTCGGTCTGGTGATAGCTGTGCCAAGCGCACGATTGACAATGAGCTGTGAGAGCATACCCATCGCACGGGAAACGCTGAACAACACCGTGTAATACGGGAATTCCTCGAGACCGTAATGATACAATAAAGCGCCTGATCCGGCGTCAACATTGGGCCAGAAATTAGCAATCGGATTTTTTCCTGCTGCAACGCGTTCCGCTGAGAAGGCTTCGAGAACCTTCGGAACAACTGTAAATACGCGATCAACTGTCTGGAATACCGCGTCATCAGGCAGATACTTGTGTCCGAATTCGTTGAAACCGGTGAAGCGGGGATCGGTAACACGAAGCACTGCATGTCCGTAACCGGGAACAACCTTGCCCGAACGAAGTGTTTCAAATGCAAATTCTTCCATCTGTTCTGCTGTCGGGACGCCACCGAATTTCTCCATAAGCTGGAGAATCCAGTCGAGACATTCCTGATTAGCGAGTCCATGCAGAGGACCGGCAAGACCGTTCAAACCGGCTGAAACTGCATAGAAAGCATCAGAAAGGGCTGAACCTACAGTGTGGCAAGTATTAGCTGAAACGTTGCCTCCTTCATGGTCACAGTGGAAGTTGAGATACAGTCTCATCAACTTCGCGAAGTTGCCTGTCGGATCGGGCAAACCTAACATACGGGCATAATTAGCGCCCCAGTCGAGGTTGGTCATGTAAGGAATAGGATCGCCTTTTCCGTACCGAATGCGATAGATACCGGCTGCAATACCCGGAAGTACACCAAGGATACGAAGCGCGTCTTCCATCATTGGAATCCAGTACTGATCCTTAGTCATGCCTTTGTCATACCAAGCTTTGAATGCTGATTCGCGCTGCATAACCAGAATAGCGGTATTCAACATGCACATTGGATGTGAGTCTGCAGGCATTGAGGTTAAAACGTCCCAAACATAGTCGGGAACATAAGAACGAGCAGCGAGGTCTAATTGCAGAGCCTGAGTAGCATCATCATCCGGCTTATCACCGGTTAATAAAAGATAGAATATTTCTTCAGGCCATAACTCTTTGACTTCCAGCAGGGGATAACCGCGGATGATAAGTCCTTTATCCGGTTCGACGACAGAAGTGTCGCAGATCATGCCCTTAATTCCACGCATACCGCCGTATGCCTGTTTTACGGAAACATCCGAAATCTTATTACCGCCCTTTTCCTTAAGCACTCCTCCAACTTCATTGCGCATTTGGGGGACGAGTTCAGCAAATCTCTCTTGTAACGTTGCCATTTAAATTACTCCTGTGATTTTTACTGCCCAACAGATCTGTCTGAAGCGGGCAGTTATAGATGAAATGTTTTTTAACTTATGTTAAAACAAACAGATACTACCGAATAAAAAAATTATGCGAACTTGTGAAATAAATTACGTAATTGTTAGTATAATGTCAAGTGATTAGCGCAAAACAATGAGGATGTTCCGTTAGAAAAGCAGTTTGTTAAGTGTTATAAATCGATTTGGTAAATAAGCCTCATAAAATGCTTTGCATGGAAGTTCTCTTTGTATTTTATTAATCACCAAGTAGGCTCACCGCCAATAACAATACATCTCCTTGATAATTGGTCTTTTCATTACCCGTTACGTATCGTTCGCACCGCGCTCCCTTGATACCAACTTTGTCCAATAGATCCTGTTCAGTCGGAAAAAATTGTAAATGATAATCCTCAGTATATGGCAGATATTCCTGTCTTGGTACAAGTATCACAAGACTCTTTACTGCAACCCGTTTCAGTTCGGAAACAGCTTTATCTATGTCCTTGACATGTTCGAGTGTATGCGCTGATACCACTGTATCGAATGAATTATCGGCAAACGGCAGGTTCTCAATAAAAGATTGAATAAGTAGAATGTTATCTCCAAACCGCTTGCGAGCCTTTTGCAAGGCAGCGCTGGAAATATCGACTCCCGTCATCATACTGCACTTATTAGATAGACTATCTAACAGGTATCCGTCACCGCAACCGGCGTCAAGCACTGAACTTCCCTTTGTAATGCTCTGCAAAAATTTTTCTAAATCCTTTTCTGACAAATCCTGCTTCGACCAGTGTTCCCAATATCTGTCATAAACATCAACCCAGGTTGAAGTATCAGCGTTCTCAGCTTTCTTTTTCCAATCGAGTTCAAACCATGAACCGAGCCGGTCGGCGATCTTGCGACGGGAAACGATTCGGTTATAAAAATGATGCAGAAATCTAGGAAGTACTCTTTTAATGTGTGATTTCATTTATCAGAGTAATTACGAATCACAAATCAAGCTGATACGTTAATCTCATAAAATGTTTCGCCTGGAAGTTCTCTTTGTATTTCATTAGTCCCCAGGTTGGCTCACCGTCAATCGAAGAAATGCCAAAATCTAACCATTTAAACCCCTTACGTTTCGCCCAGAGCAGCGTATGATAAGTCAGAAATGTAACCGGTCTTAAGATTTGCGCATCAGCAATATGCGCCATGTAAAATTCAAGCACAGTACTTTTGTTGCATATAAAGTTCCAGATTACGGAAACCATCCTGCCATGATGCTCTATAACTGCCATCATTAGTTTATCTGGAACAAGGTTGTGAAGTTTTTCTATTTCCTCACGACTATGAGCAGGCACGACGCCTAATCCAGCCCTGTTTTCAACAAGTATTTCGTTGAAACGATCAAACTCAGCTTGAGTAGGTTTTTCGATAATCCTGAACTGGAGTCCTTCCTTTACAGCCTTTCTATAAGCTGTACGTGTTTTGTTAACCATTTGATCGATAAGTTGATCTTCATCAAAGTCGAGTTTAACTGCCTGGGTTAATTCACTGCGTACAATTTTAAAGCCGTGTCTCATCAGAGCGAATCGGAGCGTTTCTTCCGGAATTAGATTATATATTGCCGGTGGAGGCGTCATTCTTATCCGACCGAAGTTCTGTGTCTTTGCATACTCAACAAGCGCTGTAATAAGGCTTTCGAGATGGTGATAGCGGAGTCCTTTAGACCATGCCGGACCCCCATAAGATGCTCCCGGATGTGAAACCCAGGTCTTAACACCATCTTCATCCCGCTCAGCGCTAAGAAAGATACCCACAAGGTTGCCTTTGCGTTTAAAGCCAAGGTGATGCTGTTTGAACCTGTCTGCAGGATGGTAAGACATGAATTTCAGCGAATGAAACAGCGTTCCGTTGACAGCATTTTCCCAGAAATTTTCCCAAATATCTGCATCAATAATCGGTTCTGCTTCAACCGGATGACTTATCTCCGTTGGTGTTGAATGTATTCTTTTCAAATGCCTTCCATGCGTAAAATAACCTTAAGCGTTTCAGGATCGTGTGCCTTTTTGAAAGCCTCCTGCCAGTCATCAAAAGTGAATTCTGCATCAATAAGGTCGCTGACTCTCATACCACCTGAAAGCGCTTCCAAAGCTTTTCCAAATGTACCGCACCTTGAACCGATAACAGTAACTTCCTTTATTACCAAAGGCGCAGGATTGAAACTAAAAGCATCAGCAAATGTACTTTTCAGAATGATTGTTCCCCTTGGTTCGACGGTACTTACAGCAGCATCCCAGCCAACCGGCGAACCGGATGCTTCGATAACTATAGTGTAAATATCCGGCATTGGAAATTCTCTGATGTAAACGCGGCTGTATAAACCATTCATGCGTTCAATCTTCCGCTCAGAAACTCCTGCAACATGGATTTGGCAGCCTCTACGCGCGAGAACTCTGATTATCAACTGAGCCAGTTTTCCATCACCGATTAACAATACTGGCACATCAGTCCGAATATTGATCTGCTCAAGTATTTCATAAGCCGCTGCCAGTGGTTCGACGAATACTGCGTTGCGGTTAGTGATGTTTTCCGGAACTATATGCAGGTTTTCGACCGGAAGGTGAACATATTCGGTAAAAGCTCCGTCACGACCGAATATTCCCAGCGTGGTTCTATCCGGGCAGTGACGCCCCAGCCCTTTCATACACCAAACGCATTTCCCACAGGCAGCGTTGATCTCTCCAACAACACGTTTACCGATCAGATCGGGATTTGTCTGACATTCCTCAACAATACCGACAAATTCATGTCCGATAACGCCTTCAAAATCCATGTAGCCTTTGATGATTTCCATATCGGTCGCACAGATTCCGGCAATTACAACTCGAATTAACGCCTCGTTCTCAGGAGTGGGCTTTAAGTCTATCTCCTGGAGTTCTAATTGTTTATTTATAAAACGCAGAGCTTTCATTTTAATTCGTGATTTATGATTCGTGATTGCTGATTATAACTACAAATCCCTTTAAGTGGACATTCATTACATAACGGTTTCGTCCGACAATAGTATTTCCCCAGTGCGACAAACTGCGCATGATAATCGTTGAACAACTCTCGATCCGGTTCGAGATTATTTACAAACAGTTGTTGAATATCGTCATACTTTGCCCTATTGTCAATAATCTCTAACCTGTTTAAGGCTCGTTTTGTGTAAGTATCGACCACAAATACTGTTCGGTCAAGAGCGTATAACAAAATGCTGTCTGCCGTTTCGGGTCCGATACCGTTTATTGCCAGCAACTCGGCTCGCAGTGTTGATGTGGGTAATTCCTTTCTTGGTCGGGATTGTCTCCAAGTCCAACCACTAAAATATTGACAGACAGCCTTTAATCTGAGCGCTTTTTGATTATAATATCCCGATGGTCGAATCAGCAAAGCCAGCTCATCGGCAGGCAGCGAGAGTATTCTTTCGATTGTCAGCGCATCGGCAGCTTTCAGGTTATTGATTGCTTTTTCAACATTAGTCCAGGCTGTGTTTTGAGTCAGTATTGCTCCAATAATCACTTCGAAGGGAGTTTCACCGGGCCACCAGTTGCGATGTCCGAAATGATCATACAAAAGCCTATAAATTTCAAGCAGTTTTTCTGAAAGCCCGTTAGTCAATGTTCAAATTTTCAATCAGGTATTGTGTATTACTATGAAAATAGTTAATTTAAACAAGCTGGCGATCTAAATCAAGGTTAAAGCTTGAATGTTTTAGAGCCTTCATTAGTTCCAGCAAACAACGTAAACTGCATATAAGAGGTTGCCATGTCAAGGATGATCCTTAGAAATACTGTTTTAATTGTATTATTTGTCTGTTGTGTTACACTACAGGTTACACCGGTCAGGGCAGTTCAATTCCAACAGTCCGTTATTTCCCTTCCCGCTGAGTCACCATCGATAATGAATATAAGCGGTAAAACAAGCCTTCAGCCGTCAACCTGGCAGCCGGAACCCGATAAAAACTGGAATGTTTACCATTATGCTAATACTGGCAGCATTGCCAGAGCTTATGGTTCACCAATCACTATTGTTTCTGATCTGAGCAACGAGAAGGTTCTGTCGGATAATTCGCTTGAATTTGTTGATAGATGGTCTGATAAATTAGGAATGGCAGGTTGTGATCTTAAGGTTGTATCTGTACAGAAAGCTTTGAAATGGACTATTGTAACTGTTGAACCGATAATTGGTGACATTCCGGTTTATGACGCCTGGGTTATCCTAAGTATTAATCAATTCGGTGCGATAGCTTCACTGAAAGCGCAAGGATTCGGATCAAACCGCAGCGGAAGTTTCAAGCTTGATGAACAGACAGCTATCCAGTTGGCATGCGAATCAATATCAACAGAATGTAAAAGTACACAGGCAGAACGAGTATTACTGCCACGCTCGGATTCTAACGAAGAAGTAACCTTGAGATATGCATATCAGGTCAGCCTTAACTCTGTCAATCCTGCTTTGCAGCCGGTAATTTACGTTGACGCCGAAACAGGCGCTATACTCGCTGCTGAAAACAGAGTATATTTCGATGAACTCGCTGGGATGATTGATGGATCATACTATCCTCTCTATGGCGCTGCCGATCCTGACACAAACATTTTTGTAAATGAGTGGGTTCATCTGGTTGATGTTGATGAAGATTTTACTGATGAGGAGGGTGGTTTTCATTTTGAAATAATTCAGCAGGATTCTTCTTTTATGCTCAATACGGAATTGCGCGGACTATGGGCGGAAGTTCATAAATGGGACGAAGATATAGCTGATATTGCTGAAATAACGAGTCAGGAAATAGAGATACATCAACCTGAAGAAGTGGTCGAAGTGAATTGGATGGATGATAATTCCAGAGATGATGAGCGTAATCTTTATTACCATGTCAATGTGATCCATGATTTCTGGAAGGATGTAGAAGCAGAATTTGATGGAATGGATTATCCGATTCTCGCAGTTTGCGGTTTGGGAGGCGAAGGGCTTGAGGGCTATGAAGATAATGCTTTCAGCAGCGCACAAGGGATATTTTTTGGCAGAGGAAGGAATTATGACAATTTTGCCCTCTATGCTGATGTTATCTACCATGAATACACTCACTCTGTAACTTCGGAAGTTTATGGTAATCATGCCTTACCCTACGAAGGAGAATCAGGTGCGATGAATGAAGCATGGTCGGATTACTTTCCCTGTTCAATAACGGATGAACCGTTGATGGGTGAAGGTGGTTTGATGGGCGCTAATCGTTACATGCGCAATCTTGATAACAACCTAACCTATCCGGATGATATCCAGGATGAAGTTCACGCAGATTCGCGTATGATTTCCGCGGCGATGTGGCATTCACGAGAAGTACTCGGCAAGGACTACTGTGATTCGCTGTTTCATTTTGCTCGATATCATTATGCTCGTGATTTTAGCTCATATTTTCAGGATATTCTGTTAACCGACGATGATGATGGTGATCTGACTAACGGCTCGCCTAATTACCAGATTTTATACGAAGAATTTACACGTCATGGGATTGGTCCAGGTGATCCCGTTCACTTTGTGCTGAGAGAAGTAGTGATTGAGGATGAAGCTGAGGGAAACGGCAACGGATTGTGGGAGCAGGGAGAGACCATTATAATCGATGCGGAAGTGTTCCGTAGCGCCGATCTGATCCCCACCTATAATCAGAGAGTTCGTATTATGATCGAAACAGATTATGAGGGAATCGAGTTTGTTCAGAATGAAGTTGATCTTGGGCAAATCAATGTCGGTGAGTGGGCGTCAACTCCTGAACCGCTGCTTTTCAGAATTAACGAGGATGCTGAAACCGGATTTGCTTCTATTTTTTTAACGGTGTATGCAGACAGGCGTGAACAAGAGCTTTATGATACCCTCCGTATTCCCATTGGAGCGCCTCCTTTGCTTATATACAGGGATGGTTCGCAAGGTAAAGATTATTCTTCATACTACTGTGAAGCGCTGGATATGATGGATATTGTTTACACACAATACAATACGGCAATGGAAGATCAACCGCTTGCCGACCAATTAGCGCTGTTTGACGCCATAATCTGGTTCACCGGAGATGACAGAGAAGGAATACTAACGGAATCTGATCGTGAAGCATTAGCAAGCTATCTTGATGGAGGCGGTAATTTAATACTCAGCGGACAATCATTGGGTGATGTTGATGGAACTGAGGAATTCTTCGCTGATTACCTTGGTTGCCGGAATGTGACGGACTCACTTCATCAACGAGAGGTACGCGGAGCGGATGATGATCCGGTTGGAAGAGGTATGCGACTGCTTTTATCCGGGCAAAGCGCCGGTAATCAAGAGCGTCCGGGAGCAGTTGAAGCTATCGAACCGGCAGTTGAGGCTTTCTATTATCCGAGAGAAGATGGGCTGCCCGGAGCAGGCGTCAGGTATGATAATCCTGAATCCGGAGCGAGAAGCGTTTATCTTGCTTTTGGCTTGGAAGGCATACATCAGCTTGAACGCACTCCTTTCAGAGCAGAGACTATTACCGCGATGCTTGAGTGGTTTGGTACTATTGAAACTTCGGTTAAAGGACAGATTCTATTACCACAGGATTTCTCGGTTGGAACGCCTTATCCGAATCCATTTAATGAAACGGTTTATCTGCCGTTCAGGTTAGCTCGAACGGCTCAGATTAACGCAACAGTGTTTGACTTGTCGGGGAGGATTGTCATATCGGAATCCGGATTGTTCGGTGCGGGAGAGAATATAATCCCTCTCAACGCTCACAACTGGAGCACAGGCGCTTATTATATCAGTTTTAGCGCCGGAGATGCGAAGGAATTACAGAGGATTGTGCTGGTGAAATAAATTCCAATTATATTGATTAGAATCAAATCCCCCCGCATTGCGGGGGGATTTTCTATTAACAGGTTAAAACGTTTGTTCTACTGACACATACTCACTTAACTAATAAAACTTTCCTCGCTGCCCTGAATCCACCAGCATCCATCCTGCACAGGTACATTCCGACGGGATAATCCTTCGCATCCCAGACAGCAGTATAACGTCCTGCTTTGAACCAGCCTTCCTCTATCACTGCAATTTCCCTTCCGCAGAGATCATATATTTTCAAATTCACACTTACGGGAACCGGCAGATCGAAGCTGATCGTTGTATTTGAATTAAAGGGATTAGGATACGACTCTGACATGAAAAACGCTTGAGACAAAATAGATTCAGTATCCGTTATTCCATTAATATCTACTATCAGGTGTACACTTACTGCAACCTCCTCGTTTTCAGGATCGTTTGAATTGATCCAGAATGTGCTATAACGTTCTCCGTTTTCCGGTAAGTATGTTTTTGTCCTTATTGTGAATTCAAACTGCGAATTGGGATCTATTGTTATTGAATCGTTGTCAATCCAATACCACATGTGATCAGGATCACCAAGTGTGACAATTAGGATTTCAAGCGGTTGATATCCACTATTGCTGATAATCAATGTATCAATGTCCTGTTGTTCAGGCTCTGTTATTTCAAATCTAACCGTATCATCACTCAACGTAATTCGGGGTACGTTTTCTTCTATGTTGACAACCAACCTGACAATCAACGATATTTCGCTGTTCTCCGGATCGTTGGAATTGATAAATAAAACAGCTTCATACTCGCCATTAGGCAGACCGGAATGGATACCTTCAACCACTATCTCCTGCTCTGAATCCGGATCAAGTTCACCTGCAATTGGATTGACATCTATCCACGGCAATTCAGGCACGGCGATTTGATATTCAAGTGTTCTTTCACCACCGTTCGAGATGATAAACGTTTCTTGCACGTGCTGATCAAGTTCTGTTATACTTAGTTCAATATTCTCTGCGTCAACCGCTATTACAGGCACAGGATGATACGCAACGGTAAGTGTTACATCAACTATAACTTCTTCGTTTTCCGGATCGTTAGAGCTTATAACGACTTCGGCGTTGTACCTACCGCTGTCGGGAACAGCATTGGTTGTACTGAAGGTGAGCTGTATTATCTGGTCGCTATTACCGGCGATTTCACCACCTTCAGGATCAACTTCTAACCAGTCGCAGTCATCAGCGATGATTACTTCGAATTCTAAATCTCCTTCGCCTGAGTTACCGACATCAGCCGTAGCTTCGTCGCTGTCGCCGGGTTCGTTAAGTTCTAACACAAGCTCTAATGGGTGAACTTCAATAGCCGGATTTTCTCCCTGAATTGCAACTCCGAAGAGGGTAGTGTTGAATGCAACGGGTCTTCCGCCATTTATGCTAACGTAAGTACCTTCAAGTCTGCCTTCAATCTCACCTGCCTCATCCGGGGTAAATGATACTTCAAATATAATTCTTTCACCGCCTCTGAGCACCTGCTCATTCGGTTCAATTGTGAACACTTCCGGTTCCGGTTGATCAATATGCACAACAACCGGCTGCACATCATTTGGTTCGGAAACAATAAATTCGATGGTACTTGTTTCGTTAACCACAGTCTCAGGGAACTCGATTCCTTCATCCAATCCCAGATCAAACTGAATAGCGAAGATTGAGACTGGTAAAAATGCTAATAGAAAAAAAAGAATTAAACGACGTGACATGATCTATCCTCCTAAATTAAGCGGAAATCATTAACAGCGTCAAAGAATGGAAAGTAGATGTGTTTTCAATCTTGGACTTATATAAATATAATTTATAAAACAGTTTGAAGCAAGTGTGTTTCGTTTTTAGATAGCAAAACCATAATCCCCCCGCAGACGCGGGGGGATTTACTTTCACACTTACACACCTATTTCACCAGCATAACCTTCATCATCGAACTTTGTCCCCCTGCCTGCAAACGCAGCATGTAAACGCCGCTCGGCATGTCCTTGCCATCAAACATGACGGTGTGAACGCCGGAAACCTGCCTGCCCGATGTCAGCTCAGCAACTCGGCGTCCGGATACGTCATAAGCAGCAAGGTCAACAATGCCAGTCTCTAACAGGTTGTAAGAAACTCTCATCTGGGAATTGAAAGGATTTGGATAAGCGGATACTATACCAAATTCCAGTGGTAATCCTGAAGCGCTGTTCAGACGAATAATCGCCAGTCCGTCAATCTCGTAAGTCAGCTTGCCACTTAGAACCGTATAGGATGCCTCCTGAAGCACATTGTTAGTTAGTAACTTGATCTCAAGCGGTGAACCGGAGATTGCGCCATCTATTGTTTCTGTTGAAAGATCGTCACCCCAGACTGCTATTCCACAGACTCCATCCTGAATGACGCCTGAACCTACCAACTCACCACCTGCATATACCCCAACTTCACCTTCTAAGCTTGCGTCAGTTATTACCAGCAAACTCATGTTCTCACCTGTCACAGCATGAACAGGAAGCTGTCCAGATTTATCATAAACAGATTTGTTGCGAATCACAGAAGCGCTGCGCTCTTCCTCTTCCGGTACGTAAACAAGCCTGCAATCTGCGTCAACCTTTATGAAATAACCCTGATCTTCACATAAGTTGCCCATATTGCTGAAGTCGTCCCACTCAGGCAAGTAGAAGTTACCATAGCCGTCCTTAGCGATGATCAGATGGTCATAAATGGTGGTTAAGGCAACTGTAGCTTCGATCTCATAACGCGGATAGTAACTGACCAACTGCCAGCCTGAAGTTAAGTCAATCGGGTCTTCTTTTAGTACCGATTCTCCGGCAATCGTCAACGTGGCAGCTTCAGCCATCAGCATCTGGAAACCATCCCAAGAGTTCCAGGCTTGAATATTGTTGAAATCATAAGCAGGACGATAGAAATCACCATTGGTGTTCTTCATCATGATCATAGCCCCACTATCAACTATAGCAGCGACAAGCCCTTCTATGTTCTCATTGTCATTAGGTTGTAAATTTGTGGAAATAGAGTTCCAGC
>JAIPJL010000087.1 GCA_021734165.1 bacterium | reverse complement strand
CGATGCAGCTCAACCTTGCGAGTTTGCTTTACAGCGCACCTATCCCAATCCTTTCAACGGACAGTTGAGGATAGACTTCTCGCTTGAGATGGCCGGGAAAGCAAGCCTCGTAGTTTACGATCTATCAGGCAGGCAGGTGGCTGAAATTACTAACAGCAGCTTCACAGCAGGCTCGCATTCGATTTCCTGGCAGGCTGACAATCTACCAAGCGGAATGTATGCGCTTAAACTTAAATCCGCGGGTCAAACGAAAACGATTAAGACGATTTTAGTCAGGTAGAATGTATGTGTTTGGTGAAGCGCGCAATTCTACTAAGTATTAATTGCAATCCTTTCATGTGGTGAAAAACTGGATGTTTTTTACCACATCCCAAAGATAACAGAAATATCCAGCGCAAACAAATTTAGTTCTATTGATATATATATTTGTTTCTGGAGAATTTAAAGGATGAACTTGTTAGAGAAAACTTTCATTGGATTACCAACAGCGCCCGGTATTGCTATTGGCGAAGTATTTATTCTCAGGCATGATATACCCGAATTCAGAGAGCAATGTATTCTTGAGGAAAAACGAGACTACGAAATTACTCGACTTGAAGAAAGTTTGATTAAAACGAGACGTCAATTGGATGCTTTGCGGACTCGCATGGAGGATATTGTAGGTGATTCAATTGCGCGAATTTTCGACGCACAAGCAGCAATACTCGATGATATAGAATTCAAAGATCCAATTTGTGAAATTATTCGTGATGATGGTCTGAATGCTGAATTTGCAGTCAGTAAAATCGCTCAGAAATTAGTTGATACATTACACGCAACTGAGGATGAAATATTCCGAGTAAAAGCTCAGGATATTAATGACGTTGCAAGGAGGATAGTAAAAAACCTGCTTGGTAAAAGTGAAAGCGCCATTGGACCGCTCAAACGACCAGCCATCCTCGTTACAGACAACCTTTTACCATCAGATGTTATTCATTTATTAAGAGAAAATGTTCAAGCTGTCGCATCAGATTTGGGTGGTGTAGCTTCCCACACCGCAATTCTAACACGCTCTCTCGGAGTTCCCTCAGTTGTTGGCTTAAAGGACCTCACAAAACTCCTTGCAGGTGAAGAGCGGATTATAGTAAATGGTAACTCAGGGAAAGTTATCCTTAATCCTTCACAAGATACGATTAATAAATATCAAAGCAAAAAAAACAAATATGAAGAGTACTTAGCTGAATTATCTGATATTGAACATCTACCGGCAGAGACAAAAGATGGACATCGGATCATAATAAGCGCTAATATAGAGTTGCCAAGTGAAGTTAAATCAGTTATATCACATGGAATAGAAGGAATTGGTTTGTTTCGTTCTGAATACTTATTTCTAACTCGAAATGCAATACCTGTCGAAGAGGATCAATATCGTGATTATTGTGATGTAATTAGAAAGGTTGCGCCTTATACAGTAACGATACGTACATTCGATCTTGGTGGTGATAAGGTGTTTACCGATCTACCAATACCCACTGAACCCAATCCTTTCATGGGCTGGCGAGCGATAAGAGTTTTTTCCGATGAGCCTAAATTTCTTAGAGCGCAAATACGAGCAATTTTACGTGCAGCAGCTATTGGTCCTGCCAGAATAATGTTTCCTTTTGTAAGTGATTTAGATGAAGTACTGTATTTGAAGGAAATGGTTCAAAATGTAATTGAAAAACTTGAGGAGGAGGGTAAAGACTATGATGGGAATATTGAAATCGGTATAATGATTGAACTTCCTTCAGCAGTAATGCTGGCAGACAGGATTGCTAAAGAAGTCGATTTCTTCAGTATAGGAACAAACGATCTCACTCAGTTTGTTCTTGCAGTTGACCGCGGTAACGAAAAGGTGAGTTCGCTTTATCGACCACTTCATCCTGCGGTTATTCGTATGATAAAAACAACAGTTGACGCCGGGCATTCTGAGGGGATTGAAGTAGCATTATGCGGTGAATTAGCTGCTAATCCTATTGCAACCATGCTGCTTGTTGGCTTAGGAGTTGATGTTTTATCGATTAGTCCATTTGCTTCTGGTGAGATTAAGAAAATAATCAGATCAATGAATTATCATCAAGCTGTAGATTTCGCAAATGAGGCTTTAAAAATTAATACATACAAACAATTAAAGGCTTATTGCATAGAGACGATGAAACATCAATTTGCAGACGCCCCAATATGGTTTGAAAATAACAATTATAAACTTCAGTAATAAAAAAACCAGAAACGCGGGATTTTGCATTTCTGGTTTTAAGTAAATAACTGTATTCTATGGAATGTAAATCAACCTTTGAGTGTGCGATTCTTCTCCAGCTTCAAATTTAAGAAGGTAAACACCTGTTGAATACCTTTCAGCATTCCAGCAAATACTGTGAGCGCCTTGGGTGTAATTCCCTTCCTTGACAAATTCTACCATTTTTCCAGCAATGTCATAGACTGCTATCCTAACCATAGTTTCCGATTTGAGTTCAAAAGATAATCTGGTTTGAGAATTAAAAGGATTGGGATATGCAGGTCGAACATAGAATTTAACAGGCAAACGTAAATCGGGTTCTTTAATGTAAACAGTGTCTGAATCTGCAGGTTCGAAGCTGTAACGTCCGATTTCAGAACGAGTCCCATATTCATCATCCCAATCGGGATATCCGGCATCAATACAAGGCGAATCGGACTGGAGGTAATAGTCAGCAGAAGATGTGTCAATGTCTGCGTTTACAAACAATGGATTATCTTGAATATCTCCCTCTATTGGTTCAAAGCCAGCGCTATAAGGAGTTGTAAAATTGTATATCAGGTTATACCCGCTCTGATCATCAATACTAACTGATCTTATCACTGCTAACCCAATTCCATCACCAGCGCCAAGTAGAATATTGTTAATCAGTGTGACACTTGATCCGGCATCAACTCTAACTCCAGATGTAGAGTTAACTGAAGAGCCAATAATTAAAATATCATTATTGTAAATCCGAGTTGACGTAGAATATTCAAAATCTAGTCCACGGGTAAACGGTGAAGTTTCCACACGGATTATATTTCTTTGAATATCAATATCATCGGAAAATTCCGCTTTAATACCGCAGACTTCGTTATTTGACGAAACCTCTATCCAGTTTTGCACGATTTGAGGGCTGCTTTCCCAGATTTGAATTCCAGTAGCATTACTGGCGTGATTTGCGGAACACTGAATCCATTCATTTTCGAAAATAAAAGGCGCAGATCGATCGTAGATTGATATAGCGGTGTAATCTGCAGGTACATCACTTTCGCCTATAACTTTAATTACAGGATTGTGATGAATATATGGTGAAGCCTGATTGCAATTAATAGCGACACTTCGCGCTTCTATTCTACACCCGGTAATCTCAATGTCTGATTGAATGCAATGAATAGCTGTAGCTACATTTAGAATATCGCAATTTCTGAGAATTGAAGTATCATTAACAGAAATAAATCGTAATCCTTGCCATATTACAGAAGAACTCGTAAAGAGGATTCGTTCACCAACATCTTCGCCTCCAGTTGCTCGGAAAATCGCATCAGGGTTTACTTCGATTCCAAAACTACCCTGAAAATGAACCTCAACACCTGCATCAATGTATAGACTGCTTATGATGTTGATGTTGTTAGTGACAATGTAAGGTGAATTTTCAAACGTCCATACTGCATCCACAATATCTTCGCTAATATAAGTAAAATCAGGAACAACAGCATGCACAGAGAACACCGTAAGCAACAGCATTAATGCCGTCGCAAAGGTGAGGTGTTTAATATTCATTCTGAATATTGTTGGCTGTTCGTTCTTAAAATGCATTTGAGCACCCATTCTAAAAATCTTAACATTAACCCGCTTCCAGCATCATAATATTTACAGTATAAGGGTTAAAGACAAGTTAAATTGATTCTAAAATCAAGGACTTTGAAGGACAAAACCTACAACGCTGAATGGGGTAGATCTAAGAAAGTATATTGCAGTGCGAAGGAGCTAAAAGGGGTAACTAATCCGTTTTCAAAAAAATCAACAGCGTCTGAGGGAAACTGCATAACCATCCTCAATAGAGGAATGTAAATAAGCTAACTTTAATTGTCAAGCTTTTTCTACATTATACGAAAATATTAAGCAGAATAATAAAAAAACTTACTTGTAAAATGAATTTAAAAATTTAAGTAATAGATTCACTCCTATTTATTATACCAATTAAACCATATTTATCGTCCCACAAAGTCTTTACTCTCAATAGCTTTCCAGTCTTGATCTCACAAGGTTTAATCCTGATCTTCAAGTAGTTGTCGCTGACAGCTTGAATCCATGATGAGCCTGACTTATAATTTTCCGGTATTACGGATAACTCCCTGTTAATATTTGCTTGTTGAAAAGCTCTTTTCTTCTCTTTGCCGATAATATTTAACAGTGCTGCTCTTTCCTTAATTATATTATCGGAAATTTTACCCGTCAGCTTTGACGCTTTTGTTCCCGGACGCCGTGAAAAACTAAATATATGTATATATGCAAGTGGAAAGTCTGAAATTTTTTTTATGAGACTACTGTTATTCTCTTCTGTTTCACCAGGATAACCGACTATAAGATCAGTACCTATGGCAATATGCGGATTTTCTCTCTTTGCATCAAGTAATAGAACTAACGCAGTAGATAAATCGGGACGTCCCATACGAGTAAGTATCTCAGATTCCGTATGTTGAAATGGTACGTGCAGATGTGGGCAGACTTTATCATTGTATAAAACCTGTTCAATCAATTTTTGATTTAATTCCCAGGGTTCAATTGAACCTAACCTGACTCTGAAGTTACCCGGGATGGCTGTCAGCGCTTCTAATAAATTGGTCAGGTTATCAGAATTACTTAGATCATTACCCCAAGATCCGATTCGCACACCGGTCAGGACAATCTCCTGGGTACCGCTTTCAATTAATTCACATGCCGATCTAAGAATATGATCCTTCGGGACACTTCTGCTTTTCCCGCGCAACTGAGGAATGATACAATAATAACATCCTTGCTCACAACCATCTTGTATTTTCAGAAATCTGCGAGATCTATTTGATATACCAGGACTAAGATGTTTGTTGCAGCCTTTGTTGAGATCGTCAACAGCAATAATTCTGTTTTGGGGTTTTCCTATCCACCAGTCTGTTGAAAACCTTTCATTAGTTCCGAGAACATAATCTACATTATTTATATTTGCCAGGGATTCCGGATCATGCTGTGCGAGACAACCCGCAGCTATCACAATGGCTTCAGGATATTCACGCGCTAACTTCGATACGGCGTGTCGTGATTTTGCCGCTGCTTTGGTTGTGACTGCACAAGTATTAACAAAAATTATATACGGATCCGATAAATTCGTGGAAACTTTATCAATTAATCCATCAATTAGGAAATTTTCTGATATTTGAGCGGTTTCAGCTTGATTGAGTTTACATCCGATTGTCGTAAAAAAGCCTTGGTTTACCATTATATCATTTAACAATTTTGCACTTATATTATCAGAAATCTTCTGACTGAGGTTGGGTAAGGAGGATCACTCGCTCTACGCCTCTGTCATCATCAATGAAAAACGCCTGCAAATGAAGCCTAATGTCGTTTGTAATTGATCGCTTGATGTGATTTCTGGAGACACTGCATTCGCGGATGGTATCAATCTCAGGTTGGATAGGCTGGGACGGACATGCAAGACCTTCAGGCGCATAACGGGCTGTGAGAAGATTATTATCAAATATTGTCATTACTGCAGGTCGTTCATCCGACCAACGACGAGCTATGACTTCCCAGGATGCATGTGGATATTTCTCTTTTAATCCGGCTAAATCAATTGTTTTCATATCATTTCTGAAACCAATCCTCGGCAGCATGAGTTCAGAAGCCAGCTCATCGGCTTCTGTTTCCATCTCAGCATAAAAAGTCTCGGCTTCGGTATGTCCAAGTATTATATGAGCCAATTCATGGCAAAATAACCAATTACGACGTGGGGGATAAATATCCGGATCTAAAACAATAGTACGTCCAGCCGAGTATCCATCGCATTTACCATGACTTTCTAAAACAACCTCAACATCATACTCAGCAGCAAGCTTATTTATAAATCTGATCTTAATCTCCGCCTATAGGATAAAAGCGCTTCTCTATACAGACGCTTGTCAGGTTTGAAATTCCTGCCAAATTTAATACTTTTCAGAAAACTAACCTCATCCTTTGTAGGCTGAACGAGCATCATCTCATCCTCATCGCTCAGGAATTCCTTTAATCCTGGATTTAAGTCGTATGTTAATTCTGTATCATATTCAAAATGCTTGTCTTCCTGGTTTTGGATATATCCTTTTCTTCCATCAATATTTGGATCATCATCCTGATGCAGCATTGAGCCTTTGACAACTCCATCTGGAAAAAGTTCTACTAATCCAATTCCAAGTCCTTTCGCAATTTTCTCTATTACTTCTAAAGTAGGAGAAGAGCGTCCATTCTCAAGGTAACTGATGTAAGACCTGTTAATACCGGCTCGATTTGCTAGTTCACTCTGTCTCATTCCAAGCTTTTTTCTGATAGTTTTTAATCTGGAGCCGATGCCGGATACTGGTTTGTTACTTTGTTTTTTTGACATTGTATTAATCCTTTTTAATGGAGTTATGAAAAGTTACATCAATTTGCAGTGTTGACTTTTCATTGTTAAATCGCTGTCATGTACGTCGTCTGACAGATACTAATTAATGTTGCCGGGTGATATATACGACAACAATTTATATGAGGTTCGTACTTCGAAACAAAACAGTTTAATGTCTATTTCATAAAATATACACTATTATATGATTATTGTCAACATTATAAGTTGTCTATTTCTTCCAGCCAGATAACAAGATTCAACAGCATCCAGACCTTCATAGCGCCGATTCCGGTCGATAGCGTTCTTGTTATCCAGCTTTCCAATCCCGAAGCATTCAGAAAATCAGCGATCTTTAATGAAGATGTAATCCGATCAACAACTATATTCTTGTAATCCCCTGTTAACCAACTCTCAAGCGGTACTGGAAAAGCCTTTTTCTGTCTGTTGATAATTGATTCAGGGATGCGATTACGGAAAGTCTCTTTAAGTAAATACTTGGCAGTATCCAGTTTTTCAGCGATTTCCAGGCTGTTTAATCCACCTGACATCCGACGATGTTTCTCACTCTTCCAATGAAGTTTATACTCAAATGGAAGCTGCCATACGTATTCGACAAGTCTGCTGTCACAGTAGGGTACTCTTCCTTCAACCGAGGCTGCCATAGTGTCAGCATCGAGTCTCGCCAGTAGTCCGCGTAGATGCTCTGTTTCAAGTATATACAAGTATCGATCATAGGGTGACAAACCTGGTAGTTTTCTTATTTTGCCGGTCCAGAACTGTTGTATTTGTGTCTCAATTAGAGTATTACTAAAATCAGGATTTAAAACTTCCCGACGATCAGTTTCATTTAACCACGAATATATATTCAGAAAGTGATCAGGAAGATCCTTAAAACCGATTTTGCCATATTGCCGTCTGATTGCGTCACGGATTGCCTGACGCGTAGATTGCGGCATCAGATCCGCTTTTTCACGTAGTTTCTTTGAAGCCAGGAAATCGTGAGGACTTCTAAGCAAAGACGGATAACCACCAAGTAATTCGTCAGCTCCTTCACCGGAGAGCACAACCTTTATATCTTTTGAGAGATGTTTTGAAAGCTTCCAGAGAGGAACCTCGTTGGGTGTGGATAATGGCGCTGCTTTGTGTCGGATCAACTTTTCCATCAGCGGGAAATAATCTTTCTGACTGAGTTTTAGTAATTGGTGATCAAGACCGAGATGTTCGACTAAAGGTTGTGAAAACTCAAACTCGCTGAAACCCTTTTCAGCAAATCCGACAGAATAGGCTTTGACTTTCTCGCCGGAAATATCCGACATAAGTGTTATAATTACTGAGGAATCGATCCCGCCCGATAGAAATGATCCGACTGGAACATCAGAGATTAAATGAGATTTGACAACCTCCGGCATCATTGAAGATAACTGTGAGACTGCTTCGGGAAATCGATCAGGAGTCCAGATTGCTTTCTTCTCTTTTGATGGGATAAACGGGAGTTTCCAGTATTGTTTCGTTTCGATACCGTCAGAAGTATATTTAAGATATGTTCCTGGTTTTAATGATTTAATATCTTTAAAAATGCTTTGAGAGTCGAAACTGATTTGGTAATTAGCGAGGTAAGAGGTAACACCAAGTGGATCAGGCTGTGAACTTATCCAGGGATAAATTAGAATGGGTTTAAACTCTGAAGCGAATATAAATTTGTTGTTTTTTTCTGAATAGAAGAGAGGTTTGATTCCGAGACGATCTCTGACTAATAATAGCGATTGTTCTTTTCTATCCCAAAGTGAAAATGCAAACATGCCTTCAAATCGATTAACAGCATTAACGCCCCAGTGAATTAATGCTTGTAAGACAACCTCAGTATCACCTTTAGTCCGAAAATTTGCTCCTTCACCTTCAAGTATAATTCTTAACTGACGATAGTTATAAACTTCACCATTATACGATAAAACATAGCGTTTATCTTTGCTCATCATAGGCTGTGGACTGCCTTCGAGATCAATTATGGCAAGCCTGCGATGACCGATCCCTACACCCGGTTCAGACCAGGTTCCGCGACCATCAGGACCGCGATGCTTCATCAGATCGGTTGCTTTATCAAGTAGGTTTTGATCAGGTTTATTTCTTAAATTGTAATCAACAACACCGCAGATACCGCACATAAATAATCCTGCTGATTTTTGTGGAGGGTAAAGGAGTCTCTAATTCAAAATGAACATTATTAAAAAGCTTTTGTTCATTCGATATGCTTTCAAGCATATCTAATCGATATCGTTTTTAGAATTAGATAAGCTTTAATTTTTTAACAGTTGATTCAACCACTATTTATGGTTACAATGAAAGCGGTTGACAAAGTGGCGAATTATTGCTCCGACAACGATAACAACCATTACCACAGCGCCAACCTTTATGACCTTTTGTGTTGTCTTCGTCCACATTGTTGGCAGTTGTCGATCCGATATTGACTTCACCATAGAAGAAATCTGAGCAGAACCCGGAATCAATGATGAGATGCTATCGGAATCACGTTTTAAATTGATGTCTATCTTCATTTAAGTCCCCTCCGTTTATTGTTGCCGGATTACTCCTGATTTTCAGGAATAACCCGGTTAAAATTCACATTTGTTGATTTGTTTAAGTACCTTCTTGCCAACTTGCGAGGTATTTTGTCTGTTTAGATGTAAGTTCGTCTATTTTAATTCCTAATGACTTAAGCTTAAGTCTTGACACTAGATCATCAATTTGTGTCGGAACGGAATGCACTCCGAGTTCAATCTTGTTTTTAACGGCATATTCTGATGAAAGCGCCTGGACGGCGAAAGACATGTCCATCACTGAAGCAGGATGACCCTCTGCTGCGGCGAGGTTGATCAGACGTCCCTGAGCAAGCAGATTAATACGACGTCCATCAGCAAGAATGTATTGATCGACATTTTCGCGAACACCTTCATGTTTTTCCGCTGAGATATCTTCCAGATCATTTATATCAATTTCAACATTGAAATGACCTGAATTACAGACGATAACGTTATCCTTCATGTTCTCAAAATGCTCACGTCTGAGAACGGATATATTACCTGTTAAAGTGCAGAACAGGTCTCCCCATTTTACAGCCTGCTCCATTGACATAACAGCAAAACCGTCCATAGCGGCTTCAAGCGCACGAACCGGATCTACTTCTGTAACACAAACCTGAGCGCCCATGCCGCGAATCCTGGTAGCGAAACCTCTACCACACCAACCGTAACCGGCGACAACTACTTTACGACCTGCAATAAGAAGATCGGTGGCTCGGATGATTCCGTCAACTGTTGATTGACCGGTTCCGTAACGGTTATCAAATAAATGTTTTGTATCTGCGTCATTTACGGCAATGACCGGGTATTTCAGAGCGCCATCGGCAAACATTGCTTTCAGTCTAATCACACCGGTAGTTGTCTCTTCCATACCTGCGCGCATTTTCTCAGCTAAGTCTAATCTTTCTTTATGAATGGTTGTAACCAGATCGCAGCCATCATCCATTGTAAAGACGGGCTCATGTTCAATAGCCTGGAAAATATGCTTGTAGTAAGTCTGATTATCTTCACCATGTATCGCGAACACAGGAATATCGAAATATTTTGCGAGAGCGGCAGCAACATCATCCTGTGTAGAGAGTGGGTTTGAAGCGCAAAGCCTGACATCAGCGCCTCCGGCTTTAAGTGTACGCATTAAATTTGCAGTTTCAGCCGTAACATGAAGACAAGCCGCCATTTTAATACCTTCAAGCGGTTTCTCATTAATAAATCTTTCGCGTATTTGAGATAAAACCGGCATATCCGAGTCTGCCCAAAGTATGCGACGTTTACCCTCATCAGCTTGTAAAATATCTGCTATGTCAAATGGAACCATTTGTAATCCTTTAAATGTTTGTTGAAAATATCCTAAATTATGAATAATCGTATAAATTTAGCTATTTATCTTTAAAATTGAAACCATTGACTTGCAAAATCACACTTAAATCCTAATTTATCTATGTTATATGATTAACTTTTACGATGATAAAAAATCCAACAGATAAAATATCCGCCGATCCTTCAGATGCTTCATTAATGAAAGAGATTATTAATGGCAGTGAAGTTGCATTTGAAACATTGATGAGACGTCATGAAGATTCCGTTTTCTGGCTTGCAAACAGGATATTAAACGGTAATAAAGAGGAAGCGAGGGATACGGCGCAGGAAGTTTTCATACGTCTCTGGGAAAACCCACGCGCATGGAAACCAACAGCTCTGTTTACAACCTGGCTCTATCGAGTAACTACTAATCGTGCCTTGAACAAGCTAAGAAGCATGAAACTGAAGTCCTTCTTTTCGTTGACAGATTACACATCAGATAACTTTCCATCATCGGATGAAACTCCTGATGAAAGGATGGAGAGTAAGGAAGATGAAGTTGATTTTGAAAAAAAATTCAGCAAGCTACCTGCTCGTCAGAAGGCTGCTTTACACTTGCGTTATAGAGAGGAGATGAGCGTAGCTGATGTGGCAGAAGCATTGGGCGTGAGTCTTAAATCAGCAGAGTCGTTGCTCTTTCGCGCTAGAAAAACACTTAGAGAAAGTTAAATATATGAATCAAAACCATAGAAAAATACAAGAGCTTGTTTTAATTGTAGCTGTGCTGTCATTCAGCATTCTATTAACTAACTGTGCACACAATAAAAAGTCAACCACCATAGAAGACCTTGGTGATTATGAAATCATTCCCATACGGGTTCTGGCTGCAATAGATTCTGGCAACCGGATTGCAGTGATCGATTTGAGAGGCGCACAGTTCGTGGGAATATTGAATGGAATCGAATTGCAGCCCGTTGCTGAATATGAAGAACGTTATCAACACTTTCGATCTGTTTCACGGGATTCTCAATTACTGCCGACAATAGGTGAAAACACAATGGTTACGTTATACCCGGAGCGGGAATACAATGGCATATTCATAGGTTTTGATTATGGAAGTCCGGGTGTGATCTGCCTGAAAGATATTAACGGTGAAAGTATTATTAGAATCAAGCTTGAGGATGTCCGATCCGTAAAGATGAGCAGTGAAATAGTTGAAGGCAGATATTTAAACAAATTAGCGGAAGCGCGTGGAATCCCCTATCGTTCTGTAATATCTATGCAGATCGAGGATACAGAATTCAAAATACCGATGAATCAGGTTAGACAGATTAAAATATATCAGACTAAAAGTAGATGGACCGGAATGCTGTTAAACTTTGTTATCGTGATAGGTCTATCTATCCTGACCAGCGCGCTTGTAACCTGGTTGGGGTAAACTTTTTAGGCTAATCCACGACCCCTAACTGGGAAGACGGTGTAATCGGCGCCGGATCGATGCTGTGACAGGCGTTTTTATCCCAGTTTGGAACCAGTTTTGTTAATATATGCCAGGTCCCTTCTGCAAGCTTTCTGAAATGCTTTGCCTGCGGAGAATTTGGATCAGCTTCGACTACAGGTTTTCCTTCATCGCCAGCGCTCCTGATTTTACCGTCAAGAGGAATCTCGGCAAGGAGATTAGTTCCAAGTGCCGTAGCTACTTCTTTACCACCACCAGCCGAGAATATATCGGTTCGCTCATTGCAGTGAGGACAGAGGAAATAACTCATGTTTTCAGCAATCCCAATCACTGGCACTGATAACTTCTGAAACATCCTTAAACCGCGTCTTGCATCAATCAAAGCCACATCCGACGGTGTTGTAACGATAATCGAACCGTCAATCGGCAGCCTTTGCGCGATACTTATCTGAGTATCACCCGTTCCCGGTGGTAGATCAATCACCATGCAATCCAATTTGCCCCAATTCACATTAGAAATGAACTGGTCAAGAGTCTTCGTAATCATTGGTCCACGCCAAATCATAGCAGAATCATCCGCAACAAGGAATCCCATGGACATTACTGTCAAACCATAAGCATTTGCTGGCTTGAAAAACGTGTCGGTAGGGCTCTGTTTGATCTTGAAAACATTAAGCATGGTTGGAACACTCGGACCATATAGGTCAGCATCAAGCAAACCTACTTTTAATCCTTGCTTTTGAAGAGCTAATGCAAGGTTAACCGCGACTGTTGATTTTCCAACCCCACCTTTGCCGGATGCTACTGCCAAGGTAAGTTTAACGCCTTCGATGCGTTTCTGATATGACCAAGGATCTCTCGCCTTTGACTGTTCCGATCTCTCGCCTGGAATTGAGCCATCCTTCATAACCTCATAAACTGCCTCAACCTCAGGTACATCACGTCGAATGGTTACAGCTAACCCTCGTTTCAGGTAGATCTGAGCTGACGGGCAGTTGCTGCAATTCCCAGTCACCCTGTAATAAACCTTGTTTCCCTTGATATCGACAAGTTCAACATCACCGCCGTCTGTCTGTAATGTCGGTCTGATTGAATCTATTGATTTTGTAACTTTTTCTTTTAACGTCACAGGTATTTCCTTTTACTTTCTTACTTGATTACTTGTTAGCTTCCATCAGTATTTCTTACTATTCAGACTTTCCTTCTCTTTTTCCATCTCTTCAGCTTTCTTAATAGCCCACCACTCAGCTTCTATAGCCCATTCATAAGCCTCAAGTGCTTTATCGCGCGCTTCATTTATTTTACGTACGCGCGCAAGATCCATTGCTTCATCAAAGGCTTTTTGAGCTTTACCGTATTCCTTTTCACACCAGTGTTCTGCATTTACTTTGTCAGCCCGTCTGAGCGCTTTCTCGGCTTTACGTAAATCCCAGCGTGCCGACCAGTCGCAGCCTGATGAAATAAAGACGAAACCCAACAACAATACAACTAAAACAGTCTTCAGAGTCAGTTGAGATTTTTCGGAAGTCATATTAGATCCTTAATAATCTTTACGATTCAATCCGTCGTGCTCTTTCTCCATTTCCTCTCTGCGTCTGATTGAGAGATCAGTCGCCTCAAGAGCCCATTCATAAGCCTCTAATGCTGAATCGCGAGCCTCGTTGATCTTTCTTTCATGAGCCAAGTCCATAGCCAGATCAAGAGCTTTCTGAGCTTTTCGGTATTCGGGCTCAGCCCAGAATTCAGCATTCACTTTGTCGCATTGCTTGATCGCTTTTTCGGCTTTACGAAGATCCCAACGAGCTGACCAATCGCAGCCTGTAGAAAGGAGTATAGAAGTAAAAAGGAATACAGAAATTAACACGAACCCTGATCGTTGAACATGGGTAAGACGCCAAAATTTAGTAATCCTTTTTTGTGATACCATCATGCTCTTCCTCCATTTCTTGAGCGCGTTTTATAGCGAGATTTGTGGCTTCCGTTGCCCAGTAGAGAGCTTCCAGTGAAGCGTCACGAGCTTCATTTATCTTACGCTCGTGAGTGAAATCAATGGCTTCGTTAAGTAGCCTCTGCGCTTTTTTATACTCCGGTTCAGCCCAGAATTCAGCGTTTACATTGTCCGCTTTTCTCAGTTCCTTTTCAGCCTTTTTAACGTCTGACATGGACGAAAAGTCACAACCGGCAAAAGCAGTGATGACAACGAAAAATACTGCTGTGAAAAATAAATACCTGAATTTAACATCCTTGATCATTAGAAATTCCTGCAGATTTGAGTTTCTTTTTGACCAACCGATTGATGCAGTCTTTCACATCTATCTATCCAAAGAATCTTGTAATCATCCGGCTTTACAATGCGATCACTAAGATCAGCAATAGTTAAAATTCCTTCCTTTTTACACCAACTCACACAAATGTCATAGCTATGCCAGTCAAGATCATCTTTATCCCAATATACTGATATTTCATCCACACCAGCTTTGTATGCAGCGTACGCTCGAGTGTGCCCATCGGTGTAGATGATCTCATGCCCCAGTTTTACAATAGGTATTGGTGACAATTTGTCAAAGCATCCTGCATACTTTTCACTTATATGTTTAAGTTTATCCTTATTAATAAATAACTGACTAGGTTGAATGTTAGCGATTGCCATCCTGAATAAATCCATATAATACTAAGCGCCTTTCCTGTCAAAAGCGATACGAGGATCAACCACCGAATAGAGTATATCCGAAAGTAAAATCCCAAATAGTGTTAAAAACGAAACAATGGTTAGTTCCGCCATGATTAGAGGATAATCCCTGGCAAGGATCGCTTCCCAGGCAAGCCTGCCCATGCCCGGAATGGTGAAGATCGTTTCAATTATAATCGAACCTCCGATAACTGCCGGTAGTATGCCCGATAGCAGCGTAATAATCGGGATCAACGAATTTCGCAGGGCATGTTTATAGATCACCTTGTACTCGCTAAGACCCTTGGCGCGTGCGGTGGTAATATAATCCTGCCTGATAACTTCAAGCATAGATGTTCGCATGTATCTTGACAGCACAGCGAGCGATGCATACATCATACAGAAAATTGGCAGCACGAGATGCCAGGCTGCGTCCCAGAAACGCGCCCAGAATCCCCATTTCTCAGCGCCTATAGATGTTAGACCGAAAACAGGAAACAGATCAAGAAAATCACCACCACCGAGGAATACGATCAACATAGTAGCCACCCAGAAACCCGGCAGTGAATAGAGGATGAATAAAAACAGTGTCATAGATCGGTCAATTCGCGAGTACTGGTGACTCGCTGAATAAATTCCGAGCGGTATCGATATCAGGTATGACAGGATAATCGACACCAGCGCCAGTCTGATCGAAATTGGAATTCGCTCTTTCAGCACTTCCCAGACCGGACGATTGAACTTGATTGAGTCTCCGAAATCGAGTGTAGTGATCCGCTTCACCCACAGCCAGTACTGAACGTACAGCGGTTTATCGAGTCCGTAGAGTTCCCGCGTCTTCTGTATAGCTTCTTCCGTCAATCCTTCCAGCATACCGCCTTCTGCCCCGCGTGCTTTCATAGCCGCCGGATCGCCGGGCGCCAGGTGTATGATCAGAAAAGCCACTACAGTTATCCCGAAGATCGTCGGTA